>JAKAKP010000047.1 GCA_021813445.1 Deltaproteobacteria bacterium
CCATCGGCGTAACCCCCGGGGGGTCAAACGCAAGATGAGCAATTTCCCCTTGCGGCGCCGCGGCTCTAATCCCATGCCCAAAATCGACCTCCAAATGATGATTAAAATAGTTAAGTGAACAGTATTGCCCCTAAGTCCCCCTTTTTCAAAGGGGGACTTTAAAGGCCTTCTGATTTCATAAGCTGCCCTGAAAGGTTCCGGGCGGTAGCACAGGCTTTCCAGCTTGTGCGGATACCGGGCGGGCGAGACGCCCGCGCCTACGATTCTAATCATAATTTATGGGCGGGCCGAGGGCTGGGGGGAACTGTTTCCGGATGGGAACTGATTTGGCCCTCCAGAGAGTCCAAAGCCATGAGGTACCAGTCGATGCAAGCCGCGTTGATTATCTTTGAGGGCATGACCTCCCTGGACTTCATCGGTTTCTATGATCCGGTGACCCGCTTAAAGACCATGGGCTTCAGGCCGGATTTTCAGTGGCGCTTTTGCGCGCTGCAGCCCCGGATTAGCGATGACCGGGGCCTGGGTCTCATCCCGGATTACGTGGCCGCGCCCCTGGACGGGTTCGATTTGCTCTTTATCCCGGGAGGTTTTGCCACCCGGAGCCTGCAGCACAACCAGGAAATGTTGGCCTGGCTCAAGACCGCGGCCCCGGTCCCGTTGAAGACCTCGGTATGCACCGGCGCCCTGCTCCTGGGCGCCGCGGGTTTTCTTGCGGGCAAGCGGGCCACGACCCACCCCAAGGCCCTGCAAGAGTTGGTGCCATACTGCCGCGTCGTCCCGGGGGTACGGGTGGTGGACGACGGCAAGGTAATCACCGCCGGAGGGGTGGCCGCGTCCCTGGATCTGGGACTCTACGTGGTGGAACGGCTGGCGGGCCCCGAGGCCCGGGCCAAAATCGCGGCGCAGATGGATTACCCTTACCGATGAATAGTTCCGGGTTCAAGGTTCAAAGTTCAAAGTTGCTGGCAGGGTACGTCTCAGAATCTTAAGAGGTAGCACGGGCTTTCCAGCCTGTGCCGAAAAACCCGCAGGCTGGAAAGCCTGCGCCACCAAAGCCTGCCCCGAAAAGTTGTTTCTGGTGGCCTAAGCTTTATAGAAGCCGTTGCAAAACCTCTTTTCTGTCATCCTGAACGTAGTGAAGGATCTCAACGCCTCGAAAATACGAGATTCGCTGCGCTCGGAATGACAATTTAGGGCAAATTGTGGTTTTGGAATGGTATCGCCTGGGCGGATTACCGGAGAGGTCGAGAGACCCGTGCTACGACTTCCCATGGTTGACGGGTGAGCTTGGAGGAATCCCTAAAATTGCTGTAAAATCCCGCATAAATTCTGGGAAAAAGCTTGCTTCCCCGCCTCTGATCTTTTATAATTTACGGACATTGATTAGCTAAGAAGAACCAGCGGGAGGGTAGGCCGACCTCCCATAATTTTTGCTGAGGAAGAAGAAAAATGGTTGTTGGGGAAAGAAAGAGACTTGCTGAGATCAAAGAAATGGTCCGTCCTTATGGCAAGGTGTTGGTGGCGGGCTGTGACACCTGCACTGCGGAATGTTTGGCCGGGGGACGCAAACAGGTGGCGGAGCTGGCTGCGGCCCTGGAAATGACCTTCCGCCTGGAAGGCAAGGAGATGGAAGTCCAGGAGATCAGCGTCGACCGCCAGTGCATCCATCAGTTCCTCCTGGATGTCATTGAAAAATCCGAGGGTGCGGACGCGGTGGTTTCCATCGCCTGCGGCGCGGGCGTACAGAGCCTGGCGGAGCGGTTGCCGGGCAAACCCATATTCCCGGGGATCAACACCACCTTTATCGGCGAGACCGCGGACATGGGCCTGTGGCAGGAACGCTGCCGGGGCTGCGGCGATTGCATCCTGGGTTCCACCGCGGGTTTGTGCCCCATCACCCGCTGCGCCAAAACCCTGCTCAACGGTCCTTGCGGCGGCTCCCAGAACGGGCTGTGCGAGGTGTCCGCCACTCTCAAGTGCGACGTCCCCTGTGTCTGGGCCATGATCTACGAGCGGCTGCAACAGCTGGGGCAACTGGACCGCCTGACCGATTACTGTCCGCCCAAGGACTGGCGTCCCGGCGGCATGGTGGGACCGCGGCAGATGGTGCGGAAGAATTAAAGATTCACCACAGAGACGCAGAGGACACAGAGGTTCACAGAGAATAATTGAAAAGGAGGGCAGGCTTCGCCTGTCCTCCTTTTATTTTTTTCCCTCTGTGTAACTCTGTGCTCTCTTGGCCTCTGTGGTAAAGCCTTTTTCCCTACTCTTCCTTCCGGAAACCTTCGGATTTGATCCCCAGGCGGCGCATGATCTTTTGCAGGGAGGCCCGGCCCAGGCCGCTCAGCTCCGCGGCCCGGGTGACGTTGCCACCGGTCTGGGCCAGGAGATCGGCGACATAGTCATGGGTAAAGCGGCTGACGATCCGTTCTTTGGCCTGGCCATACAACTCGATCTGGCTAAGGGATCCTTCCCCCCAGGGATGGAGAGCGGGGGCGGCGGGATTGCCTGGGCCTTCCAGGGCCTGGAGTTCCAGGGAGCGGATGACGCTATGGGGAGAAAACATGACCACCCGGCGCACCAGATTCTGGAGTTCCCGGACATTACCCGGCCAGGGACGCCGCCGCAACTCCTCCAGGGCTTCGGCGGTGAAGCGTTTGGGAGAAAGCCCCAATTCGGAACAGGCCATGCGGGAAAAGTGATTCGCCAGGAGCGGGATATCTTCGGAAATATCCTGAAGGGAAGGGGTCTTGATAGTCACCACATTCAGGCGGTAATAAAGGTCCTCCCGGAAAGTTTTATCCTGGATTTTCTCCTCGATATTCTGATTGGTGGAAGCCAGGATGCGGACGTCCACCTTACTGGCTTTGGCGGCCCCCAGGGGCTTGATTTCCTGTTCCTGTAAGGCCCGAAGCAACTTGGTCTGGATGGAGACCGGGATATCGCCGATCTCGTCCAGGAAGAGGGAGCCGCCGTGGGCTTCCTCGAAGAGGCCGGTGTGATCCCGGTCGGCGCCGGTGAAGGCTCCCCGCTTGTGGCCGAAGAACTCGCTTTCCAACAGGTTTTCGGGAACCGCGGGGCAACTGACGGAGATCAGGGAACGGTTGCCCCGTTTACTGAGGGCGTGGATGGCCCGGGCCACCAGTTCCTTGCCGGTGCCGCTCTCCCCCCGGATGAGCACGGTGTAGCCGGTGTGGGCAATGGCCTGGATGCGCTCGTAAAGACGGCGCATGGGAGGCGACTGGCCCACCAGACCTTCAAAGCCGTTGCCCTCCCCCACCCGCAGGCGCAGGTGGCGGTTCTCCCGGATGAGGCGGTTGCGCTCCAGGGCCTTGCGCACCACCCGGATGAGGGGTTCCTTGTCAAAGGGCTTGGTGATGAAATCATAGGCCCCCAGTTTCATGGCCGCCACCGCCACTTCGATGCTGCCATACGCGGTCATCATGATGGCGGTGAGCCAAGGGTCTTCTTTCCGCAGGGCCTCCAGGAGTTCCAAACCGTCGATTTCCGGCATGCGGATATCCAGGAGGGCCAGGTCAATGGGGACCTGGCGCACCAGACGCAGGGCCTGCCGGGCCCGGGAGGCAGTGACCACCTCCACCCCCTCCAGTTCCTGGTTAAGGATGCGCTGCAACCCTTCCAGCATGTCTTCTTCATCATCCACAATCAGGACGCGTTCAATGGGCATGGTCTCTTACCCCTGGGTTTCGAGGGGGAGGACGATGGTGAACCTGGTCCATTGTCCGGGTTCACTCTCCACCTGAATATCCCCGCCGTGGTCTTTGATGATGCCATAACTGACGGCCAGTCCCAAGCCGGTCCCTTCTCCGGTCTTTTTGGTGGTGAAGAAGGGGTCGAAAATACGGCCCATGATTTCCGGAGGAATGCCGACCCCGTTGTCGGCAAAGACGATCTGGGCCTGGCGGGTCTCCGGCCGGTGGCGGGTGCTGAGGCGGATTAATCCCTGCCTGTCTTTGCTGGCCTGGCTGGCGTTCATCAGCAGATTCAGGAAGACCTGCTTCATCTTATCCACGTCGAAGCGCCACTGGGGCAGTTGGGGGTCGAGGTCCAGTTCAATGCGGCACCGCTGGCGGCGAAACTGGTGTTCCACCATCTGCACCACCTCTTCAATAGTGGCATTGAGCTGGGCCAGCAGGGGCTCCGTCTCCTGACCCCGGGAGAACTTAAGGAGATCGGCGACGATGCGCTGGCAATTCCGGGCGTGTTTCTCAATGGTGCCCACGTCATGGAGACCTTGCGGAAAATCGGCCAACTGGCTTTTCAGCAGGTCGGTGTAACAGAGGATGACCCCCAGGGGATTGTTGATCTCATGGGCAATACCGCCGGCGAGTTGCCCCAGGGCCGCCATTTTTTCGGTCTGCTGGATTCTCTGCTCTACCCGCTTCTCGGCAGTGATGTTTTTGATATAGCTCACTATTCCGGCCACTTCCTCTTTCTCCCCGATGATGGGGTAGTAGTGGACCAGGAAAATCTCCCCCCTCCCGCCATTACCGGTCATTACCTCTTCCGTCCGGGGTTTTTGGGAATGAAAGATTTCTTTAATGCTCTCCGGGGATAAGGGACAGCCGGGAGCCACCGCCGTGGAGAGACAGGGTCGCTCCAGGACCTGTTCCAGGGTCATGCCGTAGTGCTGGAGATAGGCCTTGTTGACCATCCTGATGCGGAGATCCCGGTCCAGCAGCACCATCATATCGGTGATGCCGTCGAAGACCGACTGCAGGAGGTCTTTGCTGCTCACCAGCTGTTCCACGTTCTGCAGGCTTTCGATGGTGATGCCGATCTGCTGGCCCACGCAGAGCAGCAACTCCCGCCTTTCCGGAGTGATCTCCTGGAAATCCACCTCCACGAAAGTCATGACGCCCATGACCTGGCCCCGGCAGATCAAGGGGACATTGAGGCAGTTGCGCTCTTCTTCGCAGGCGAAGAAGCTCATGCGGCCGCACGCGGCTTCCAGGAGGGAGGAGGTCAAATCCGTCACCTCATCTTCCCAGAGGGGCCGGTCTGCCTGGGCGTCAATGGGCATCCGGGGAATGAGCTGACCGGCGTTTTCCTGGCATTGGAGTTCGAGGCAGGGGGGATTGCCCCGGAGCAGGTAGAGGGCGGCGCCCCGGGCGGGGATGAGCTTTAGGGTCTGAGAGAGCACCCGGGGCAGGATGTCTGTGAGATTCATGGCCTGGGTGATTAATTCGGCGATGGTGTTCAGGGTGTGGAGTTCCTGATTCCGGGCCGCCACCTTTTCCTCCAGGCGCTGCTGGGATTCCTTCAGGGCCTGGGTGCGGCGGCCCACCTTTTGTTCCAGATCGCCGGTGTATTCCTCCAATTGCTGGCGGGTCTCCCGGAGGTGGGCCACCATGACCTGGGCCCCGGCGGTCAGCTCCCGGATTTCGTCCTTGGCCTGGGCTTCGGTCAACAGTTGCAGTTCTTTTTCATCCCGGAGGCCATGGCGAAAGATGTCCAGGAGGCCCCGCAAGTTGAGAACCACCACCTGGTTGAAGAAGAAGCAGATGCCCACGTAGAGCAGGGAAAGGCCAAAAAGACTGATGCCGAAAATGGCAAAGGCCCGGTCCTTGATCTTTAACAGGGCCACGTCCACGGGGATGGACACCGCGGTGATGCCGGCGATGTCCCCGGGCTTATAGCCAAAGCCCCGGGTACGGCCGTAAAGGTCCAAAAGGGCCTTGGGGGCATCCTCGGGGCGGCCGTGGCAGTGCAGGCATTCCTGGGAGAAATAGACGGGCCGGGAATGCAGGAAGTTATACTGGCCGGCGATCTTGACGATACCCTTCCAGCTATGTTGCTCCGGGTGGGCGGCAAAGTATTTGATTAGATTGGTTTCCACGGGACGAGGTTCTGACGCAGGATTGCGGGCATGAAGAGCGACCCGGCGAATCTGGTAGTCAGGCAAGGAATCCTTGAAGCGATCACCCACTGCCCGGCCCACGTAAGAAGTGGACATGGCTTCCAGGATGAAGGTGTCATGACCCAACAGCTCATACATCTTGGGCCGCAACACCTCCTGGACGTAGCTGCGGCTCGCTTCCACCGCGGCAATCACCATCTCCGATTTTTCGTGGGCCGCTTCCTCCAAGAGGCGCTTCTCATAGGAATAGATCAGGAAGGCAATGATCAGGCTGAACCCCAGAAAAATGACGCCGACGCCGATGAGGAATTTTTGTTGCAGGCTGAAGGAGCCCAGAGACTGAACCGGGGGCGGCGATTGGCCAGAAGGCTGATTTTCGGTCATGGCTGAAACTCCCAGGCCCATGAAGAAGGATGCCTCTATATTATAAGAAACCGGCCGTGATGCCAACTGAAAGAAGCACTACTGCTGCCCGCAGGACGCAGTATAGCCGGGGTCTCTTGCCGCAGGAGGAGGGATAACTAATAGTTAAGAAATTAATTTTACAGGCTATTTTATCCATACAGTTCTTTTCCCGGTCCCTCCCCAGGTATGGCACTCTCCTTGCTTCAGTGCAAATTCAGAACCGTTATTCCTTACGGCCTCTCCGGCAAAATATATTGCTGGACTAATCAAACCACAAGAGGAGGGTCTATGAAACAAAACCGTCTGGATCAATGGAAATTCAGGAGGTGATGGAACATGGAAGGAAGGAAAGGCATTAGCGAAGATTGGCTATCCCTCTGGATCGGTTTGTTCATCTTTGTCCTCGGCCTGGGGATGTTTATCGGCTTCGACCTCCTGGGCTGGGGAATTAAAACCAACATGTGGGTGGACCTTTCCAAGGCCCTGGGGTCGGTTTCTGGGGCCCTTAAAGGGATGCCGGGGATTACGTCCTTATTCTTAACCTACCTATTTATGCTGATCATCACCGAGATCGCCGCGGTGGCCATGGGGGTCAACGCCGGCCGGTTCATCCTGGCTTTCACTATTGTTTTTTGGATAAGTTACGCTTGTTTCCTTCTGGGCAACAACGCCTATATCGCCGCCAATACCCCGGCGATGCTTAAAAGTTTCGGCATCGGCTGGTCTTTGAAACTTACGGGGGAGGCGGGGTTTATCATCGCTCTCATCGCCGGTTTAATCGTCGGCAACTTTTTTCCGGGATTTGCCAAGATTTTGGAACCCGCCACGCGGCCGGAGTTATACATCAAAACCGCCATTGTCATCCTGGGGGCCTTTTTGGGTGTCAAGGCGGCGGGGGCCCTAGGATTGGCCGAGGCCGTCCTGTTCCGGGGACTGTGCGCCATTGTTGAAGCGTATCTGATCTATTGGGCCGTGGTTTATTTTGTTGCCAGGAAATACTTCAAGTTCAGCCGGGAATGGGCCGCGCCTTTGGCCTCCGGCATCTCCATCTGCGGCATTTCCGCGGCCATCGCCACCGGCGGCGCCATCCGGGCCCGGCCCGTGGTGCCCATCATGGTCTCCTCACTGGTGGTCATCTTTGCGGTGGTGGAATTGTTGATCCTGCCCTTTCTGGCCCAGATATTTCTTTGGACTCAACCCCTGGTGGCCGGGGCCTGGATGGGGTTGGCGGTGAAGACCGACGGCGCGGCGGTGGCCTCCGGCGCGATCGTGGAAGGCCTGATTCGGGCCAAGGCCATGGCTATGCAGGGAATTAACTATAAAGAAGGTTGGATGGTCATGACCGCCACCACCGTCAAGGTCTTCATCGATGTCTTCATCGGGGTCTGGGCCTTTATCCTGGCGGTGATCTGGTGCGCCAAGATCGAATGTAAGGGCGGCCGCATCCAGGCTTCGGAGATCTGGGACCGGTTCCCCAAGTTCGTCATGGGCTATGCGATTACCTTTATCCTGATGCTGCTTATTTGCCTGTCGTCGGCTAAGGCCCTCAAGACGGCCAACGACGCGGTGGCGGGCATGGACACCTTCAGGGTAATGTTCTTTGTCCTGACTTTCTTCACTATCGGGGTGGTGTCCAACTTCAAGAAGCTGTGGGAGGAGGGTATCGGCAGGCTGGCCGCGGTTTACGTCCTCTGTCTTTTCGGATTCATCATCTGGGTAGGGTTGCTGATCTCCTGGATCTTCTTCCATGGGGTCCATCCGCCGCTGGCCGGCTAAAAGATAAAGGAGGTAATTATGGCTGAAGAACCGATTCTGCCGCCTGAAGAAGAACCGCTGGTGCCGCCGGCTGAAGAAGCCAAACTGATTGATGAACTCCAGAAGATGGAGTATGAACCGCTGCTGCCCGTGGAAAAGAAGCTCATAAGCTGGAGCATCATCATCGGGGTGGTGGCCCTGGGGTTTCTGGTGTGGATCAGCTACACCTTTTTCCCAGGGGGGCATTAAAGGAGGGGCCAGGGGCCAGGGTCC
This sequence comes from Deltaproteobacteria bacterium, assembly GCA_021813445.1. Taxonomy (GTDB): domain Bacteria; phylum Desulfobacterota; class Desulfobaccia; order Desulfobaccales; family 0-14-0-80-60-11; genus SURF-52. The sequence continues at coordinate 8,315 of JAKAKP010000047.1, forward strand.
GGGGGCCAGAGCCCTGAGGACCCTACCCAAACCCTCCACCATCTGCATACAAAACCGGGGAAGGCGGCGCTTTTCGCTTCGCGTTCCCCGGTTTTTTTATAATAGGTGGGAGATTTCCGTCCTGTCTCTAAGGGGATACGCACCCCGGCTTTGCTACGGCCCTCAAATTTATGGACATATAACCTTGCCTCGGCCCATTTATATCCCAGATCTTGAAATATCCCGACAATCTGCCGGCTTGCTTAAGGTATTCAAACTTATAATCCCGGGCTTTTGCCGGAAGGTGAATTAGATATTCACAACCTGTTGAATCAGTAGGTTTTTTCAAATAATCATCGCTCACCGTAAAGATGATGCGATTGTATTCATCCGGTTTGGCCAATCCTGCGGCAAAATCTCGACGCTGCTCTTCATCAAGAAAAACAAATAAATAAACAATCTTGCCGCGGTGCTTCAGCATGAATTTATTAAACTTATTGCCTTGAGTTGGGAGTTGTCGCGGTCCTGGTGCCCCAATACTGCCCTCAAAAGTTGGGACATCTGCAGCCATAACCGGTTTATTGGCAACACTACAGGAAATGATAATTAGCAAAGAAAGTAATAAGTTAATCATCACCATAGTACTCCCTTAGCTGATAATGATTCTTCCTACCTCAGTCCCTGAAACCAACGCTTCAGACGCCAGCGGCTCCACCAACGCTTGCTGGGACTGACGGGGGCGGCGGCCTTGGCTTGCCGCCAGCCGGGGTTGAAGAGGAGTTCCAGCAGGTGGAGCGATGCATGGCCGGCCCGGTGGAATTTGGCGCGGCAGGAGGCGCAATAGATCACCAAGTCCCGGGTAGCCTCGGAGAGGCGGAACGCGGTCATCTTTTGGGCCAGGGCATTGTCCACCGCGGGCACCAGGCCCCCGGCGCCGCAGCAGATGGTGCGCTCCCGATTATGGGGCATCTCTTCCAGTCGGTGCCCCCCGGCCGCGACCAGATCCCGCACCGCGTCCTGGACCACCGGCATATGCCGGGCGCCGCAGGGATCATGGACCTGGAAGACCGAGCCCGCCCCGTCCCGGGCGCTGGCCGGCAGGCCGTGCTCCAGCATCACTTCGTAAAGGGACCGGGTCTTGATCTGCGGCTGGAACCGGTTCAGGGTGTGCAGGCAGTGGGTGCAGGCGGCGATGAGTTCCTGGCCCCCCAGCTTCTCAAATTCCAGGGCCACCCGCGCGGCCACCTGCTCCTGGACCTCTTGCTCCCCCAGCATCAGGCTGGGCGCGCCGCAGCAGTTGAGAATGACGCCGGTGTCCTGGAGCCTCTCCCGGAGGTAGCCATAAGCGGCCTTGACCAGGTGGGGGAAGTAGCCGGGCAGGGAGCACCCGGGGAAAAAGACCTGCCTGGCCTTACCCGTGGCCGGGTCCGGGCGGCTCAGGGTGAAGACGGGGTGGGTGCCCCATTTGACGTAGTCCTTAACCCCCTTGTGGCCGGGGAGAGGGCCTTGCCTCTGGGCCACCAACTGCCGCCGCACCTCCAGGCAGGCCAGGCCCGCGTGCAGGTCTTTAGGGCAGACCGCCTGGCACAGGCCGCAATAATGGCAGGAATAGGGGATGAGGGGCTCGGCCTCGCCCCGCTCCTGCACCAGGCGGACGATCTCTTTTTCCGTGTAGGGGAAGTGGTGCACGTATTGCTGCAGGAAGGTGCAGTCCTTGACGCATTGGGAGCAGACGCAGGCCAGGCAGCGGCCGGCCTCGGCCTGGGCGGCCGCCGGAGAAAACCCCGGTTCCACTTCCGCCCCAGGATTTGCGAGCCTCTCAGCCACCGGCAGGCCGGGCCTGGCTTGCCGGGCCGCGGGCAGGACCCCGGTGGTGTCGACGATGAGCCGGGTGGTGCGGCTGGCCAGGGGAGGCAGGTCCGCTGGCAGGGGCTCCTGCTGCAGGTGGCTGTGAATGGCCAGGGCGGCCCGGCGGCCCGCGGCGAAGGCCGCCACCGCGGTGCGGGGGCCAGTGACCAGGTCCCCGCCGGCAAAGACGCCGGGAATCTGGGTGTGGAGGGTGACGGGGTCCGCTTCCAGGCGGTGGCTGGTGGCGGTGTCAAAGGCCAGGCCGGGGCCGAAAAAGCCGAAATCCGCGGTCTGACCCAGCGCCGGGATCACCGTGTCCACCTCCAGGGTGGACTGGGAGTCGGGCACGGGCACCGGGCAGAAGCGGCCCTGGGCGTCGGGCTCCCCTAACTCGGTTTGCTGGAGCAGCAGCCCTGCCAGCCGTTTATCTCCCAGGATGCGCACCGGCATGGTGAGGAAATGAAACTGCACCCCTTCCCGGCCCGCCTCTGCCACCTCGGAGGCCAGGGCCGGCATGAGTTCCCGGCTGCGGCGATAGAGGAGATGGACCTCCCGGGCGCCCCGGCGCAAGGCGGTGCGGGCCGCGTCCAGCGCGGCGTTGCCGCCGCCGATGACCGCCACCCGGGGCCCCACCTCCGGATGCAGGCCGGAATTGGCGGCCCGGAGAAAATCCAGGACCGGCCACACCTGGGGCAGGTCCTCCCCGGGGATTTGCAGGGAGAGGCTCTTGTGCGCGCCCAGGGCCAGGAAGACCGCGGCAAAGTCCCGGCGCAGGTCCTCCAGGTGAATATCCCGGCCCAAGCGGGTGCGGAGACGGACCTCCGCGCCCATTTGCACGACCAGGCCCGTTTCCCGGTCCAGGACCTCCCGGGGCAGGCGAAAGGCCGGGAGATAGAGGCGCAGGGCCCCACCCAGGGCGTCGGCGGCCTCGAACAGGGTGACCTGATATCCCAGCCGCCGGAGTTCATACGCGGCCATTAGCCCCGCGGGGCCGCTGCCGACTATGGCTATCTTCTCGGGACGGTCAGGGCCGGGGACCGCGGCCCGGGATACGGCTGCCGGGTCCAGGTCGGCCAAATATCGCTTCAGCCCGGCAATGGCAATAGGGGCCTCTATCTGGCCCCGGGTGCAGGCGGCTTCGCAGGGGCGGGAGCAGATGCGGCCCAGGATGCCGGGGAAGGGGCAGCGCGCCAGCACCACCTCCAGGGCCCCGGCCATATCCCCCGCCTGTATCCGGCGAAGCTTTTCCCGGACCCGGATGTCCAACGGGCACGCGGCCTGGCAGGGGGGCCGCTCCTCGCCGATGCACTCGGAGAGGATTTTGTCAGACCAATTGGCTTCTGGAGGGTTCACAGCTTTCATTCCTGATCTTGCCTATGCCTGCGCGGAGAAAAGGGCAGCCGCAGCTGCCCCAGAATATCTGGATTTTCCCGGGTGGCCGGCGCAGGCTGGAAAGCCTGCGCCACCCTTTCATTCAAGCATTCGTTTTACGGAAAACGGGAAACGGAAAACGGAAAACGTAATTTTCGGTTCAGGGCTTGCCTCTCTTCTCCCTGGCTCCAGTTTTTGGGGGGTTGCCAGTAGGCTGCGGCCCCGCCGCGGCGGCGTTGCCCATCGCCGCGGCCTCCGGGCTGCGGCTCCATTCGATCCAGGAGCCGGCGTAGAGGTGCAGCTTCTCCAGGGGGTAGCCCGCCAGGTAGAGGCCCAGCAGACTGAGGGTGGCCGACAGGCCGTTATGGGAGTACAGATAAATGTCTTTATCCGGGGTGGCTCCCTGGGCCCTGAAGATTTTCTTAAGCTCGACTGCAGGCTGGAAAAAGCTCTTGTAGGGCCCGGCAGCAACCACGGCCTCCTTCCACACCAGCCCTACGGCTCCGGGAATGTGGCCGGGCCGGGCCGCGCCTTCCTTCTCCTGTTGACCCAGGTATTGCCTGTGGGGGCGGACGTCCACAATTACCTTCCCGGGGGCTTGGGAGGCTATCTTGACCGCGGCCAAGTCGGCCACCAGCTTAGGGAACGGCGAGGCCCCGGGTAATTTCACCCGGGTGCGGCTGACCGGGGGCGCGGTCATCTGGGTGGGATAGCCCTTGGCCTTCCAGGCCTCCAGGCCGCCGTCCAGGAGCCGCAGCCGCTCCAAAGGAAAGCCGTAATAAGCCAGGACCAGCCACAAACGGCTATGATCATAGTGATCGCCATAGAGGATCAGGGTGTCCTGGCCGCTGACCCCCAGGCGGCCCAGGAGGGCTTCCACCTGGGCCCGGGAGGGGATGAGCCCCTGGCTTTGGTGGTCATCCAGGTCCGGCCGCCAGACTTCCAGGGCGCCGGGGACATGCCCCAGGTAGTACTTGGCCTTATGGCGCACATCGATGATGCGGAGGCCAGGGGCCTGGCGGTCCACCAGGGCCTTGAGCTCTTCGGGTTGAATCAGCGTCTCCGGATGGGCATAGCCCCCCTGGGGCACGGGGAAAGCGGGAGTCGCCAGCAGCAGAACCAATCCCAGGGCCAGGAAGAGGGGCAGCCCGGCCTGTCTGTGGGTCCATTTTCTGGTATCCGGCGTCATCAGGAGTCTCCCGGGTGCGGTCAGGCTCATGGCTGGAGAATCAGGTTTTCCTGGATTGAATGCCCTAATATTTACAAAGCTTAGTCCTAGATATCCAAGGATTCCCCTTTCCTGGCTTTAATCTTCTTGTAGGCGAAGGGGATCAAGGAGACCAGAGCCAGCAGGAGGACGCCGATGAGCAGTTCCTTGGAGAACTTGCCCTGGAAGAGGTCCAGGACGTTGGCGGAGAAATAGACATAGGCCGCGGTCACCGGCAACATGCCGAAGAAGGTGGCCAGCACATAGTGCCACAGGCGTATGCGGGTCAGCCCGAAGGCGTAGTTCACCAGAAAGAAAGGGAAGATGGGGACGAGCCGGGTGAAGGCCACAATCTCCCAGCCCTCCCGGGCCACTTTCTCATCCAGGGTCGCTAATCTGGTGCCTCGCAGTTTGCTGGCTACCCAATCCCGGGCCAGATAGCGGGCCACCAGAAAGGCCAGCGTACCCCCGGAGGTGGCCCCGAAAATCACATAGACCACCCCCCAAACAGGACCGAAGAGCACGCCTCCGGCCAGGGTGATGGGCAGACCGGGGAGCAACAAGGGGGGGGCCAGGGTCCAGATGACCAGGTAGACGATGGGTCCCCAGACGCCATAACCGGCCACGAACTGGCGCAGGCGCTCCTTTTCCAGGTACTGGTCCAGGTGCCACAGCCGGACGCCGATGATCATGACCACCACCAGCAGGATAAATAACAGGGGTTTTAAGGTGGATGGTTTGGCGGTGGGAATGGCTTCCGGCATAATTTTCTAATGTAGCAGAATTTCCATGAATCTTAAAGATATATGAGGGAAAGGGAATCACCCCCTGAGGGGCTTATGCCAGGTTCGTTTCTTCGTGCAACAAATCCAGAAGAGCGGCGTTTATCGGCGTGCATCGGCGGCTAATATTTAACCGCCGATAAACGCAGATGAACGCGTTTGAATCTCTTGGTTTGTTGCAGGTCAATATGAATTTGGTATTAGGGGCGGCGACAGGCTTTCCACCGGCGGTGCAGCCTTTCCAGGCTGCGCCTGCAACCCGTACAGGCTGGAAAGCCTGGGCCACCAAAGACTGCAATAAATCAAATAATTCCTGACTTATGGGCAACGCCCGCCTTGAGGGAGGCGGAGGATAATGCCCGACCTCGTCAGGGCTGAGACGGCCACCCGACGCGGCGGCCGTCCCAACCCTTTCCCCATCTTTTTCTCAGGAAGGCTTCCGGGGAAAAATGGCGTTCAGCTTCATCAGCAGCCCCAGGTCGCCTGCGACTTTGAACTTGCCGGTCATAAAGGCCTGGGCGCCATCAAATTCGCCCCGGCAGATGGCCAGCCAGACGTCCGCCGGGGTGCTGATGGTGACCTCCGGCTGCGCGGCCGGGCCTTCGTGGAAAACGGCCTGCTGGTTGGCGATGCGCAGATGGGCGGTGAAGTTTTCACTGCCGCTCACCTCGAACTGGTAGGTGACCGTCAAACCTGCGGCCGCGTCAGGGTTAAAGCCCTCGGGCATCATTTCTATCATCTCCCGCGCGGTTTGGCCCCGGGGCGCAGGGTCCGCGGGGGGTTGGGCCGCCGCGGCGCTCCGGTCCTTCTGGCGCTGCCGCAATTCTTGCAGCCAGGCTTGGCGCATCTCCTCGTTCCGGGGCGGCTGAGAGCGCTTTTGGCCTACGTAAGCTTCAAAGCTCTCCAGAATCCCCAATTTCTGCCAGTGTTCGTAGTCGGCCTTCATGAATTCCCGGTTCTCCTGCACCAGGCCTCCTATGAAGTGCCAGAAGTCCAGATCCTGGTCGCTGGCAGGGAAACGGCGGCCCTCCCGCACCGCCCGGGCCAGGTCCCGGGCCAGGTCCGCGGCCCGGGCCGCCACCAACTCCCGGCCTATAAAGCCGCCCGGATGTGTGGCCATGGCGGTGAGGTGCCCCAGGGCGAAGGCTCCATAGACGCGCAGCGACTGGCCCAGGTATTGGACCACCATGGTTTCTCCCCAACCCGCGGAGACGCTGACGGCCAGGCCCGGCTTCCAGGTGCCCCGGGGGCGGTGGCCGTAGCCCAAAGAGCGGTCCAGAAAGGTTTTCATCTGGCCGGTGACGTTCCGGAAATAGACGGGTGAGGCCAGGATGACCGCATCGGCCTCCAGCAGTTTATGGACTATCGCCCGGTGGTCGTCCCTGATCCAGCACGCGCCTTTTTCGATGCAGAGGCCGCAGCCGGCGCAGTATTCGATGTGGTGCCGGGACAGAAAGACTTCCTCCAGGTCGAAGCCTTCCCGGGCCAGGGGCTCCTGGAGCATGGCCAGCATCTGGGAAGTGTTGCCGAAGCCTTCGTGGGGAGAGCCGTTAATGGCCACTACCTTGGGCGTTGCAGACATCTCAGATTTCTCCTTGGTAAATGCAGCAGTTTTTGGCAAACATGGGTTTGACTCTTCCGGAGCGGCCGGCCCCGGCGCCAGCCCCAATTGCCGTCGCCGCCGGGCCGGATACCAGCGGTTCACCCGGAAGCCCACCCCCAGCAACGCCAGGGGGAAGACCAGAGAAAAGAGCCAGGGCCGCCCCAGGCCCGGCCACAGTTGCGGCGCCAGGCTCACCAGGGCGCACAGGGCGAAGAGTCCGGCCCAGAACCCGGTGAGATGACGGTTGATTTCCTTAAACAGGGGCGTATCCCAGGCCGCGGCGGGCGCGGTCTGGCGGGCGAAGTAGGTGGTAAAGGGCGCGGCCCCCAGCAGCGGCGGCACCGCGGCCATCAGGAAGAGGAGCAGATAAATGACGGTGACCGCGTAGACAGTCATGACCCGGCCCAAGGCGTCAGGGGAGAGCCAGAACCCCAGGGTCGCCAGGAAAAAATAGAGGGGGAGAGACAATTCCAGGTCGGAGGCCCGGCCCTGGCCGCGCCGGTAGAATATCAAAGGGGTCAGACCCAGAAACAGGGCCAGAGCCAGGGGCCGCATGACGGTGACGCGGAAGTGGATAACCCCCCCCAGGGTGTTGTAACAGAAGAGGGCCAGCCAACCGCTATATGCCAGAAAGCGCTGCATTTTTCTCCTGCAACCCTGCTGCTCAGCGGTGGGAATCCCGATCAACCCTATTCGTCCCCATCAATGCTTTTCCGGGCCAGGACCCGGTGCTGGAAAATGCGGTCAATGATATAAGGCCTTAAGGCCCGGGCCCCCCGGGTCATCTCCAGGGTGCGGGTGGCGTTGTCTTCCAGGGAAAGGCCCTGGATCAGCCGGTCCCGGAGCTGCATCTCGTGGTCCACGATCTCCCGGCCCAGCCGGGAGTAAAAGGAAGCCTCTGCCGGCGTAATCCCCAACTCCCCGCATGCTTTGAGGATGCGGCCGATGGCCAGGTCTTCGGAGTCGAAGCGGTCGGGCTCCAGGGGGAGCAAGAGGCCGGCGCGCTGCCATTCCGCCACTTCCGGGACCGTGAGGCCGGTGGCCCGGCAGAAGGCCCCCAGGTCCAACAGCTCCCTGGCGTCCCCCTCTCCAAAGATGAAGGACCGCAGTTGCAGCAGCGGCTCCAGCTCGGGGCCGCACACGCATGCCTCCAGGAACTTTTTGATCATGCCCAGGGACAGCCGGTATTTGCTTTGCATAATCTTGATAAAAGTGATGCGCTCCACGCACGCGGGGCTGTAATAGGCCATGTTCCGGGAAGTCTTCACCGGCGCAGGCAGCAGCCCCCCGTTGAGGTAATGGAGGATGGTGGACTTGGCCACACCGGTGGCCCGCACCAAGTCTTGCATCTTGAGCCCTGCCGGGCCGGAAGGCTTTCCGGGGGAGGGCGTCCCCTGCTTTATGGCCATGCTGTCCCTGTGCCGGTTCAATTTCAGGCAAGCATAGCAGGGCGAATATCAAGTGTCAAGTGAAACTATATACCTTATAAGTTTAAATGGAGTTGGAATATAAACAGATTTACAAGAAGGCTGCAAGTTGCTGGGCGCAAAGATAGGTTCGCCAGCCGGGAGCTCCGGGTAGGGGAGGCCGCTCCAGGAAGGCCTGGAGGTCGGCGATGGTGTCGATGTCCGGCCAGGGAGGCAGGAGGTGCGCAGTCAAGGGCAACTGCCGGGCTCGGGCCAGAGTGTCAGCCAAAACGGAGGAAGTGGACCAGGGGATGCCTTCGAACAGTTGCGGCTGGGGAGTTTTGAGACCCACCAGGTAATAACCGCCGTCCGGACTGGGGCCTAAAACCAGATCGGCCTGTTTTGATTCCAGGACTTGGACCGCATCTGTAACCATCTTAGTAGGAAGGTCAGGGCTGTCACTGTTGCGGATCAGGATGGTCTTAAAACCCGCGGCCCAGCCCCGGTCGAAGGCGCGAATCAGGCGGCTGCCCAGGTCGGCCCCTTCCTGGGGGAAGATGAAAAACCCGGCCGGGGTCAATTCCTGAAAGAATGTACCGGCGCTATCCGGGGTAAAGGACAGAGCCGGGGTGAGGCCCGGCACCCGGGCCGTCTCCTCCAGGATGTCTTCCAAGAGGCAGCGGTAGAGCCGGGCCGCGGCTTCTCCGGACAGAGGCGGGCAGAGACGCGTTTTTACTTGCCCCGGAGAGGGTTCCCGGGCAAAGATGATGAGCAAGGTCATGTAAAGGCCTGCTTTGGTTCTTTATTAAAAATTTAATCTTAATTAATCGCCAAACTCAAATAAGATACCCGGCATAGGTCATCATTTTCTCGCTCCCTTGCTGGGGGAGGGTTAGGGTGGGGACAATGGGTTCGTCATGTCCAGGCGCTTTCCCCCTCCCCCTAACCCCTCCCACCAGGGGAGGGGGAACAATACTTCATTTTGCCGTCCCTAGAGGCTATATATCCTGGGTCGCAATCAAATCTGAACCGCTTTTAAAAGAAACATTATGAATTACGCCAATTCCCTGAGTTCTCAAGTATTTTCCATAATACTGCCAGTTTACAATGAAGCCGGAGTGATTGGGAAGACGTTGGAGGGTTTGCCCAAAGCTGAGGATGCAGAAATCATCGTCGTGGACGGGGGCAGCACTGACGGCACCACGGAAGTGGCCTCTTGCTTCCCATTCGTCCGCCTGCTCCGGGCTCCCAGAGGCCGCGGCCGCCAGATGAACACCGGGGCCTGCGCGGCCCGGGGGCAGTATTTGGTCTTCCTCCACGCTGACACTTCTTTGGGGCCGGTGCACCTGGAGGCCCTGCGCCGGGCCGCGGCGGACCCGGGATTCTTGGCCGGGGCCTTTGAGCTGATGCTGATGCCGCCGCTGCCGGCCCTCCGCTTCATCGCCTGGGGGGCCAACCGCCGGGCACATCTGCTGGGCCTCCCTTACGGCGACCAGACGCTCATCCTGCGCCGGGACTTGTTTGAGAAATTGGGGGGCTTCTCCCAGCAGCGCCCGGAAGACCTGGACCTGGTCCTCCGCCTGCGGCGCCACACCCGCATCCAGATTCTCACCCCGCCGGTGGCCAGCTCGGGCCGCAAGTGGCTGCAACAGGGCTATTTTGGCACTACCCTGAAAAACTGGCTTTTTTTTGCCTACCACCTAGCAGAGCGCATTTTCACCCAGCGCTGGCATTAAGCAGTGAGCACTAAATTTAAAAATGCTTATTGCCTTAGTTCCGAAAACCAATTGCGCCTTGTTTTGAGGAATTCTTAAGCAAAAAAAGCTCCCTCCCCCTGCGAGGGGGGAGGGGTGGGGTGGGGGTGGCGTCTTGTATCAGCGCCCCGAAAGTCGCCACCCTCCCCCTTAGCCCCCGCACCTCAAGGGAGGGGGGACTTTAAGGCTCACCGCTCACTATCCTGCCGCCGCAGGAGGAGCCGCTGCCCGCAGTACAGCCGTAGCAGTGCTCTTCCAGGCGGATGGGCCGGGTGGCCAGAATCTCTGGATCGAATTCACCGATGGTTTGGGGCAGGCCCGGCAGCAGGGGCAGGTTCAGGGCCTGGTGGAAATCGCAGTCAAAGAGGCGGCCGTCCCAGGCGACGCTGATCAGCGACCGGCACATGAGGCCGGGCACGGTGGCCGGATTGAAGCTGGCCAGCAGCTTCCCCATGTAGCTGTCGTAATTGCTGGACCTTTGCAGATAGTCCTGGAAACGGCCTATGGGCATATTCAGCAGCGTATAGAGGCGGTGGAAGCGGATCCCGTGGCGCTGGGCCAGTTCCCGGCGGAACAGGTCTTCCAGGGGCTTCTGCATTGGCGGGAAAAACGCGCCCCCGGGATTATACATCAGGTGCAACTCCAGGTCCGAGCCTTCCTGGCCGAAGCCCAGGCGGTTGAGACGGCGCAGGGCCTCCAGGCTTTTTTGAAACGCGCCGGGGCCCCGGACCCGGTCCACCATTTCTTCCTGATAGTAAGGCAGGGAGCAGATCAGCTCCACCCGGTGCTGCCGGAAAAATTCAAAAAGATGTTCTTTGCCGGGCTCCAGGAGCACGGTGAGATTGGAGCGGCTGCGGACGTGGACGCCCAGGCCGCGGAGTTGCGCCACCAGATATTCAAAGTGCGGGTTTAATTCCGGCGCGCCGCCGGTGAGGTCCACCACCGGGATGCAGCAGGTCGCCGCCACCCGCAGGACCTCTTGCATGGTCGGGATGGCCATCTGCTCCGGGCGCTCCGGCCCGGCCTGGAGGTGGCAATGTTTGCAGGCCTGGTTGCAGCGCCACCCCAGATTCACCTGGAGGGTGGACACCTCCACGGCCCTGAGATCAGGGTAACCCAGGCTTTCCAGTTGCCGGGCAAAGGGGACCATGGCGCGTCTTTACATGCTGATCTTGGCGGCCACGTTGCGCATCTGCACTCCGTGGACCAGGGCTGCGCCTCCCCGGATGGCCGCGGCGACGTGGACGGCTTCGGTCATTTCCTCCAGGTTGGAGCCGTTTTCCAGGGAGGCCCGGGTGTAGGCGTCGATGCAATAGGGGCACTGCACCGTATGGGCCACGGCCAGGGCGATGAGGGCCTTCTCCCGCACGGTCAGGGCGCCCGCGGCCATCACCCCCTGGTAATAATTCATGAAATTATCAAAGAGATCGGGCCGGTTTTGGCCCACCTCCTGGAACCTCTCCAGGTCCTTTTCTTCATAATAGTGAGACATTGCGCCTCCTGAAAAATTTAAGCAGTGAGAGGTGAGCAGAGAGCAGCAGAAAATTGTCGGAACTGCTCACTGCTTACCGCTCACTGCTCACTTTCTTGCGGCCTTCCTCCAAATTCTCCTATAAGCCCCTGGTAAAGCCGGTGAAACGGTAGAGGTCGCTCATCAGTTCTTCGTGTTCGCCTTTGAGTTTCTGGTACATGCGGGCGTTTTCCATGGCCATGGCGGCCTGCTGGGCCAGAGAGGAGATAAAGGTGATTTCGTCGTCGCTGAAATCCCGGTGTTCCGCGGTGTAGATGCGGAGCACGCCGATGACGTTGCCCTTGAGGGAAATGGGCACGGAGAGGATGGACTTGATCCCTTCCTCCGCGGATTCCCGGGGGTAGGTGGCCCGGGGGTCCAGGGCCACGTCGTAAATGGACACGGCCTTGCCGGTCATGGCTTCGGTGAGGGATTTGTCCGCGCCCACCGGGCCTTTATTGATGTAGCGGTCGCTCAGGCCGTAGGAGGCCACCAGTTCCATCTGCTGGCGTTTCTCGTCCAAGAGGCGCACGGCCGAGGCCTTGATGTCCAGGGAGGTGGTGGCGGTTTTCACCAGGAGTTGCAGGACCTTTTTCACGTCCAGGGCCGAATTCACCGCTTTGGAGACCTCCAGGAGGCCCTTGAGAAATTGGAGTTCCCGGGTGCGGGACTCATACATCTGGGCGTTGCTGATGGCCTGGGCTCCCATATCCGCCACCGCGCAGGCGAAGTCCACTTCGTCCATGGTGAACTCCCGGGGCTCCGCGGTCAGCAGGCGCAAAACCCCGATGACCTGGCCCTGGCTGACCATGGGCACGGCCACCAGGGTGGCGATGCCTTCATCCTTGGCCTGTTGGGGGTATTGCATGCGGGGATCGCTGGCCGCGTCATAGATGGCCACCGGCCGGCCGCTCAGGGCCTCGGTAATGCTCTTGTCCATATCCACCGGCCCCTTGTGGAGATATTGTTCGCTGACGCCCACGGAGGCCACCAGCTCCAAGGTGTTGGTCTTGGGGTTGACCAAACGGATGGTGGCACCCTTAAGGTTCATGGCCTTGGTGATCTGCCGGACTACATGGTCCAGCACCTCATCCACCGCCAGGGTGGAGCCCAAGAGATTGCTGATTTCCTGGAAACTCTGGAGATACATTCTGTCCTTTGAAGACATCGGCTGACCCCTTATCTAAGGCTGATAATGTTGAGGCTGAAGGTTTGCCCCAGCCCTGGGTTGCAGGAACCGGACATTTCTTTCCTACCATCAGAGCGCGAGTTTATGCAACACTTTTCGGCGTCTTTCCGGGTAATTCAAAGATAAGGCTGACTCGGGGGAGTGGCAAGACAGGCGGCGGATTTCCTGCGGTGAGATCTTGGTAAAAGTGTTTCCGGGCGTAGGGGCGGAAGTAGTGGTCCAGGCGTCTCGCCTGGGCGCGGTTGGGTGCTTTCCACGCACCGTCGAGGCTTTGGCCAATCCGCAATGATGGTGCGTAGAACGCACACTACAGGATGACGCCCGCAGGGCGAACTAGTGGTCGCCCTGGAAAGCCTAGACGAAGCAAATTCGCTCCTGCATTTAATATCAGCTCGCCGTGGTCTGGGGGGGCCACGAAAAACGAAAAACCAAAAACGAAAAACGACGCCAGTCCCTGGTTCCCGCTCTTTGAACTGTTAGTATTCCCAGGAGTTCTTTGCCCTTAGGCCCGGTTTTTGGTATAGTCGACGGATGGAGTTCATTCCCCTCTATTTCGCGGACCGGCTGACGGTGATCAATCCCCATGGCACCATCGGGGTAGTGACCCTGTGGTCCAAGGTGGATTACGTCATTCAGCGCTTCCGGGAAGCGGGGGTGGACCTGGACCCCAAGACCAGCCCCATTGCTGTGTTCGGGACATTATATGGGAATGGGCTCAGGGAGATGTTGCGGAATTTGCTGTATAATCCGCAGATTCAGACGTTGTTGATTTGTGGAAATGATCGGTCGGGGTCACGGGAGGAATTGGAGAAGTTCTTTGCAATGGGCCTGGAACAGGTGGAAGGTGCCCTGGTGCGATATAAAAGCCCTGAACCCGGAATGGTGATCGCGTCTGCGCGCATTTACGGCACCAAGCGGTTGATTGACGACCTGGTGCGGCCCGAGAATTTCCATGTCTCTCCCCGGATAAAATGGCTGGGTGACCCCAAGGAAGATGGCACCCTGACGATCCTCAAGGAATTTTTTCAATCCCGGCCGCCGCAATTCTTTCAGGAAATTTCCCGGTTGCAGGTGCCTCTGCCCGAAGTTGAAGTGCAGTACTTTCCCAGCAACCCGCGCGCTCACGTGGTGGTCCGGGAGAGCATCCTCGAGGCCTGGAAGGAGGTGCTCTACCTTCTCACCCGCTTTGGCCGGCGGGTGACCTTGAAGAAAGGTGACCGCCTGGAATTGCAGCACGTCAAGGTGGTGGTGGAGAAACCCAGGTTCGAAGCGGACGACAAACTCCAGGCCGTCAATCTCGACCCCCGGAAACTGCGGCAGTACCAGAAGGACATCCTGAAAGGGGAGATACGGGCTGACGAGACTTATAATTACGGCCACCGCTTGCGGACGCACTTCGGTCTGGACACCTTGACCGCGTGCGTGGAACGGCTAAAGGAAGACCAGGAGGACCGCAAAAGCTATGTGGCTTTGTGGGATACGCGGCGGGACCTGACGGTCAAAGAGGGCCGCCCGTGCCTGGTTTCTTTGTTTTTCCGCAAGTTTGAAGGGAAGTTGACCTTAAGCGCCACCTTTCGCACCCACAATGCCATGGATGCTTATCCTCTGAATCTCTACGGCCTGATGGCCATCCAGGGCCGGGTGGCCGAGAGGGTGGGGCTGCCGCCGGGAGCTATCACTGTAATCAGCCACTCCCTGGGACTGGACCCCAAGGAACTGGACCGGGCCTTGATGGTCATAGGTAAACGCCCGTTTAAAGTGCGCCTGGACCCCATGGGCTATTTCCGGATCACCCTGGACGGCCAGGAAATCCTGGTGGAGCACCGCTTTGAGGATGTGACACTGAAGGAATACCGGGGCAAGAAGGCGGAGCGGCTGCAGCACGAAATCGCCCGGGACGTGGCGCTCTCGGACATTAACCACGCCATTTATCTGGGCCGGCAGTTGGCCCGGGCGGAAATGGCCCTGAAGGAAGGCCGGGAGTTTGTGCAGGACTAGGTAGCGGTCAGCTATCAGCTAACAGATTTCAGCTAAAAGAAGGGGGCGCCGCGGGAGCCTGCGAAGAGTAGAAACCCATTCAAAACTTCGAATAACCCCGAATTGTCATTCTGAGCGCAGCGAAGAATCCCGTATTTTCGAGGCGTTGAGATCCTTCACTGCGTTCAGGATGACAGAAAAATAAGTTTTGAAATGGCTTCTATCCAAAAAGACGTAGGGGGGACGTCTCGCCCGCCCCGGTATTTCGCCCAGGCTGGAAGCCTGGGCCACCAAGGCCAATGGTTGATTTGGGTGCTCAAATAGTAAAACATGGCAAAACCCATCCGGCGGCAAAAGAGGGAAGAGCAGCCGGGGGCGGTTGCTCCACTTTTCCGGAGCGCCCTGCCAGCAATCTGGTTCTCATCGGCACGGTGCATGGGGACCCCTGGGGGTATGACCGGGTTGGGCGGTTGCTTAGGTGGCTCCAGCCGGAGGTGGTGACCGTGGAGATCAGCCGCTTTTCGCTGCGTTACCGGGAGGCCTGGGAGGCCCGGTGGCGGCGGCGCCTGCAAAAAAGCCTGGCGGAGTTGCCGCGGGCAGCCGCGGTCCATCCGGCCATTCAGATGGTGGCCGCGCAGATCGCCCTGCCGTGCGAGTACCGGGCGGCCCGGGATTACTCCGGGAAATACGGGATAACCTGCCTGCCCCTGGATTTGGGGGCGGTGGCCCGGCGGCACCTGCCCCGGTATGACCGGGAGCTGCTCAGCCCCGCCAATCTCCGGGCCCTGGCCGGGGAGCCCCGGGAAGGCCTGGAAGATTGGGTCAGCCGGGAATTCCACCAGGCCCGCCTGGCCTTGGCACATTCGCCCTGGAGGTTGGCTCTTGGTGCTCACGCCGAAACCATGCGGCGGGAATTTTTTGTCTGCCGGCGACTTAAGCGCCTGGCCATGAAAGGCAGCAGGATCGTGCACCTGGGCGGCTGGGAACACCTGGTTCCCTGGCGGCAGGGAGAGGGCCTGCGGGCCTGGCTGGCGGAGGCAGACCCTGGTGTCCTCCTGGCGGATGAGGCGGATGCTCTGCCTGGGGCTGGTTAGACCGGTTCTTATCCTCCCCTGGAAAAAGGGGAGGGGAAATTTGGTAGGCATTGAAATCCCCCTTTTTCAAAGGGGGACTTTAACACCCTGGAGGCTAAATTTTCACCTGAGGCAATGCCTTACTATTTGCGAAGCGCCACCCTAGATTCGCGGCGCTCAGAATGACTTATGGATCAGAATGACAAATGGATTTGCGGAGATTTGAGATAACTTAGCAGCGAGTAACCGAACCTTGATAAAGAGGGCTATATGGAAATTCGCCAGCTGACCATAAACCTGGGGCCGGACCGGAAACTGCGGCTGGTCCTGGGGGTGCCACGCACCGCCACCCTGGACGGCATCCTGGTCCTGGCCCACGGGGCCAACAACAACATGGATAATCCCCTAATCAAAGGGGTGCACGAGCGTCTGGCCCGGGAAGGGCTGGTGACCGTACGCTTCAATTTCCCTTATATCGAGGAGGGCCGGAAACACCCTGACCCGGACCCGGCGCTGGAGGGCGTCTTCCGCCTGGTGGTGGAGTACGTGGGGGAGATGGAGGAATTTAAGGGTCTGGAGATGTTCCTGGGGGGCAAATCCATGGGCGCCAGGATTGCGGCCCAGATCGTGGCCCAGGACGTGGGGGCCAATGGCCTGATTTTCCTGGGTTATCCTCTGCACGCCCCCGGCAAGCCGGAAAAGCTCCGGGATCAACCTCTCTACCAACTTCCTTGTCCGGCCTTGTTTATCGAAGGAGGCAGGGACCCCTTCTGCCACCTGGACCGCCTGGGCACGGTGCTGAGCCAGATGCCGGTGAGTGCCTGCGTCCACGTGCTGCCGGGGGTGGGGCATTCCTATGAGCCGCCGGGGGGCCACATGACCGCGGAGACCCTGGAGGAGGTCAACAGGGTTATTTTGGGGTGGCTGAATAGCTTGTAAAGACGGTTTTTAGTTTTCAGTTTTTAGTTTTTAATAAACTGAATGGTTAGTTGCGAAGCTGAAAACTGGAAGCTGAAAGACTGAGAACCAAAAACCAAAAACCAAAAACCAAAGACTTTTATGAGCGTTATCTTAGTAGTCGACGACGACGCTCCCACCCGGGAGGCGTTAGAATCCGGCCTGAAAAAAATGGGCCATGAGCTGCACACCGCGGGCACCGGGGTGGCGGCCCTGGACGAGGTGCGGCGTCACTCCGTGGACCTGGCCATCATTGACCTGAAGCTGCCGGACATGGAAGGCACGGAACTCTTCGGGGCCTTGCGCATCTTGAGGCCGGAGGCCATCGCCATCATGATTTCCGGCCACGCCACGGTGGACGAAGCGGTGTCCGCGCTGAAAAGGGGAATTTACGACTTCATCACCAAAGATTTCCGCATGCACGAACTGCGCAAGGTGGTGACCAAGGCCCTGGAGACCCAGCAGCTCATCGTGGAAAACCAGCGCCTGCGCCAGGCCCTCCAGGACCGGGGCCCCACGGGCCGCCTCATCGGCCGGGGCTCGGCTCTCCTCAAGGTTTTGCACGTGGTGAACCAGGTGGCGCCGTTGAAGAGCACGGTGCTGCTGTCCGGGGAAAGCGGGGTGGGCAAGGAACTGGTGGCCGAAGCCATCCATTACCAGAGCAGCCGCCGGGACAAGCCCCTGGTGAAACTCAACTGCGGAGCCCTGCCGGAAGGGCTCATTGAATCCGAGCTCTTCGGTCACGAGAAAGGGGCCTTCACCGGGGCCACGCAGCAGCGCAAAGGCCGGTTTGAACTGGCGGACGGGGGCACCATCTTCCTGGACGAAATCAGCGAGATGCCCCCGGCCACTCAGGTGAAATTCCTGCGGGTCCTCCAGGAAGGGGAGTTCGAGAGGGTAGGGGGGACCCAGACCCTGAAGGTGGACGTGCGGGTCATCGCCGCCACCAACGTGGACCTGGAGGCCGCGGTGGCCGCGGGCCGTTTCCGCAAGGACCTCTTCTACCGCCTGAACGTCATCCACCTGCCCATACCCGCGCTGCGGGAGCGGATAGAGGACATCTCCCTGCTGGCGCTGCACTTTTTGGATAAGTTCTGCCTGGAGAACGACCGCCCCGCCATGGGCTTCAGCCAGGAGGCCCTGGCCGCCCTGAAGAACTACTCCTGGCCGGGGAACGTGCGGGAATTGCAAAACGTGGTGGAGCGGGCCGTGGCCTTGTGCGAAGGCAACATGGTGCAACTGGCGGACCTGCCGGATGAAATCCGGCGCCATTCCCCCGCGGATGACCAGATCACCATCCCCGTGGGCTCCTCCATGGAGGAAATCGAGCGCCTGGCCATTCTCCAGACCCTGAAAAAGACCGGCGGCGACAAGGAGCTGGCGGCCCGGCTGTTGGGCATCGGTCTCGCCACCCTGTACCGCCGCCTGAAGGAGATGGAAGTAAAAGAGCCGGAGCCGGAGGAGAAGTGAGATGTCCCTGAATTTCCTGGACCTGAAGTATCTGCCGGTGTCGGAGGCGGAAGCCATAGTTTTGCCCATCCCCTATGAAGCCACCACCACCTATGGCGCGGGCACCCGGGAGGGGCCGGAGGCGATTCTCTCTGCGTCCCGGCAGGTGGAGCTGTGGGATGAAGAGCATAATTGGGACCCCAGCCAGAAGATCAAGCTGACCACGGCCCTGCCCATGGGCCCGGAGGCCTCCGGCCCCCAGGCCATGCTGGACAAAATCCGCAGGCAGGTGCAGCCCTGGGCCTCCCAGGGGAAGCTGGTCGCCGCCCTGGGGGGCGAGCACACCGTCACCCTGGCCCTGGTGCAGGCGGTGCAGACCAAGTACCCGGATATGACGGTGGTGGCTCTGGACGCGCACGCCGACTTAAGAGAAGCCTACGAGGGGACAAAACTCTCCCACGCCTGCGTGCTGCGGCGGGTCTATGAATTGGGGCGGCCCCTCACCCTGCTGGGCACCCGCAGCTACTCCAAGGAAGAGGCCGATCTCCTGTGGGTGGCCCCCCGGATGAAGATGTTCAAGGCCGCGGAACTGCACACCCCTGAAGGCTGGGGACAGGCTATGGAACACTTGCAGCAAATTCCCGGGCCGGTGTATCTCAGCCTCGACCTGGACGTCCTGGACCCGGGGGTCATGCCCGGGGTGGGCACGCCGGAGCCGGGGGGGCTCAGCTACCGGCAGGTCTTGACTATTATTTCCACCCTGGCCCAGCGAGGCCCCATCATCGGCCTGGACCTGGTGGAACTGGCCCCCATTCCGGGGAACCGGGTGAGCGAATTTACCGCCGCCCGGATTTTGTATAAGGCGTTGGGGTATATTTATCGGTCGCGTCGGTAAGCAGATTGAATAATGTGAGCAGTGAGCAGGAAAAGAGCCATTCCGTTTTCTGGTGACACTCAAAATCAGGGAAAATCTATACGGTTGGGCGTATTGCGCATCATTTTTGGCTAAAACCACGGTACGCTTAAAAGATGTTTAATGTAGGGGCGAACCTTGTGTTCGCCCCAGACGTCAAGGGCGAACACAAGGTCCGCCCCTACGGGAAAAATCCCTTCGATATGGGTAGGGTTTAAAACGATAAGGCCTTAAGCGAAAACGGAAAACGGGTATTTAAAATGAGACGCAAATTTGAAGACTTTCATGATGGGGCCAAAGACGGGCTGGAGCCTTTGGCGCCTTTGGATTTGAATAGCATCCAGGATTTTGACGAGCTGCTCCGGGCCATGGGCCGCACCGCGTTCGGGGGCCGGACCCTGGGGGAAGCCGCGGACGTACTCACGGCCATGGTGCAGGAGCGGGACTTGACCATCATCGGCACCTTTTCCGGGGCCATGAGTGTGGCCAAGATGGGGCTGATGATCTGCGAGATGATCGACCGGGGCTGGCTGCAGGCGGTCATCACCACCGGGGCGCTGGTGGCCCACGGCCTGATCGAGACCCTGGGGCGGGCCCATTACAAGTGCCCCAAGGACCGGGATGACCGGGAGTTGTACCAGCAGGGCTACAACCGCATCTACGACACCCTGGAGATGGAGGCCAACCTGGACTACGCCGAGGAGGTCTTCCGGGAGGTCTTGCAGGCCCTGCCGCCGGACCAGGTCTGGTGCTCGTCCTCCCTGTGCCGGGAATTGGGCCGGTATCTGGCGGAGCATACGGACCAACCCGGGATTCTCCGGAACGCCTTTCTTAAAGACGTGCCGGTGTTTATCCCCGCGTTCACCGACTCGGAACTGGGCCTGGACCTGGCGATCCAGATGACCAGAACCGCCTTGGCCGCAGATGCGCCCTTTCCCGCGGCCCTGACCCAATTGTCCCTGGCTTTCAATCCCTTCCTGGACCTCGGGGCCTATGCCCAGAAGGTGCTGGCCGCCAAAAAGCTGGGAATCTTTACGGTGGGGGGCGGCGTGCCCCGGAACTGGGCCCAGCAGGTAGGCCCTTACCTGGAGCTGCTGCATACCCGCCTCAACCTGGACCTGCCGGAACAGCGGTTCCAGTACGGCGTGCGCCTCTGCCCGGAGCCGGCCCAATGGGGGGGCCTGAGCGGCTGCACTTACAAGGAAGGGGTCTCCTGGGGGAAATTTTCCGCGCCGGAGGACGGGGGCCGCTTCGCGGAGGTCCTCTGCGACGCCACCATCGCCTGGCCGGTGTTGCTCAAGGCGGTGATGCAGCGGGTGGAGAAAAAGTAAGTCTTTGGAGAAGAAAGAAAAATATAGGGGGCGGGAAGGTTCCGCCCCCTATATCTGCTTTGGGGAAACCTGTTTCATACCGAGTTGCAGGCAAACGGCAATTTTCTTGTAGGGGCGGACCCATGTGTCCGCCCTCAGCGAGCGTAAACACCTTTGCGTCCATAATTCTATAATCGGATTATTTCTAGGGACCGGGGGATTGTGTTTTTGCGAGCGCCTGGGGGCACACATGGGTGCCCCCCTACAAGTCCGCGCCGTTTGACTGCAACTCGGTATCAATAGTTGCCAATCACTCCAAGAGCAGCAGGGAGCTAGGAGAAGGCGTGCTATGGGGCGGAATGGTAAACTGGTCAATTAGTTGATAAGGGGCCGCGGTCCCGCCATAGCTCTTTACCGTCACGGTCCTGCCGTTGATATCGACGACACTGAAAAAATGTGTATCTTCAGCATTAAAGACATGCCAGGTATATCTGTTCACTGATGGGTCCCCGGTACTCGTGTGAGCCCCGCAGGTGCCGTTAAGCAGCTGAGTGACGTTGTTTTTCCATTGGATTGAGGGAGTAAGTTGAGGGTTGGGGGCGATGCTGCTGTTAATGTTCTTCCGGGAATAAAGATGGGTATGTCCGCACGCAAAAAAGTCTACGCGATATTTGTCCATGATGCTCCATAATTTTGTAAAGGTCGTATTTTGCTTTGATTGATCTCCAAATATCTGGTAATAGGGGGCATGCGCAAAGACGAATTTATGGGTAGCCTTAGTCTTCTTCAGTTGATCCTCCAGCCAGGCTAACTGGGTGTCATCAAACCGGCCATGCAAGTCCGTGCTGGGTGCGTCCTTAGTGAGATAATAACAATCCAGGACCGCGAAGAAAGCGTCAGCTTTGGGCACTTCAAAGGAATAGACCAGTCTCTCATAACCGGACGGGCCGTTGCTGGGATTGTCGGTATATTCCTTTTGGAATTCCTGTTGATTGTTGATATAAAAGTCTCCGACTTCTTCATTCTCGACATCGCTCGGGGCGTCGTCTCTATATAGTTCATGATTCCCCAGCACCGCGTATAATTTTATGCCGACGTCGGTTAGAGGCTTCATCACGTCCTTGAATTCCTTAAAAATATATTCTCCCCGGCCATGGGGGTGGGCATAGCCGCGACGGGCCTGGTCGCCGCCGTGGATCACCAATGCCGGCCGGGGAGATAGCGCCAGGATTTGAGCATTGATAGATTCTAAGACGGGTTTGTTGATGAGATCATCTTTATCATTGGTCCCCCGGGAGTCGGCCATAAAGATGAAACGTAAGGCCTCGCAATAGCCAGATGCTGGGGGGAGCGCGGCCGCGAGAATAGCGGCAGCTAACCAGAGAACCAAAATCGAGATGATTCTTTGGCCTTTAAGAATCATTGATTACCTCCGATCAATCCAAGAGCAACAAGTAGTCAGGAGGGAGGGTGCCATGCGGAGGAATGGTAAACTGATCAATTAGTTGATAAGGTGCCGCGGTCCCGCCATAGCTCTTTACCTTCACGTTCCTGCCGTTAATATCAACCACACTGAAATAATACGTTTTGGCATCATTAAAGACATGCCAGGCACTTCTATCTACAGTGGGGGTGCCGGTATCCACCTCAGCGCCGCAAGTGCCGCTGAGGAGCTGCACCACTCTGTTTTTCCAGCTGACCGGCTTGGGAAGCTGCGGATCGGGGTTGATGCTGCTGTCGATGGTCTTGCGGGAATAAAGATGGATATGTCCGCAAGCAAAGAAGTCAACCCGATTTTCATCCAAGATTTTCCAAAGACTGGTAAAGGTGGTATTTTGCTTCGATTGCTCCCCGATTATTTGGTAATAAGGCGCATGCGCAAAGACGAACTTGTGAGTGGCCTTGGTTTTCTTTAACTGGTCGCCCAGCCAGGCTAATTGGGTATCGTCAAAACGGCCGTGCAGGTCAGTGCCTGGTGCATCCTGGGCCAGATAATAACAATCCATAACCGCGAAGAAAGCGTCATTTTGGGGAGATTCAAAGGAATAGACGAGCCTCTCATAACCCGCCGGCCCGTTAGTGGGATTATCGGTAAATTCTTTCTGAAATTCCTGTTGATTCTCCAGGAAGAAGTCCCCGGTAATTTCCCCGTTTTCAGTGCCCCCTTCCCGATAGAGTTCGTGATTTCCGAGCACCGTATATAATTTTATCCCGGCATCCGTCAGGGGTTTCAGAGCGTCCTTAAATTTTTTAAAATTGTATTCTCCCCGACTATGGGGATGGGAATACCCATAGCGAGCCTGGTCGCCGCCGAAGATGACAAATGACGGTCGGGGAGACAACGCCAGGATTTGCTCGTCGATGGCCTTCAGAACGGTGGTGTCGATGAGATCGCTGGCAGAGTTCCCCCGGCAATCGGCCATAAAGACGAAGCGTAAGGTCTCGCAATGGCCGGAGACGGTGGGGAGAGCGGCCGCGAGAACCGCGGCAACTGTCCATAGTATCCAAACCGCGATTATGCGTTTGCCTTTATAAATCATCGCTTTTCTCCAAGAATCGGGGTTTAGCTTCTTAAAGGCAATATGTATATGGCAGCAGGATACTGAAGGATGGTTTACAAAGCAATGATTATTCGCGGCCCAAGCTGCGCGTCCCTCTGCAACCAGTAGCCTTTATGGCAGAAAAATTAATGATCCCCGTCTGACGCAGGCGGCAAACCGCAGGTGGCGCAGGTGCAAATCTTTCCTTCCTTGAGCTCGCCCCAGCCTTCCTTCAATAAGAACCCCACCACCACCAGGCCGATGAGGGGGTCCGCTTGCCAGAAGCCCCAGAAATAATTGAGGCCCAGGCCGACGAGGAGAGCCAGGGAGAGCCAGGCGCAGGCCAGGGTCTGCTTGGAGTCCGCCATCAGGCTGCGGCTGTGCAAAGCCTGGCCCGTGCGGTACTTGAGGAAATAGAGCCCCGGCATGACGATCAGGGAGGCGAGGGCCACGATGAGGCCCAGGAGGCTGGGGGCGGGGATGTCCCGGAAAAGCAGTTTTTTCAGGGATTCGTAAAGGACATAGGCCCCCAGGACCAGGAAGGTATAGCCCACGATATTGACGGCCCGGCGCTCGAGCCGTTCTTCCGCCGCCGGAGGCAATCCCGGGCGCTGGCGGAAACGCCAGATCATCACCCCCCCGGAGAGGGATTCCACCAGGCTGTCCAGGCCGAAGCCCACCAGGGCGATGGACCCGGCCAGGTAGCCGGCCAGGAGGGAGACCAGAGCTTCCAGGATATTGTAGCCCACCGAAAAAAATGATAAGAGGAGGGCTCTTTTTTGCAAATTCATACTTCATATTTTAACATTAATAAGCCCCTAAGTCTAACTTCCGCCGCATTTTCCCATCTAATTAGCAAAAGAGCCGGAATGATAGGCACTCTCTGCCAGGCATGGTTGCCCTGGTGGCTGGCGATATCTACTTCGGATCTTTGCTTTGGTGGAGTAGAAGTATTAACCTTGACAAAATTTAAGGGAAAATCTTCTGGGAGGAAGCATGAAAAAGATAGTTTTGGTCTTGGCGTTGGCCATTCTGATGGGGGGAGGTGCGGTTGCCGCCATGTCCGGGTCTGCTCAGGCGCAGGCGGTTTACCAGTATCCGCCTCCGCCCCCGAATATTTACGCGACGCCGTGGGTGGGGCCGAATACGCCGTGGGTCTATTATAACGGCGACTGGTTCCTGAACGGCATTCTCTATTACTTTTTCGGTCCGAAATACGGCTGGTGCCCGTATTACTCCTATGCACCCACTTATATCGTCAGACCTCCTGCCTGGTATGGGCCAAAGTGGAATTCCTGGTATCAGGGCCATCCCCATTATTGGGATGGCTTTCATCGGGCGTACCCCTATTGGCGTAATCACCACCAAGGGTATCGTTATGACCGGCGGTTTTATGAACAACACCACCATGGCCAGGGAGCCGGGTGGCACAAAGGATTCCGCACGGGCGGGCCGCCGCCAGCCCGCCCCGGGGGGTGGGGACCGGCCCCTGGTCATATTACCCCGCCGCCGGGTCCTAAACCAGGTCCAGGTCACGGAGGTCAGGGGCCAGTGGGACCTAAACCAGGCTTGCCTTATGGGGGGCCTCCGGTTGGTCATATACAGGGCCCTGGTCATGGTGGGCCTCCTCCGGGGCAGGCTCCGGGTCACGGCCCAGGGGCTCCTGCTGGGGGACAGAGACCCGGTTCCGGCTTCGGAGCCCCGGCTTCAGGTCAGAGGACTGGCCCGGGGCGCGTGGCTCCGCCAGCGGGGGGACAGCCTGGTTCCGGCCATGGGGGGCCGCCTCCGGGCGGCAGACCCGCGGGGCCGGCCCCCAAGTCTGCGCCTCAGTCTAAACCCGCACAGACAGCGCCTGCTGGTCCCCAATCCGGGATGGGCGGTCCAATGAGGTAAGACCTTAGTTTCAGAGGCAGAGTTTCATCTCTGCGCCCTCAGCGCCTCTGCAGTGGAAAACGGTTCACCGGGGAGGCGCTGGGGGCTAATTTTTTTGGGGGAAGATAAAAGACTGCAGGCGCTGAAAATAATCCTGGCCGCCCATCAGGTAGGTGTCGTTGTGATGGGCCCGGGGGATGATATACAGCTCTTTGGGTGCGGGCGCAGCGGCGAAGACGCGGCGGCCCATGTCCACGGGGATGATTTCGTCGTCTTCCCCGTGGATGACGAGGAGCGGCACCGAGATTTGGCCGATTTTCCCCAGGTTGTCATAGGGCACCGAGGGCCGCCAGTCAAAGAGGAAGGGGGCGTAGAGCCGGGCCATGTCCTGGGAGTTGGTGAACGCGGACTCCAGGATCAGGGAGCGGCAGGGGACCTTGGCCGCCAGGTCGGTGGCCAGGGCCGTGCCCAGGGAGCGGCCGAAAAGGACGATATCCCGCCCCGGCACTTTCTTACATTCCGCCACATACAGATAGGCCGCGGTTGCGTCCAGATAGGTGCCTTCCCGGCTGATGCGGCCTTGGGATTTGCCGTATTCCCGGTAATCGAAAATGAAGACCGAGACCCCCACCAGGTCCAGGAGCAGCTTGATGTTTTCCAGGCGGTGGCTGATGTTCCCGGCATTGCCGTGAAACCAGAGAAATACCGGCGCGCCCTCTTTGGGCACCCACCAGCCGTGGAGTTTCACGCCATCGGCCGCGGTCAGCCAGACTTCTTCGTAAGCCAGACCGTAATCTGCGGGGGTGCCCACCAACGTCGGGTCCGGGAAGAAGACGATGCCTTTTTCGGAAAATTCCAGGATCATAGAAACCCTCAAAGACTAAACCACAGAGACTTAGAGGACACAAAGGAACACAGAGAGAAGAACATAGAAAATTAGTTTTGGCAAAGCCAAAACTGATTTTCGTTCTTTTTCTCTGTGTTCCTTTGTGTCCTCCGTGTCTTTGTGGTGAATTTTTTAGAAAAAATAGCCGACGATATAGCGCAGGGCCAGGGCGGAGATGATGATCCCCAGGCCGATGCGGATGACCTTGCCGGAGACGTATTTCTGGAGGCGGGCGCCGATGTACATGCCGATGAAGCCGCCGATACCGAAGAGCGCGCCCAGGGCCAGGTCCGGGTGGATGCCCATGGCGTAATAGATGCCCACTCCGGCCACGGAAGTGACCAGAGTGCCCAGGAGCGCGGCGCCGGCGATGGTGTACATGGGCAGTTTGAAAATGGCAGCCAGGAAGGGGGCGATGATGGCGCCGCCGCCGATGCCGTAGGTACCGCCGATGAGGCCCACCACCAGGGCCAGGATAAATAGGGCCGGGGCGTTGAAGGTAAAAATCTCCCCCAAGAATTTGTAAGAAACCCGCTTCACACTCCAGGCCGCGGTCTTGACCCGGGCCGCCAGGGGCAGGGCCTGGCCGGTAGTGACGCCGCTCTCCTTCAGGACCTTGGCCAGGCGTTCCTGGACCTGGGCCTCGAATTCCAGGATTTTGGCTTTCTTGCGTTTGGCCCCGGGGGTCTGGTCATAAAGGAGGCGCAGGCCGATATAGAGGAGCACGCAGCCCACAAAGAGCTTGAAATGCCTGGGGTCCGGCAGCCAATTGCAGCGGATCAATGCCCCGAACCAGAGGCCGGGCAGCGTTCCCAGGATGGTGACCCAGGCCACCGGCCAGTTCATGCGGCCTTCCCGGAGGTAGCGATAGACGCCGCTGGGGATGGCGACGATGTTGAAAATCAGGTTGGTGGGGCTCACCGCGGAAGTGCAGAAGCCGAGGGCACTGACTTGAAAAGGCAGGAGAAGAAAGGCGCCGGAGACTCCCCCCATGGAGGTGAAGGTGGAGACCACCAGGGCGACAAGGGGGGGAATGAGCGGGTTGACCTCTACGCCGGACACGGGAAAGAGCATAACCGAGCCATTGTGATATTTTTCTCAAAATATTAGAGATTGAAGAGCGATTTGTCAATCATATCCACGAAATTTTGACTATGCAACGGCAAAAATAGTCCTTGACTCCTTCACTGTTAATTGTGTATACAGAATGTATGCTAAAAGGCAGTAGTGGCCTGCTGGTCTGGATCGCGCTTTTCTGCTCCCTGCTATTGCCGCTGACGGCCATGGGGGAAGTACGCGGCCACCAATTGGAACCCCTGGGTTGTTGCCTGCCTGATTGCCATGGCGACTGTTGCCCCATGACTACGGGACACTTCTCCGGCTGCCACGGGTGCAGCGGTTTCATGCCTTGCCTCGCCTCTGACGGGGTTATTATCTATCATCAGCAAGTCAGCAGTCATCGCTTTGAAAGGATCACCCCCACATTTAAGGCATTTCCCAGCGATATTTTTCATCCCCCCAAGCTCGGCTCCTCTTTAGTCTAAAATCATTTTAAAATCAGCAGTCAGGGCTGGTTTTGCGAACAGAAAGCCGGAAACCTTTGCCCTACCGCGCCTGAGAATGACTAACCATGCTCCGTATCTGCAAGCTGGAGCAAAGGGGAGGGGTCTGAACCCCTTTCCCCGGCGGCAGGGAAGATCCCCTGCGCCATAAGGAGGAAAAGCTATGAAAAGCATGATGACTACCGTGATCCTGGCAGTGGTCCTGGCCTTCATTTTGGCTGGGGCCGGTTGGGCTGCAGATCCCACCGCGGTAGATAATTGCGGCAACCAGCAGATCGCCTGCCCGTTCCATAACGGCAAGGTGAACAAGGAGTACTCCAAAAATAACCAGGGAAAGCAGGTTTACTACTGTAATCCAACCTGCGTGGACTCCTTTAAAAAGGCTCCAGACCCTGTTCCCGCGCTGCCGGTATCTCCGGAAGTGAATTAGCCTGAAGGACCATGGGGCAGCCTCGGCTGCCCCATCTCCTGATAGTACTGAAGCCCGGGTACCTGTCTTGGGAAACTGGGGTTGGAGTCTTCTAACCGGGTGGATGTTAATGGCTTCGGTCCAGTTCCTTCAGGAATCGGGCCGGGCTTAGGAATAATGAGGAAAAGAAAATGACGAATATGCGTAAATGGCTCCCGGCCTTGCTGCTGGCGGCATGCCTAACCGTGAGTCTGCCCCTGGCGGCCCAGGCCCAGTGCGGGGGCGGCTCGGGGGGCGGCTATATGAATCATAATAATCACATGGGTTATTCCTCCGGCATGATGAGTTCGGGGAGCATGGGCATGGGGACTTCCGGACCTGGAGGTCAGGGAACGATGGGGCCGGGGATGATGGGCACCAACGGCGCGCCTGCGGGCACCTGGAGTCAGCCTGCGGCCCCCGGCAATAATATGGGCTCAGGCCAAATGGGCAATATGGGCCCCATGGACCACAGCCAAATGGGGCACGGAGGATCAGGAACCAGCCCGTAACTTTTGTCCGGCCTCGGCCCGGTGACATTGATCACCGCCCGAGGCCGAAGTGAAAATGGAGCGCCAAGGGCGGCCCCATGGGCCGCCTTTTTTATATTGAGGATAAGTCAGGCCTTTTTTCTGTATTAGGGTGATTAATTTAGTTGACAAAAAGTATAATAATTTATACATAGCTGCCTGAAGGAATTCCCGATGAGTTTCCCAGGTCATCCTCCTGCACGGGGAAGGTGAGGTTCAGCAGGGTTAACATTCCTCCGGGCTTATTGGGAACCCGGGGCTCTCCAGAGGCGGGGTCAACCTAAGAATGGATACAGACAATGCCTAAGTGGCCGCCACGGCTTAAAATTGTCAATCGCCTGCATGTCTGGCGGGCAGAACACCGCCTGACCCAGGAACAACTGGCCAAAGAGATCGGCGTCACCCGGGCCACCATCGTGGCCATCGAGGGGGGCGGCTACAATCCTTCGCTAGAGCTGGCGTTCCGGATCGCCCGTTTTTTTAATACGGATATAAATGCAATTTTTGCCATTGAGGAGGAAGCTCGATGAAAAGATTGGACTCGATATTTTTGAAGGTATTCTTGTATGGCCTGCCCCTGGTTATCATTTTGGCTATTTTCTCGTACCGTTACGGGTTGGGGAGGTTTCAGGGACTTGCCGGCAATTTCAAGCTTCTCTATAACTTTTCTGGACTTGTATTTGCTATCTGGATGCTGCTTTCCATTTATCTGAGCGTCAGGTTGATGGTTTCAGGTTCCTTTAGAAATCTGGTTTTGGCCCGGCTCACCTTCATCCGGGAAAGGGACGAACGGGAGGTGATGCTGACCGGCAGGGCCACCAGAAAGACATTCCTGACTTCTTTGGCCGTGTTGATTTTCCTCTTCTTCCTTTCCTGTTTTCAGGTCTCCATTTACCGGCTGCCGCCGGAAAAAGCCGTTGATGGCAAAACCGGGATCATTTCCTTGGGTTTTGGTTTCAATCTCCTGGAGTATTCCCATAAGGTCCTCCCCCAGGAAACTCTGCAGAAAACGGACATATTCTCCTATGCCGGTTTGCCGGTCTCCAGCACCGCGGTCATCCTGCTGTTAATCATCTGGCAGATTACGTCTTATAATTTTTCGATGCAGCGATTGATGAGAAATGAACAGAGAGGAGACCAGGGGGAGTAAGTCCTGAAGATGGGGGCACCTGGGTTCACTCCGCTAGATTCTTCGCTCCGCTCAGAATGACAAAATAAGGGGCTTTCGCAGAGGTCTCAACTTGGTATTAAAAAGCCTAAAAAATAAAAGGACGGCCCCATCCCCATGGCCGCCCTTTTTGCGTTTTGGCGTGAGGCTATCCCTATTCCCAGTCTTCCTCCACCTGGGTGAGGACCGCGAGTTTCACAGCCTGGACCTTGCGGTAGACCTCCGCGGGCGGGCGGATCCGGCCGTCCACGGTGAGGAGATCCTGGTCGATGGAGATGCCGAAGAGCTTTTCGTTCTCCTGGAGATAGGGGAGGATCAGGTTCCAGTCGGCGTCGGTCAGGGGCACCAGCTCCCCGCCGTTCAGCTGCTCGTCCACCAACTGGTTAAAGGGGTCCCGGACATAGAGGGCGCCGCCAGAGGCCAGGGAGAAGAGGTTGGAGCCGGGATACGGCGTGGCCTGAGCGCGGATGCGGCCCCGGGCGTCGAACTCCAGGCCGTTGACGATGACAAAGCCGCCGCCGGCAAAGGGATCGCCGGCCATGAAGGATTCCGCCAGGAAGTCCAGGGCCGTGCCGTTGATCACCACCCGGGGGCGGCCCACCGCGTTGATCAGGGGCCGGCCCGCGGCGTTGCCCAGGACATAGACTTCCCCGCCCTTGGCGCCGTACATGAAGGTCTGGCCCACGTCACCGTGGATCACCAGTTTGCCCCGCTTCATGATCTGGCCCAGCTGATCCTGGGCGTTACCGTGGACCTGAATGGTCATGCCGTCCAGGCCGGAGGCCAGGTAGTCCCCGGTGCTGCCGTAGGCGTCGATGCGCACGCCATCGGTGCCGGGGCCGAAGCCGCAGCCCAGGAAGCGCTGGCCTTTATAGCCGTAAGTGATGAATTGCCGCCAGCCCAGCTCGAAGGCCCGGCAGAGGAGACGGGCGTCGCAGTCATCCCCTTCCGGGGGGAAACCTGACGCGTCCAGCACCAGGACGTGGTCCCCCTTGGGCGGGGCCGCCAGCTTTTCCCGGGTCTCCCAGTTCAGCCAATGGTAGCGGCTGGTGCGGGATTTGCCGATTGGGGGAGTGTCCCGGAAGATGCCGGTCAGGGCGTCCAGGAGCAAGCGCAGCAGGTGGCTGCGTTTTTTATCCCCCGGATCGTAGCGCCGGTCCAGGAGCAGGGTGAGGCCGTTGATGGCCGCGGCCTTGAGAGTATCGCTTTTATGGGCTTGGGCCGCGGCCAGGCGCAAGACCTCCCGGAAGGTGACATAAGACCACTGGGACACCCCGGCTTTGGCCCATTGAAAGAATTCCTGGCCGCTGCCATCCTGGAGGAGCGCGGTCACCTGGCGCTGCAGCTCCTCGTCCGGCTCGCCGCCGATCTCCGGGACCACGCCGCTGGAGGGCCGCTGATACCAGGGGACCACCTTGGGGGTGCCAAATTTGTCCTTGCAGGTGAGGAGGCGCTGGCCGTTATGGGGCTCCAGGGAGAAGATGAAGGAGCCGCCGTCGGTGGCGCTGCCGCCCCGGGCGTTCCAGTAGAGGTCGGCCACCGGGCAGAAGCGGGGGTCCTCCGCGGCCAGGCTCTCCAGAGTGGCGTCGATGGCCTGTTTTTCCGAGCAGATGAGGCCGATTTGCACCTCGCCGTCCTGGAGGGCAAAGACCTGGGGCCGCAGCATGGAGGTGTCGGTGATGCCGATGAGCTCGAATTTCCGCTGATCCGGGTCGTTTCTGGCAATGATGA
>JAKAKP010000131.1 GCA_021813445.1 Deltaproteobacteria bacterium
AACCGGCCACCGATGGAGGAAACAGCCCAGATTTTTTCGAGAATTTGCCCGTCATAAAAGTACCAAATCGTCTACAAAGAGGACGATACAACATAATTGCTGGGGTTTTTCAACAGCCTGCTAGAAACTTTTTTCATAAGCCAAGAATAGTCTTTCTCCCTCCCCCTTTGAGGGGGGAGGGCCGGGGTGGGGGTGGCGTCTTAGGGATGGTTGCAGATACATTGCCAAAGACGCCCCCCTCACCCCAACCCTCTCCCGCCGTGGGGAGAGGGAGGAAGAGGAGGGCGGAAATAATCCAAGCACTCCCGATAATTAAGTAATTTATTAAGCTGATAGCCTAGAAACGGAGAATTAAATGACCAAACCACAAACCATTACCCAAAAAATCCTCGCGGCGCACTGCGATAAAGATTATGTGGAACCCGGGGAGTTGATCCTGGCCAAGGTGGACATCGCTCTGGGCAACGACATCACCGCACCCCTGGCCATCAAGGCCTTTCACCAAGCCAAAGCCAAGCAGGTCTTCGCTAAGGAGCGGGTGGTGCTGGTGAACGACCACTTCGCCCCCAACAAGGATATCGCCTCCGCCAACCAGTGCCAAATCGTGCGCAAATTCGCCCAGGAGCAGCAACTGCGGCATTTCTATGATGGCAGCGAGATGGGGGTGGAGCACGCCCTGCTGCCGGAGAAGGGCATCGTCGGCCCCGGCGACCTGATCGTGGGTGCGGACAGCCACACCTGCACCTACGGGGCCTTGGGGGCCTTTGCTTCCGGCGTGGGCTCCACCGACCTGGCCGCGGCCA
Organism: Deltaproteobacteria bacterium; assembly: GCA_021813445.1. GTDB lineage: Bacteria > Desulfobacterota > Desulfobaccia > Desulfobaccales > 0-14-0-80-60-11 > SURF-52. The sequence continues at coordinate 804 of JAKAKP010000131.1, forward strand.
TGATCACCGGTGAGTGCTGGCTCAAGGTGCCGGAGTCCATGATATTCATCTATACCGGCAAGCTGCAGCCCTGGGTCACCGGCAAGGACCTGATCCTCATGACCATCGGCGACATCGGCGTGGACGGCGCCAACTACCGGGCCATGGAGTTCACCGGGGAGGTCATCCGCACCCTGCCCATGGCCGAGCGTCTCTCCATGGCCAACATGGCGGTGGAGGCCGGAGCCAAGAACGGCATCATCGCCCCGGATGAAGTGACCCTGGAGTATGTCCAGGGCCGGGCTTTGCGCCCTTACACCGTGTACGCCAGCGACCCGGGTGCGGCCTATCTCGCCGAGAAGACCTACGAGGTCAGCAAGCTGGAACCCCAGGTGGCTTTTCCCCCGTTGCCCAGCAATGTCCGGCCTTTGTCCCAGGTGGGGCAGGTGGCCATCGACCAGGCGGTGATCGGCTCCTGCACCAACGGCCGCCTGGAAGACCTGCGCCTGGCGGCCCGGGTCCTGAAAGGGCGCAAGGTGGCCAAGGGCGTACGCCTCATCGTCATTCCCGCCACCCCCTGGATTTACCGCCAGGCCATGGACGAGGGCCTGTTTGCCGTGTTTATGGACGCGGGTGCGGTGATCAGCCCGCCCACCTGCGGCCCTTGCCTGGGGGGGCATATGGGCATTCTGGCCCAGGGCGAGGTGGCCATCGCCACCACCAACCGCAATTTTACGGGGCGCATGGGCCATCCCCAATCCCAGGTCTACCTGGCCAACCCCGCGGTGGCCGCGGCCTCGGCCGTGGCCGGGCGCATCTGCGGTCCGGAGGCCCTGTAAACTTGCCTAGAGGCTATTCTAAAACCTCAAGTAGCCCGGAATGATCATTCTGAGCGCCGGGAAGAATCTCGTATTTCCGAGGGGTTGAGATCCTTCGCGGCGCTCAGGATGACAGAAAAAGAGGTTTGGAAATGGCTTCTAAGAATTTTTCCTTGGTTATTTGAGGGCTTAAAAAAAGTTGCTTTTTTGGAAAAAGATTTGGTAACATACGCGCATGGGAAATATCCCTAACGGGTTCCGACTGCCTTTTTTGTTTTTTGGACTTATTTTCCATGAGGGCGGGAAGTAGCGAGGCGCCCCGTTAATGGACACCAGCTCCAATCCCGATAAGTCGGCAGTCCGGCTTTAATAAAAACCTCCACCAACAATCCAAGGAAAGAGGAGGGGGAGGAAGCCATGAAGAGCCGGGAAAAGTGGTGCTGCCTGGTTCTGGCCCTGGTAATTTTGCTAGGGGCCGCTAGTTGCTCTGGAATTTTGCAGGAATCGCAGTATGACGACGGGAAGGTGGAACGTCTGCGGATCCAAGGAGGCGAGGGCTGGAAATCCTGGGACACCAACGCCACCAAGGCCGACGAAGGCGCGGTTATCTTGAAAAAAGAAACAACCTTTTAAGGGGATTACGGCCCTGGTCCAGTAATCTGTTTAAAGAGGCAAAAATAACGGCATAGGGTGGTCATGCAGGGCCGGTCATGACAAGGGTAAAAACTGGGGTACGGCTGAGTTTTGTGTTGTTGCTGCTGCTGCTATGGTCAGTGGGCTGCTCCGGGGTGCTGATGGAGAACAAGCTTAGTGACGGCCGGGTGGACCGGCTGGTCATTGACGGCGGCGAAAGCTGGGATATTTACGAAACCAGGTCCCGTTTCCCCCGGACCCGTACCAAGGACGAATATTCCATCCTCCTCAAGAAAGAGGAGACTTTCTAAAAGATTCACCACAGAGGCACCAAGAGCACAGAGGATCACAGAGAAAAAATTTAGCTCTGGCTGGAAAAGCCAGGGCTAATTTATTTTTAACTCTGTGAATCTCTGTGTCCTCTGTGTCTCTGTGGTAAGTCTTTATTCCCCCCGTCGGGCGCGCACTACCCGCGGGATTCCCAGATAGTCCGGGATTTTTTCTATCTGCTCATAGGCCCCTGATTGTTCCATGAAGGCCGCCACCTTGGCCGCCTGCCCCTCGGCCACCTCCAGGGCCAGCCAGCCCCCTGGCAGCAAAAAACCCGGGGCCGCCTGGACCAGCGGCTTAATCAGGTCCAGGCCGTCCGCGCCGCCCAGGAGGGCTTCCCGGGGTTCGAATTCCTTGATGTCTTTGGGTAGTTCTTCCCACACCGGCCGGGGCACGTAAGGCAGGTTGGCTACCAGCAGATGCAACCGGGGGCCGGACTTGAGGGGGGCTACCAGGTTACCCCGGAGCCAATGAATACGCCCGGCCACGCCGTGGCGTACGGCGTTTTCCCGGGCCACCGCCAGGGCCGGGCCGGAGATATCCACGCCCACCCAGCGCACTTGGGGCAGTTCCCGGGCCAGGGCGATGATGACGGCGCCGGAGCCCACTCCCACTTCCAAGCCGGTCTTTGGTTTTTGGTTTCCGGTTTCCGGTTTAAGAACATCGAGGATCGAGGCGACCAGGGTTTCCGTCTCGGGGCGGGGAATGAGGACCGCGGGCGTCACTTTGAAATCCAGGGACCAGAACTCTTTGTGGCCGGTGATATAGGCCACCGGCTCCCCGGCCCGGCGGCGCAGGATAAAAGCCTTAAACCGGGCCAGTTCCTCCGGGGTGAGGGGCTGGTCATGGCGCAGATACAGGTCCAGGCGGCTTAGGCCCAGGGCGTGGGCCAGGAGCACTTCCGCGGAGGTGCGGGGTTCGGACACGCCCTTTTCCTGGAAGTGGCCGGTGGTCCATCTGAGGATCTCCAAGATGGTCCAGGGATGTTGGCGGGTTTCGCCCATTTATGCCTGTTGCAGCGCCAGGGTGCGGTAATGGGTGGTCAAGGCCTGGATGAGTTCATCCAGCTCCCCGTCCAGGGCGGCCTCCATCTTCAGGCCATGGAGGCTGAAGCCGATGCGGTGGTCGGTGATCCGGCTCTGGGGAAAATTGTAGGTGCGGATGCGCTCGCTGCGGTCACCGGTGCCCACCTGGGTCTTGCGCTCCTGGGCGATTTGCTGGTGCTGCTCCTGCTCCTTCAGGTCGAGCAGCCGGGCCCGCAGCACTTTCAAGGCCTTGGCCTTGTTTTTGTGCTGGGATTTTTCATCCTGGCAGGAGACCACCAGGCCGGTGGGCAGATGGGTGACCCGCACCGCGGAATCGGTGGTGTTGACGCTTTGGCCGCCGGGTCCGGAGGACCGGAAGACGTCGATGCGCAGCTCCTCGGGGTTGATCTGCACGTCCACTTCTTCGGCTTCCGGCAGGATGGCCACGGTCACCGCGGAGGTATGGATGCGGCCCTGGGACTCGGTCACCGGCACCCGTTGGACCCGGTGCACCCCGCTTTCATATTTAAGCTGGCTGTAAACCCGGTCGCCGGAGATGGAGGCAATGATTTCCTTGATGCCGCCCAGGCCGGTGGTGGTGTGGCTCAGTACCTCCACCTTCCAGCGGTGGCGCTCCGCCAGGCGGCTGTACATGCGGAAGAGATCGGCCACGAACAGGGCCGCTTCCTCGCCGCCGGTGCCGGCGCGGATCTCCAGGAGGACGTTTTTTTCGTCCTTGGGGTCCTTGGGCAGCAGGAGCAGGCGCAGTTCTTCTTCCAGGGAAGCCGCCTGGTTTTTCAAGGTGTCTATCTCTTCCCGGGCCAGGGCCTTCAGTTCCTCATCCGTCTCTTCTTTCAGCAAAGCCTGGCTGTCCGCCAGTTCTTTCTGCACCTGGCGGTAGCGGCGAAAGGTCTGCACCAGAGGAGTTAAGTCCGCGTGCTCTTTGCGGTATTTTTGGTAAAGCTCCTGGTCCCGGATAACTTCGGGATCGGTCAAACGCTGTTCCAGGTCCTCAAATTGGTGTTCCAGTTTTTCCAGTCTCGTTAAAAACATCAGCCTATCTCAAGCCGGAGTGTAAGCCGCGGCCAGGCAGACTTACGGCTCTGCACCCCATTAGTTTATAGTTTCTTGGAGGAACTTAAAGTCAGGTAGGATGCCCCAATTACTTTTAATTATAAAGGAAAAACCTTGGGAAGGCAATGCGTTGCCGGGGGAGGGGGAGGGCCCAGGTGAATATTCCTCAGTAGCGGGTTTCCCTGCCCGCAGCTCATGGCGCCCGGGATCTGTCCTGAGCTTCCGGAAGATCGGTTCCCCATGCAGGTAAGGGGGACGCTCTCATTTTGGCCCCGGTTCACTGCGGCCCAAACGATAAAAAATTTGCTTTCATCCAGGCGTTGGCAATATTATGGCGCAGATATTCTTGCCTATTTAGTAAATATTTAATCCTCAGGAGGTCTTATGCTGCGGGCCGCCTTAGTGATGCTTTGCTTGGGGTTGCAGATTATGGCCGGAGTGGGCCAGGCGCCGGCTCAGGAAGACCTGTCCGTTCTGGTGATCAAGACCCAGGACGCCGTGGTGCAGGTGACGGGATATGACAAAGACGGCAAATTGATCAAAATCGGCAATGGGGTTTTCATCTCTCCAAGAGGGGATCTTTTGACCCAGCGCTCCGTCATTCTGGGACCTGCAAAATTGCTGATCCGGACAGGCGCCAACCATGATTACCCGGTGAAAGCGGTGCTGGGGGATGATAAAGTCTCCGATCTGGCCAGGCTCCAGGTGGACCCGCCGGGCGCACCCTGGCCTTTTTTGAAGATGGCTGCGGCGCTTCCCAATCTGGGCTCCAGGGTCATGGTCCTGGGCTATAGCAAGAAGATGGAGTCCACTGTGCTCGAAGGCATGGTTTCCAGCACTCGAGATTTTTTAGGGCATAGGATTATGGTGATCACCGCTTCCATTCCTGCGAACGCCGAGGGCGCGGCGGTGGTGAATATGAAGGGTGAATTGGTGGGGCTGGCGGGATCGGGCACCAGTGAGGGAAAAGACATTGATTTTGCGATTCCCGTACCACCTCAACTCCTGAAAAAGGGTGCTCTTCCACAGGCCTTTGCCGATTGGTCCGCAGCCCATACGGCTGAGGCCTGTGAGACTTATGTTTCCAAGGCTGCCCGGGCCCTGCGAAAAGGCGATAAAGAATGGGCCATCACTCATGCGCAGCGGGCCGTGGGGATAAAGTCAGACAACGCCCAGGCTCACTATTATCTGGGGCAGGCTTACCTGCTCTCCAACCGCGCCGCCGATGCCGAGAAGGAACTGGGAATCCTGGCCAGACTGGACGCCAACCTGGCGGAGAGATTGAGGAATAACTTGGCGCAAGCCGTCAAAACCCCGGGGGAGGGCAATTTGCCCGAACTCATCCGCAAGGCCAAACCCGCGGTAGTGCTGATCCAGGTGCAGGATGCCAGCGGCCGGGAACGGAAATTTGGCTCCGGCTTTTTTGTCAACGCCAAAGGCGCGTTTGTCACCAATTACCACGTCTTGGGCGGGGCCACCAGGGCCCGGGTGCGGACCCTGGATGGCAAAACCTTCCCGGTAGTCCGGGTCCTGGCCGAAGACAAAGCCGGGGACCTGATCCTGGCTGCCGTGGTCCCGGATGTGGAAACCCCCTTTCTCAAGACGACCCGGGTCATTCCCCAGGTGGGGGAAAAGGTGGTGGTGCTGGGGAATCCCAAGGGCCTGGAATGGAGCGCCGCGGATGGCATCGTCTCCGCGGTGCGGGAAAGTAAGCAAAGAAAATTTATTCAGATTTCGGCCCCTATTTCGCCGGGCTCCAGTGGCGGGCCGGTCCTCAACATGCAGGGCCATGTGGTTGGGGTCAATACCTTTTATGTGGAAGGGGGGCAGATGCTCAATTTTGCCTCCGCGGGCCAAAACATTTTGGACCTGAAGCCGGGCCCCGGCCTGACCCTGGAACAACGGGCCGAGGGCTGGCTGGCGGAAGCCAAAGATCTGGTGCTGCAGGGACGTCAGGCCAGGGAGGCCAAAGACCTCAAAAAAGCGGCCGCCTTATTTGAAGAGGCCAAAAAGACGTATTTCGACCTGCCTGACCCCTATGTGGAGATGGTCCTGATCTATCTTCTGGTTAATGACCTGCAGGCGGCCAATGAAGAGCTGGGAGAACTCCGGAAGGTAAACCCCAAGGTCGCGGATGAGCTGGTCAAGGCCATTCAACAAGCCGGAAAGGATAAGAAGCGGTCCAAGAGATACAGATATTGAGGGCGCAGACCTGACGGAACCGGCAAATCATAAAGGCCGCCCTGCCGGGGCGGCCTTTTTTATGCTTCGCCAGTCTTTGCAGCATCGGCTTATACCAAATGCATCTTGACCTGCAACAAACTGACGGCATCAACGGCGTGCATCGGCGTTTATCTGCGTCCATCGGCGGCTAATATTCAACCGCCGATAAACGCAGATGCACGCCGGTCTTATGGATAGGGTGCTCGAAAAAGCGAACCTGGTATTATCCTTCCGCCAGATCCACTTCCGCATTCAAGGTAAGGTGGACCTGCCGGCCCGCCATAAAGCCGCCGTGTTCCATGGGCATATTAAAGACCATGCCGAAATCTTCCCGGTTGATCCGGGTCTTGGCCCGGAAGCCGAAGCTGGTGTAGATTTTCCCGTCATCGTCGAAGCGGGACGGCCCGGCCCACTTCGCTTTCAGCACCACCGGCCGGGTCACCCCCCGGATGGTCAGGTCGCCGTGGACCAGGGCCCGGTCCAGCCCGTCGGGCTCCACCCGGGTGCTCTTAAAAGTGATGGTGGGGTATTTTTCCAACTCCAGAAAATCGGCGCTTTTCAGGTGGTCGTCTCGCTGCTCCACGCCGGTATAGATGGACGCGGCGTCTATTTCCACCTCCACCTTTGCCTGCCCCACCTGCAGGGGGGCGAAGTCGAGGGTGCCCCTGACGCTGCCGAACATCCCGTGCACCCAGGACACCATCATATGGCGCACCTCGAAGGCCGCAGAGCTGTGGGTGGGGTTGATATTCCATTTGGCCATGGATAGCCTCCCTGGTTAAAGCCGCTGACGGCTCCGTGTAGCCTATTAACAGTTCACAAAGTTTTTAGGTAATCACCAGGGATGCCATTGTCAATCGGGGCAGGGGAGGGCGGGGCAGGGGCCAGGGGCCGGGGGGCAGTATTCAGGTTAAAAAAGGGGTTTTCTGGCCCCTGATCCCTGTCTCTCTATGCCTCCGCCAATCTTGTGATGATTTCCGGGATGGTGCGGGTGGCGAGATAGGG
>JAKAKP010000148.1 GCA_021813445.1 Deltaproteobacteria bacterium
CGATCTCGGTGATGGGGGCCGGAGCCGGAGTCGGAGACGGTTCTGCCGCCGGAGCCGCAGGCTCTTCTTGTTCCGCCAGAGGTGGAACAGCACTGGGTGCTGGCGTCGCGGTGGCGGCGGTGGGCGCGGCTGGCTCCGGAGCCGGGAGCAAAAAGCGTTTCACCTGGAAGCCCGCGACCACCAGAATGATTAAAATCCCGGCCAGACCCAGGCCCCAGCGGAGATGGCGGGAGCTCAGGGCCAGGCGGGGTGAGTGGCCGCGCAGGCTGGAATAAAGCTTTTCTCCCCAGAGCTTGCCGTTATGCCAGAACTTCCCCAAAATGCCGGCGGCACCGGAACCGAACCGGGGCCAGGCCGCCTTGGGCTCCGACGCCTCCTCCGAGAACCAGGTATCCCGGCCACTCGTCTGCCAGGTATCCCGCAACTGCCGGAGTTGGGTCAGAAAGGCGCCGGCATCGGCAAAGCGGTCTTCGGGGTCCGGAGAGAGGCACTGCAGCAGCAGGTTCTGCAAAGGTAAGGGAATCTCCTCCAAATCCACGGGCATGGTTTCCAGCCGATAGGGGAAAGGCTCATCAAAGGTCAGCGGGTAAGGCAGACTGCCCGCCAGCAGGCGGTAGCCCAGGACTCCCAGGGAAAAGATATTGCCGGCCGGGGAGACCTCTTCACCGTGCAGGACCTCCGGCGGAATATAGGCTTTAAGCTCCAGGTGTATAGCCTTATCCCCGTCTGTCGGGGGGGAGGCGAAATTGGCCACCCGCACTTCATCTCCCTTGAGGAGAATATGCAAGGGGTTAAGGGATTGATGCGCCAATCCCTGCTGATGGGCAAAAGCCAGGGCCTGGCCTACCTGCTCCAACAGCCGCAGCGTTTGCGGCACCGACAGATGCTGCTTCTGGGACAGGCGGGCCATCAAACTCTCGCCGTCAAAGGGCTCCTCCACTAGATAAAGCCCGTCTTCCGCCTCTCCCAGAAAGGAGATCCCAAGAATGAGGGGATGCCGCAAAATAAAGGACAGCGCGGCTTCCCGGGCCAGGATCTTCTGACCCTCGGCCCAATCCGGGTCAGCCCGGGGGTAAAGCTTTAGGGCCACTTCGGTATGCAAGAGGCGATCTGCGGCCAGCCACACCTCTCCCCAGGGCTCTTCCCGGAGCTGGTGCTGCAGCTTGTATCTCTGGCCGAGTTCTTCCAAGGGTTCAGAATTATCCTGCCTGAAGCTGGTCATCCAAAAGCCCGCCTTGGCTGGGGAAATCGGCCTGTGGACAGGCCGCTTAAACATGAAACATAGCATAGAACTTTAGTACAAAAAAGCCCTTTTGCAGATAGCCCTCTCGGCCAAGGTTCTATGCAAAAGTTTAAACTCAGAGAATGCGTTTTGCCCGAAGCGGCTCCTTTGAGTGGTGGTATTAAATTGAAAAAAGTTAACTATTTTGATAATTTTTTGATCAAATCTAAAGTTTTTCTAGGACGCCCCGGATGTCTCTGGCTAATACCATCACCCTGGCCCGTCTGCCGCTGCTGCTGCTGCTGGTGGCCTTTCTGTTCGTGCCTTACTGGCACGTGCATCTCCTGGGGTTGGGGTTGTTGATCATTCTTTACCTGATGGATTGGTTCGATGGCTATGTAGCCCGGCTCCGCAACGAAGTAACGGAGATCGGGGCAGTTCTGGATATCGCCCTGGACCGGGCCGTGGAAAACATCCTTTGGATCACCTTTATGTATCTGGATATGGTCCCTTTATGGGTGCCCATCATTTTTTTGATCCGCTCTTTTATTGTGGACGGTATTCGGGGGGCGGCCCTGACCCAGGGAAAATCCGGCTTTGGCATGATGCACACCCCGGTGGGCAGGTTTTTGGTGGCCTCCCGATTCATGCGCGCCTTTTACGGCCTAGCCAAGGCCGTGGTCTTCTGCGTGTTATATCTCACTCACGCCTTGGCCCTGGAAGACCCGCAAATATTAGTGACCTTGCATCCCCTGAACCAAGGTCTTATCTTCCTGGCTGTGGGCCTTTGCGTTTTGCGAGGGATCCCCGTAGTGCTGGACGGCCGCATCTATTTCACTGCCGGGAAGAGACAGGGGTGAGCCAACGCCATCTTGCCGGTTACAGGAACCCTATGAACCGCATTGCCGCTATCTTTGACGTGGACCAGACTCTCATTCAGGGATGCACCGAGCGTCTTTTCTTCCGGTATCTGCTGCGGCAGGGCCTGCTGCGGGTGCCCCGGGCCTTAACTTACTTGGGACGGCTGGCCTGGAACCCCCAGGAGCGTTTTCGGGACAAGACTTACCTCCAGGGGTTGCCAGTGGACGAGACTCTGCGTCTGGCCCGGCAGTGCTACCGGGAAGAAATCGCTCCCCGCCTGAGCCCCACAGGCTTGGCCTGTGTCCTGGAGCATCAGTCCCAGGGGCATGGGATCGTCCTGCTCACCGGTTCCCTGGCATTTCTGCTGGCCCCGTTGAAAGAGGAACTGGGTGCGGATTGGCTCATCGCCACAGAGGTAAGGCAAAGCGGCCCTGTTTTCACCGGGGAGATCACCGGCCTCCATCCCCGGGGAGAGAATAAACTGCATCTGCTTCTGGAGCTGTCCCGCTCTCATAACCTGGACTTGCCTCATTCCTTTGCTTATGGCGACCATTTCCAGGATCTTCACCTTTTTCACCGCATCGGCTTTCCGGTGGCGGTCAATCCCTCCTGGCGCTTGAAGCGCCAGGCCCGGAGACACCAGTGGCCCATCCGCTCATTTTGAGAGGAGAAGCCGAAGCTCCGCAATTGATTGACAAAGACAGGGTTTTCGGGTAGTTAGATAGCAGGGTGACCTATGGATGAAGCTCTGGTAAAACAGTTGAAACAACGGGTGGAAGAGGAACTGCGCCAGCGGGAGACGGCTATCCTGGAGTTTTGGTTCAAGGAACTGAAAAGCATCGACGCCAAGCGCCATAAGGAACTGGCGGCCCTGCAAAGCGATCTGCGCGCCTTTATCGGCCGGATAGAGACCCGGCTGCGCCGCCTTAAAGAAGGTTCGGGCTGATTATCCCATGTACGAAATCAAGATCATTACATCGTTTTCCGCGGCCCATCGCCTGGAAAACTTTTATGGCAAATGTGAAGCCCTGCACGGGCATAACTGGAAGGTGGAAGTCTTCCTGATGGGAGAAAAGCTGGACGAAACCGGGCTGCTGATGGATTTCGGCGCTATCAAGGCCCGGACCCGGGAGTTGCTGGAAGAGATCGACCATAAGTATCTGAATGAACTGTCCGCGTTCAGCCAGCAGAACCCGTCTTCGGAAAACCTTGCCACTTTCCTGTTCCAGCGCCTGTCTGCCGTCCTGAACCAGGACGGGGTGAAGGTCAGCCGGGTCAATGTTTGGGAATCGGATACCTCCTGCGCCTCATACTACCAGGACTGACCCTGCCGGCAGGGGAGAGAGTGGATGCTGTTTAGTCCGGAAGAGATGCCGGCCGTGGGTCCAAAAGGCAAGCCTAAGAATTCCTTGACCAGCCGGGCCTGGCAAATGATCCGGCAAAATCCTGGCATGCTCTACTCGGTCCTGCGGGAAGAATATCGCCGCCGCTGGGGCATTTCCCTGGACCGCCGCTACCGGCCGGGATTAAGCAGCCCGCCGGTGAGCCTCAGTCTCAACCTGACCCGGCGTTGCAACCTGAAGTGCTGGATGTGCGAGCAGCACCGGCATCAATCCCGCGGCTCCTCCGTCTTGAGCTGGTATGACCCGGCCCGGGAGCTGCCTCTGGCCGTCTGGCGGAATTTGCTGAAGCAGGTGGCTTATTTCCGTCCCCGGCTCTATCTCACCGGCGGGGAGCCCTTGCTTTACCCCCATCTGCCGGAATTGATCCTGGAAGCCAAAAAACGTGGACTGCTCGTGCACCTCCAAACCAACGGCACCCTGCTGGACCGGGCGGCCCAGGAGCTGGTGGCCGCGGCCGTGGAAATGGTTACGGTTTCCTTGGATGGACCTCCGGAAATCCATGACCGCATCCGGGGACAACGGGGTGCGTTCCGGCGCACCCGGGAAGGGATTGCCGCTTTGCTCGCGGCCCGGGAAGGCCGCGGCGGCCCCCTGGTTTTGATCAACTGCGTCATTTCCAAAGCCAATATCCCCATTTTAGGGGAGGTGGCCTCCCTGGCCCTGGAAATGGGGGCCGACATCCTGCAACTCCAGCATACCATCTTTAATTCCCGGGAGAATGTGGAGCGCCATAATTGCTGGCTTTCCCAGGAATTTGCCCGGAGTCAAGGTCTGGACCTGGTTACCCCTTCCATTCCCCCGGGCGAGTTTTACGAGAGTGAAATCACCCGGGAGGATCTGCCCCGGCTGCGGGCCGGTTTGGAAGAGGCCCGGCGCCTGGCCCAGGGCCGCCTACGGCTCCAGTTCCTGCCCAACCTGCCGGATGATTTGCTCGCATCTTATTATCTGGATCTGAACCATCCCTTCCCCCAGGTGTGCCAGGATTTGTGGAAGGGTTGCCGGATCATGCCCGACGGCACCGTATCTCCCTGTTTGCATCTCGTGGCCGGGAATATCACCCAGCAGCCTTTTCGGGAAATCTGGAACGGCCCCCAGATGCAGCGGGTCCGGCGGCTGATCGGCCGCCGGCTTTTCCCCGGCTGCGCCCGCTGCTGCAGCCGGAGCTTCACCTGAAGGAGAGGACGGAAACTAATTTCCTTGACCGGGGGAAAGAGTTTGCCGGAGAGGATAGCGGTCGGGTTTCTATACTTTCCTTGAAAATAAATTATGCTTGCCGGCCACGGCATTTTGAAGGACTGTGCTTAAGGAAAACATTGCCGGTTTTGTCATAGTTCTGCGCCGGGAGCGGGTTTTCAACCTGCTGCTGGCGGTGTCCCTATTGATTCTCTTTGGGGGCCTTGGTTTTTCCCTGTTTGAACCCCTGGGAGGGTCCTGGCTGGTCCGTTTCGGCACCGGTATCTGGTGGTCCCTGGTCACCCTTACCACCGTGGGCTATGGGGATGTGGTGCCGACGACTTTCCCGGGGCGCCTGGTGGGCGTAGGCCTGATGCTGGGCGGGGTGCTCAGCCTGTCGCTGCTTACCGCCACCGTGGCCTCGGTATTCGTGGAACGCAAGTTCCGCCGGGAGAGAGGTTTGGAAGCAATCAAGACAGTTAACCACATTCTGATACTGGGCTGGCATTATGACGGGGAAGTTCTGCTGGACCAACTGCTCAAGCGTCTGACCCCGCCGCTGCCGGTGGTGCTGGTCAACCAACTCCCCCCGGAACAATTGGAGCGGTTAAAAGAAAGATTTAGCACCTTTGAGTTGTATTACCTCTGGGGAGATCCCTCCAGGGAAGAGATTCTCCTGAAAGCCAACGTGGGTAAGGCCCTCAAAGCCATCATCCTGGCGAACCGGCAAGAAGGGGAGACTGCGGCCCAGGTGGACCAGCGCACCCTGCTCACTGCGCTCACCGTCAAGTCCATGAACAGCCAAATCCGGGTCCTGGCGGAACTGCTGCAGCCGGAAAACCGGCCGCACCTGGAACGGGCCGGAGTGGAGGAAGTCCTGGTCCGGGGGCAATACGACAGCTCCCTGCTGGCCGGGGCCCTGGCTTCCCCGGGGCTCTACCATATCCTGGCCACTTTGTTGACTGCGGAAGGGCAGAACCTGTGGCCGGTGGCGGTGCCTCTCCGGTATCACGGCCGCCCCCTGGGGGAATTCGCTGCCTTGTTGAAAGAGAAGTACCAGGCGTTGCCCGTGGCCGTCTATACCGAAGGCCGGGCCCTGGCCCTGGATGATTTGCTCTCCGGCGAACCTTCGGGCATCGACGAGTTCATCCGCCGCAAATTTACTGAGACCGGCATGACCCACCTCTTTGGCCGCACCAAAGTGGATTGCCAGATCAATCCTCCGGACTCCCTGATTTTGGGGCCCCACCAATACGTGGTGGTCATTGCCCCCCGGCGGCCCACGCTATGATGTCCCAGTCCGACCTGTTTAAGAAAATCTTCCTCTTCCAGGACCTGGAAGAAAACGAAATTCAACAAGTCTTGAAACGCACCCACCCCCGCAATTTCCCCGCGGGCGAGGCCATCTTGCAGGAGGGGGAAACCGGGGACAGCCTGTTCATTATGTGCCAGGGAGAAGTGGAGATCACCAAGGCCCTGACCCTGGTGCTGGATGAGGACACGCCCAAGGAAAAGGTGATGATCCGCCTCAAGGCCGAGGACGGAGTCTGCTTCGGGGAAATGGCCCTGCTGGAAAACGAGGCCCGTTCCGCCACCGTCACCGCCCTTTCCGACTGCAGCCTCCTGGAGCTGGACCAGCAGGACTTCCTGGCCCTGGTCCAGGAAAACCCGCAGATGGGCGCCAAGATTCTGCTGCGCCTGGCCCAAATGCTCTCCCGGCACTTGCGGAAAAGCAACCAGGACGTGGTCAAGCTCACCACCGCCCTGGCCATCGCCCTGGGGGGGTGAGGATAGAGGCCAGTGTGACCACTGGTCACTAATCAAAGGGAGATATATGGTAAAAATCTTGGATCTCACGGGTCTGGCCTGCCCGTTGCCGGTGGTGCGCACCAAGGAGGCCCTGGAGGCTGGAGGCGCTAAGCACCTGATCGTCATGGTGGACAACATCGCGGCCCGGGATAATGTCACCCGTTTTGCCGAGAGCCGGGGCTGCACGGTGGAAGTGGCCGCGGTCGAGGGCGGTTATCACTTGACCATCCAACCCCCCGCGGGCGGGGCGGCGGTAAGTTGCGTTGCCCCCCTGTCGACTCCCGCGGCCCTGAGTACGGTGGTGGTCTTTGCCTCCGATCACATGGGCGAGGGCGACCCCCAACTGGGAGCCGTGCTCATGCGGGCCTTCTGCCAGACCCTGGTGCAGATGGAGGTGCCCCAAAAGATGCTCTTTTACAACCGGGGCGTCTACCTTACCCTGAATGATTCCCCTGTGCTCGCGGAACTTACCGGGCTGGCGGACATGGGGGTGGAACTCCTGGTCTGCGGCACCTGCCTGGATTTCTATAAGGTCAAGGAGCGCCTGGCCGCAGGCAAGGTCTCCAACATGTTCGCCATCCTGGAGTCCCAGATGCAGGCGGGCCGGATCATCAAGCCGTAAAAGTATTAAAGGCGGGAGGCGCTACGCTTTCCCGCCCTACATATCCCGCCCCAGATAAGCCTTTAGAGGATTTGTCCCTTTATCCTGAAAAAACTGCCCGATCTCCCGGAAGCCGGAGGCCAGCAACTGCCTGGTCTCCCCATATCTTTGGGTGAAGCCCGGCCCCGGTTCCCCCCAATGAATGCGCCCCTCGATATCCCTGGGGGCTTCCTCCCAGGTCTTCAGGGCCAGGAGCAGGGCCCGGAGGTCCCGGCCCCGGACCCGGTGCCGCAGGGTTTCGGGAGCGGCCAGGACATCCAGGAGGTAATCCTCCCCCCGGTCCCAGCCCAGGCAGTGGAGCGCGGCCCGGCGCACCAGACAAGGGTAGCAGTAGCCGCATTCGCCCCCGGCCTGCCGCCGCCAACGTGAGGCCACGGGCCGGGCGCAGGAGCTGCTTAGCCGCGCCAGCTTGTACAAAAGGTCCCGGTTGCGGCAACTCTCCAGCAGTTCTCCCTTGGTCTGCTGCCGGTAGGGGTTGATCAGGGGGTGGGTAATGCCTGCGGCCCGCCACAGCCGGGTGAGCTGCTCCAGGAAGTAAGGATGAGTGGTGCGGGTGGTATAAGCGCCCAGGCGGTTCAAAGTCAACGGTGGATTGAGGCTGACCCAGCCGTTCTCGGGGATCAGCAAGGGGGTATCCGGCCCGAAAGCGGCGGCCGCGGTCAGGCCCAGGGCCAAAAAGAGCAGGGAGCGGCTCCGCAGGGTCAACTCCGGGGCCTCCGGGAACTGCACCCGCAAGCCCAGGTGCTGCAGCCGCTCCGGGCCGTAATGCCCGGCCAGGGCCCCGGCCAGGGTTTGCTGCAAGCCCGCCAACTGGCCATAGTCATGGTGGCTCACCAGCAGGAGTTTTTTGTCTGCCTCCAACTGGTCAATGGCTCCGGCCAGGGAATCCAGGCCCCCGGAGAATAAAACCACGGCCTGGGGCCGCCAGGGCTGCTCCCATTTGCCTGCGAACCCCAGGGCTATCTGGGCTTCCCTGGCCTTGATCTGCCAAAGGTCACCGGTAAGGAAGTTCAGGATCTGGCCGAATTGCGGGGCAAGCCGGGCCCAGGCGGGCGTCGCCGGGAGGTGCAGGACGATCTCCCGGGTCCAGGCATCCGGCCGGGAACTGCGGGGCAAGAGCTTATCCCCGGCCCAGACCCCCAGGGCGGCCAGGAGAAACGCGGCCACCGCCGGCGGCGGCGGAGAGGGCTGAACGAACATGGCCTCCAGATTGTGGTGCAGCGGATAACCCCGGCGGCCCGGTTCATCCAGATGGATAACGGCAGTCAGGCCCGGAGGTGGGCGGCGTTTTTCTCCCGGCGCCCGCAGGTAAAGATGGTGTGGCGTGTTCTCGTTGATCTGACCAGTCCGCCCGGAAACGTTCAAGGTTCAGGATGCGAAGCTCTAAAGTGTAGGGTGGGCACTGCCCACCGATTCCTTCCTTTTCGAAATGCACGGTAACCTATTAACATATTTCATAAATTTAAAAGCCCAAAAAAACAGAGTGTTATTGCGCAGGCTGGAAAGCCTGCGCCACCAGGTTCTTTGCCGCCTGGTGAATTATCCGGGTCAGAGGATTATTCCTGGAGGCGCGCCAGCATCTTTTCCAGGGTCAGGGTGACCCAGGTCCACCCCGCCAGGCCCCGCCACTTCTCGGGGGACCCCGGCGCCTCCGGCTCCTCCGGAGCCGCATCGGCGATCCAGCCTTTAAGACCCGCCAAACCCTGCCGCCAGTGGCTGCAACTGCGGCTGGTCGCCTCCAGGGGCTCCCCCAGGTCCAGGGCCAGGCGCTGATAGAGCGACTCGGCCAGGAAACGGGTCACCACGGCGGCGGGGGCAGCATCTGCCGCACCCCCAAAATCCTGGAGGACCGCAGCCAGGGCCGACCGGGCCACTGCTCCCTCCAGGCTGCCGTCCGGCTCCAGGAGTCTGCCGGCCACAACCGGAGGCGCCTCCTCTTTCCGGGGCGCGGCCTGGGCGGCAAAGGCCCCCAGGGTTTGGGCCGCCT
Source organism: Deltaproteobacteria bacterium (assembly GCA_021813445.1). GTDB lineage: Bacteria > Desulfobacterota > Desulfobaccia > Desulfobaccales > 0-14-0-80-60-11 > SURF-52. The sequence continues at coordinate 9,117 of JAKAKP010000148.1, forward strand.
TCCGGGTCAGGCGAAAGGCCGCCAGCAGATCCGGGCTGCCGGACCCCGCGTCTTCCCCCAGGGCCGCGAGATACCGGGCCACCACCTCCCGGGCTTCCAGGCCCACTCCCTCTGGGGGGGATAAGTACCGGGTGGCCGCGCCTTTGGCCCGCCGCCAGAACCAGGAGGTGGGCGCCCGCCGGGCGCTGGACGTGCCCATGTTTGACTCCTTAAAGCCAGGGGTCAGGGGCCAGGGAGCAGGGGTCAGAAGAAAGACCGAATACCGGCCCCTTTCTAAGCACCCTACCACAATTTCTAGGCCGCAGCCAAACGTTTCAAGTGGGTATAGCGTTCCCAGGAAAATTGGGGCCAGCAAGGAAAGAGGGAATTATTGTGGTAAAGGGGGTCGCTTTGGAGGTCGAAGCGGCAGGAGGCCACGGCCCGGGGCCACAACGCGGTGCCGGGAATGGGGGAGTAGAGGGCCAGGACCGGGGTGGCCCCCAACTCTTTTACCCGGCGGATAGAGGTGATGACTTCTTCCTCGTCTTGCTCAGGCAGGCCGAGGAGGAGATAAACCCCGATCTCCTCCCGGCGGAACCCGGCTTCCTGGAGATAGGCCAGGGCCGCCTCCAGTTCCCCGGCCTGGAGCTTATGGTCCAGGCGGGCAGAGCCCAGCGCGGTGGTCTCCACCCCCAGGCGCAGGGTGGCGAATTGCGCCCGCTTCAGCCAGCCGGCCACCTCCTGGGTGATGTAGCGGGCATGGAGACCGTTGGGGGTGTGGCAACGGCAGACTAAACCCCGGCGGCTTAGCTCTTCTAAGATAACCAGCAGATGCCGGTCCGCGTCCAGCAGCAAGGCGTCGTCATAAAAGGCCACGTCTGTCAAGCCCAGGCGTTCCTGCCAGTACGCAATTTCCTCCACCACCGCCAGGGGCCGGCGCCGCCGGAACTGCGGTTGGAGCTGGCGGGAGGCGCAGTAGTCGCAGTCCAAGGGACAGCCCCGGGAGGTCAGGAGGGGGAGGTAGGAAAGGTGCGACAGCAGGTGCAGGGCGGGGTAGGGCAGATCATCCAGTGATAGGGGCGGACCCTCGGGTCCGCCCTGAGGTGCGGGCAGTCCCAACGCGGCCAATTGGGGAAAAATGTCCTCCTCACCGGGGCCGCTGATGACCACGTCCGCGCCGCTGTGCTCCCGGGCGTGCTCCGGGCAGAGGCTGGCGTAAATGCCCCCCAGGATGACCGGAACGCCCGGGAACTGGACCCGGGCCAGGCGGATGGCCGCCTGCACCCCCGGGTACCAGTAGGTCATCAGCGAGGTAACCAGGATGGCGTCCGGCCGGGGGACCGCAGTCAGGCGCGCCTGAAAATCGGCCTCGCTGCTGCCGTAGCGGCCGTAACGCCGGGGAACCCCCAGGAGCGCGGGCGGCGTCGGCAAGATCTCCTTGGGATACCTGCCGGTGCCGAAGGCGCCGTGGCGGGCGTGAGGGGTATCCAGGCAATCCAGGAAATGGACCTTATAGCCCCGGCTGCTGAGAAAAGAGGCCAGGTACAGCAGGCCCAAAGGCCGGGCAAAGAAATCGTAGGCCGCGACGTCGTAAATCCAGGGGTTGATGAGGAGTAAAACCGGATTTGTTTCCATTGCTAGATAGATGGTTCAATAGATAAAAGGTTTTGCCGCCGTCCCTACCCCGTTGTTACCAGTTCGATAACTGGTGGCGCAGCCTTTCCAGGCTGCGTCGGAAAACTGCGCAGGCTAAGAAGCCTGCGCCACCAGGACCTCTCTTAAAAAAAACTTCCTGACCGGTGGGGTGCTTAGCAAATCTGGAGCACACCATTTCTGGCGTTTAAGACGCGCCCTACAAAACTTTGAACTTTAAACCTTGAACCTTTCTATACAGGCCAGAAACATCTCCCAGATTCTGCGGGTGCCGGCATTGGCGGGAGAGAGTTCGATCTCCAGCACATTCCGGCTGGCCGCAGTTAGTTTTGCGTCTTCGGCCACCCTGAGCCCCGCCACCCAGACGAGGCGGTGGCCGCTGACCACCAGAGGCAGGTGGGGCCGCAGCCAGCGGGGAATTTTGCAGTCCACCAGGAAATCTTGCAGCTTTTTGGCGCCAGCCGCGCCCTGGGGCCAGAAGCGGTCTCCCGCCTGGAAAAAGCGGACCTGGAGGGGCAGGGTGACCTGTTCCTGGTCCAGCCAACCAACGTGCGGTTTTTGCGGCAAAGGCAGGTCTGCGGTATAGGCGCGGCTGGCCAGACGCCAGTGCCAACCCCCGGCCTCGAAGCTCCCAGGGACACCGGGCAAGATGCCCCCCTCCCGGGGGGGCGCCGGCAGACGGGGGAAAATGTGTAATTCCTTGCCGGCCCGGGCCACCCGGCAGGTCTCCAGAGAGATTTGGCCCCCGCTTTTTCCGGCCCGGGCCAAATCCAGCACCCCGGCAACCTGGGCCGCGCTCAAAGGGTATTCTTCCAGGAACTTTTGGAGAATGGCGCGCACTACCAGTTTTTGCAGAGCCGGCGGTAGGGCCGCAAATTGGGGCAAGTTGAGGCGGTAAAAATCCGGCCCCCCGGCTTCTGCCACCGCGGCCAGGGCCTGGGCAACCAGCGGGGCCAGGAGATCTTCCTGCTCCCGAAGCAGGGCCTGGGTCCGCCAGACGGCCTCGTTAATCCTGGGGTTATAAGTCCGGAGTTGGGGCAGAAGATCCAGGCGCACCCGGTTGCGCAGGTAATCCCGCTTCAGGTTGCTGGGGTCCTGGCGAAAAGGCAGATTTTCCCTGCTGAGCCAAGCCAAAATAACATCCTTGCTGACCCCCAGCAGGGGCCGCACCAGGCCCTCGGGGCTGGCAGCCAGCATGCCCCGCAAGCCCTCCGGTCCAGCACCGCGCAGGAGGCGCAATACAAAAAGTTCCACCTGATCGTCGGCGGTATGGCCCAGGGCCAGCTTCTGATAGCCGTGGCGGCGGCAGGTGTCTTTCAGGAACTGGAGGCGGAGCCGCCGGGCCGCCATCTGCAGGGAGACGCGCTCCCGGCGGGCCGCGTCCCGGGTGTCGCCCTGCCCTAAATAGCAGGGAAGGGAGAGGCTCCGGGCCAGGCCGGCAACGAACCCGGCCTCCTCCCGGGATTGTGCGCCCCGGAGGCCGTGGTCGAAATGGGCCACCCCCAAGTCCAGGCCCAGATCCGGGTGGAGACGGTGCAGCAGGTGCAAAAGGGCCACCGAGTCCGGGCCGCCGGAAACGGCCACCAGCACCCGCTCCCCACCCATAAAGAGGTGTTCCTGGCGCACATACCGGCCCAGCCATTGGGGCAGGCCGGCCACAGCCGCGGCCCCTGGCGCCAGGGGCGGAATCACGGAGCTCCGGTGGGGCAAAGTTGGGTTACCGCTTCTAAAATGGCTTCTTTGGAAAAGGGCTTGGCCAGGAAACGGTCCACCAGGGCGGCGTCCTGGTCTAATTTCTGGAGGCCGGGAAGTTCGGCGGAAATAAGGAGGATGCGGCAGTCCGGCATGGCTTCCTTCAGCCGCCGGGCCACCTCCAGGCCGTTGTGGTGCGGGAGGTGATAATCCACCACCGCCACCTGATAGCCGCGGCTGCGGCAGGCGGCTTCGATTTCCACGTCACTGCCCGCTAGGGAAGTGAGGTGATAGCCGGCCCGGTCCAGAATAGCCACCAGGGCTTCCCTGGTCCCGGGGTCGTCGTCGATTACCAGAATCCGAGGCTCCATACGGTCCCGCTTCGAAAAAATAGGCCTCACGCAAAGACGCAAAGGCGCAAAGAAAGAGGCAGAAATATATATTCTAAAGGCAGTTCCATAGCACCAAAATTGCTTTATAAACTAATGGCTTATTGTAGGGTGGGCACCGCCCACCGTTCCCTGAGTGCTGTGAACCAGGATTAACAGTGATTCAAGAGGCCAAAGCAGTTTCTGTAGCATTTTCTCCATCGCCTCCGGACGTTGACGCGGGAAAAGCCAGATGGAATCGGCTGCCCTGGCCCTCCTGGCTTTCCACCCAGATACGGCCATGGTTGGCCTCCACCAGGGTTTTGCAGATATAGAGGCCGAGCCCGGAACTGCCGCGCTTCTGGGGGGTCAGACGATATTTCTCAAAGAGGTGCTCCTGATCCCGGGGGTCAATGCCGCAGCCGGTATCGGCGACAATGATTTCCACTTGCTGGGAATCGGCCTCGGGAAGAATCCGGGCCTGCACCTCAATCCGGCCGCCGGCCGGCGTGGCTGCCAGGGCATTGACCAGCAGGTTGGATAAGACTCTTTCCATAGAGTGTTCATCCACCTGCAAAGGCGGCAGGTCCTGGGCCAGGGCTGCGTTCAAGGCCACTCCCTGATGCTGGGCCACCGGGGTGAAATGATTAACCAGCCGGTGAATGATAAATCCCGGGGGCACCGCCTCCGGCCTGAGGGCCAGGCTGCCTGCTTCGAAACGGCTCAAATCCAGGACATTGTGGAGATGCAGCAGAAGTCCCTCACTCCGCTGGATAATCCCCTGCAGCTTGTGGTGAATTTCCGGAGGCAGGGTTTCGTCCTCCAAGGCCTCAATGGTGAGGCGCACCCCCGTGAGAGGGGCCTTGATGTCATGGACGATCATGGAGAGAAAATCGGCGTTGGCCGCCACCCGGTCCCGCTCCTCTTTGAGGAGCCGGGTCTTGTCCCGCAGGGCCCGGGTCATGCTGTTGAAGGAATCTGCCAGTTCCCCCAGTTCGTCCTGGCTGGTCACCGGAATGTCCCCGGCCAATTCCTCCTGGGCCGCTTGCTGGGTGCCCCTGGCCAGGTGGGCGATTTGCCGGCGCAGGCCCGAGGACAGCCCGTAGCTGAGGATGACCCCTAAACAGGCGGCTGCGCCTCCGACTCCGAAGATCACCAATTTCAAGCCTTGCAGCGCGGCCTCCAGTTCTTTGCGGGACACGCCGACGACGATGAGGTTCTCCCAGGGCTTCACGTCTTCTTCTTCCAGAGGAAGGTAAAAAAGAGTGTAGTCCCGCTTGCCCAGTTTCACGCTTTGCACCTGCAGCGGGGGAGGGGAGCCCGCGGCCGCCCGTTCTTTGCTCCGACGGATCTCATTGAGCACCCGTTCCGGCAGGTCTTTAAAAGAGTTGACCACCAGGCGGTTGGCAAAGAAGATGGCCACTTCCGCACCGGGGCGGGACAGCGATTCCACGAATTTCTTGTCCACCAGCAGGCCTGTGAGCACTACCCCCTCCACCTTGTCCTGGAAGTAAATGGGACTGGAGGCGCTGAGGACGATGCTGTCCTTCCATTGGGTCATGCGCACCGAGTCTTTGCCTTTGAGCGCGGCCCGCACCAGGGGGTTGCCGGCGATATCCACGCCGATGGCTTCGGGGTCGTGGGCCCGGGCCTGGATTATCCCTTTGGAGTCGGTGATGGTCAGAACATTGAGACCGGTGGCCTTCATCAAGGGGGTGGTCAGACGGCGCAGATTGTCAGTATCCCCTGCGGCCAGGAGTTCGCCGTAGCTGGGATTGTCCGCCAGCAGGCTGGCGGCCAGAGCCACCCGCTGAATTTTGCCCAGATATTCCGCCAGCACCAGGCGGGCCACCAGTTCCACCCGCTGGCCGTGCCATTCCAGGATCTGGCGGGTGGCCAGGTATTGCAGGACCAAAAGCATCCCCACCAGGGCCACCAGCAGGGATAACAGGTTGACCCCCAAAAGCTTGGAACCGACTTTGCTCCTGATCTTCATTCATTAAACCATAGCATATTCCAGGGAATTGGCCAATGCGGGAAGGCAGTTTCAGCCAGGAGACGCACCGGGCGGCAGCCCCCGGCCTTTTTTACACGGCTTCTAGTAACTCAGACCCAGAAGGAACGAAGCTATCAGACGGTAGAGGGGCATCAGGAAGATCCCCATGATCCCGGTGTAAAAAAGGACCAGGATGAGGATGAAACCCACCGGCTCCAGGTAGGCATAGAGCCGGGCCAGGTCCCGGGGCAGCAGAATGGCCAGGATATGGGAGCCGTCCAGGGGCGGAATGGGGATGAGGTTGAACAAGGCCAGGAAGATGTTGATTTGCACGCCCCAGAGGGCCAGCTTCATCAGGCCCAGGTTGGCCGGCCCCAGGCGCAGGATGTAAGCGAACAAAACGGCCAGGGCCAGGTTGCTCAAGGCTCCGGCGGCGCTTACCGTAATCTCCCCCCAGCGGTAGTTGCGGTAGTTCAAAGGATTAACCGGCACAGGTTTGGCCCAACCGAAGAGGATGCCCGAGCCGCTGGCCAGGAGCAGCAAAGGCAAAAGGACGCTGCCGATGGGGTCGATATGGGGGATGGGGTTGAGGGTGAGGCGGCCTAACATTTTGGCGGTGGGGTCGCCGTTGCGCAGGGCGATATAACCGTGGGCCACTTCGTGGACCACAATGGAAAACAGGAGCACCAGGGCCTTGAGGGCCGCTTCGATCAGGAACGGGGTGCTGATGTGGGGCATCTCAGGCTTCCCGGAGCAAGGCTTCCCCGGCTTTGCGCAACTGCTCCAGGGCCTCTTGGGAAGAGGCCTCCAGATAGAAGCGCACCACCGGTTCGGTGCCGGAAGGCCGGAAGCAGACCCAGCTGCCGTCTTCGAGAATGAACTTGTGGCCGTCAATGGTGACGTGCCGGGCTACGGCCTTGCCCGCAAAGCGGGACGGCACGGTTTGCAGGCGTTCCAGGAACCGCGTTTTGGCGGCCGGGGCCAGGGAAAGATTGATGCGGCGGTTGTACACCGGCCCCACCCTGGCAAAAAGGTCCTCCAGGAGCTGGGGCAGGTCTTTGCCTTTCCGGGCCACCATTTCCGCTACCATCAGGTCGGCCAGGATACCGTCTTTTTCCGGCAGATGGTTTTTCATGGAGAAGCCTTCGCTTTCCTCCCCCACCATCACCGCCTGGTCGTTGAGGATGTATTCCCCCAAATACTTGAACCCCACCTTGGTTTCAAATACCGGCCGGCCGTTTTGGGCGGCCACCCGGTCGATGAGGTGGGTGGTGGCCACACTCCGGGCCACGCCGCCATCCCAGCCCCGGGTCTCAATCAGATAATCCAGCAGCAGGGCCAGGATCTCATTGGCTTCGTGATATTCGCCCCGGGAGTCCATGACTCCGAAGCGGTCGGCGTCCGCGTCTGTAGCCAGACCCAAATGGGCCTTGGACGCGGGGATACGATCAGACAGTTCCCCCAGAAATTCTGCAGACGGCTCGGGGCGGTGGCCCCCGAAAAGGGCGTCCCGATGGCCGTGGATCAGCTCCACCTCTACCCCGGCTTCCTGGAGAAAGGCGTCCAGATAGCCGCGGCCGGTGCCGTAAAGGGCGTCCACCACCACCTTCAGGCCCGCCTTCCGCAAGACCTCGGTGTCCACCAGGGTTTGCAGATGCTGGAAATAGGCCGCCCGGGGATCGATGTCGTGGAGTAATCCCCGGGAGCGGGCCTGGTCCAGGGACAGGCGCTTGATGTCGCCGGGGGTAAGCTTATTGGCAATGGCCTCAATGGGCTTGGTGGCCGTTTCCGGAGCCGGGCCGCCGCTGGCCGGAGAAAACTTGACGCCGTTATATTCCGGGGGGTTGTGGCTGGCGGTGATGTTAATGCCCCCGGCATGGCGCCCTTCCCGGATGGCGAAGCTGACCACCGGAGTGGGGCAATCCCGGACCGTAAAAAAAGAGGGGATGCCATTTCCCGCCATCACCTCCGCGGCCGCGGCGGCAAAGGCCTCAGACTGGAAGCGGGTGTCATAGCCGATGACCACGCCTTTGGAGGCGATGCCTTCTTGTTGCAGGAAGTCGGCAATGGCCTGACATACCAGCCTGGCATTGGCAAAAGTGAAATCTTCGGCAATGATGCCCCGCCATCCCGAAGTGCCGAATTTGATTGCGGACATTGACCAGACCTCGCCTGTTAAAGCAGGGGCGGGTTAAAAACCCGCCCTTTAAAATTACCTTAATGCTTCGGCGAAAACTTTCAAGTACCCAAATCGTAGGAAGCCAGGTATTTTTGCTGCTCTGGGGTCAGAGTGTCGATGGCTACGCCCATGGCGGTGAGTTTCAGTCGGGCGATTTCCTTATCGATCTCTGCGGGCACCGGGTAGACCTGTTTTTGAAACTTGTTGTGGTTCTTGGAGATGAACTCCGCGGCCAGGGCCTGGTTGGCAAAGCTCATGTCCATGACCGCGGAAGGATGGCCTTCGGCCGCGGCCAGGTTCACCAACCGGCCTTCCGCCAGCAAGTAGATATGTTTGCCGTTTTTCAGGGTATACTCTTGCACGAAGTCCCGGATGGGCCGCTGGGCCGTGCTGATCCTATTTAGAGAGTCGATGTCGATCTCCACGTTGAAATGGCCCGAATTGGAAAGGATGGCCCCGTCCTTCATGGCCACGAAATGTTCTTCCCGGATGACGTTGATGTCCCCGGTGAGGGTGCAGAAGATATCGCCGATTTTGGCGGCTTCACTCATGGGCAGCACTTCGTAGCCGTCCATCAGGGCCTCCAGGCCCCTTAAGGGATCGACTTCCGTGACGATCACCCGGGCGCCCAGGCCCCGGGCCCGCATGGCCAACCCCCGGCCACACCAGCCGTAGCCCGCCACCACAAAGATGCTGCCGGACATGAGGCGGTTGGTGGCCCTGAGGATGCCGTCCATGGTGCTCTGACCGGTGCCGTAGCGGTTGTCGAACATAAACTTGGTCTGGGCGTCATTCACCGCGATGATGGGGTATTTCAGCACCCCGTCATTGGCCATGGCCTTGAGCCGGATGACCCCGGTGGTGGTCTCCTCGGTGCCCGCGAAGACGGCCGGGAGCAGCTCCTGGCGCCTGGTATGCAGGGTGAAGACAATGTCCGCACCGTCGTCCATGGTCATCTGGGGTTTGACGTCCAGGGCCTGGTTGATGTGCTTATAATAGGTGTCGCCGTCTTCCCCTTTGATGGCGAAGGTGGAAATGCCTTCATGTTTCGCCAGGTACGCGGCCACATCATCCTGAGTGCTCAGGGGGTTGGACGCGCACAGATTCACCGTGGCGCCGCCGGCCTTTAAGGTGGCGGCCAGGACTGCGGTCTCGGTGGTGACGTGGAGGCAGGCGGCCAGGCGCAGCCCTTTTAAGGGTTTCTCTTTCTCGAAGCGTTCCCGGATGGCGTTCAGCACCGGCATTTCCCGCCGGGCCCACTCCACCCGCAGGCGGCCTTTATCAGCCAGATTAATGTCTTTTACATCGTAATCCATGAATTCCTCACTTGGACGCAGCAGCAGCTTGCGGTTGGCAGATGCAGATGGGTGAAGGGCCTTTCAGGCCGGCCTTTTCTCGCAGGACATCGATTTTATTGCAATATTCCCAGGTGAAATCCGGATCGGTGCGGCCGAAATGGCCGTAAGCCGCAGTCTTTTTGAAGATGGGCCGTTGCAGTTCCAGATTCTGGACCATGGCCGCGGGTTTGAAGCTGAAGGTGTCCTTGATGATGTCCAAAATCTTCTCTTCAGAGATGACCGCGGTATCGTAAGTATAAACCATAATGGACAAAGGATCGGGCAGGCCGATGGAGTAAGCGACCTGGACCTCGCAACGTTTGGCCAGTCCTGCGGCCACAATATTTTTGGCCACATAGCGCAGCATATAGGAACTGGTGCGGTCCACCTTGGTGGGATCCTTGCCGGAGAAGGCGCCGCCGCCGTGGTAACCACGGCCGCCGTAAGTGTCGACGATGATCTTGCGGCCAGTGATGCCGCAGTCGCCTAAGGGGCCACCCACCACAAACCGGCCAGTAGTGTTGACCAGGAACTTGGTATCCACCAGCAGGTCGGCCGGAATCGTCTTTTTGATGACTTCTTCGACAATGGCTTCTTTCAGGTGCTCGTATTTGACCTCGGGATTGTGTTGGGCCGCGATGACTACGGTATGGACGCTCTTGGGCATGCCGTCCTCATAGCGCACCGTCACCTGGGTCTTGCCGTCGGGGCGCAGGAAAGGCAGGGTGCCGTTTTTCCGCACCTTGGCCAGACGCTCCGCCAGCCGGTGGGCGTACCAGATAGGCATGGGCATCAGATTCTCGGTGGAAGTGGAGGCATAGCCGAACATCAAACCCTGGTCCCCGGCGCCCTGCTCGGGGGAGAGGCCCCGGCCTTCCACGCCCATGGCGATATCCGGAGACTGCCGGTCGATGGAAGTGAGCACCGCACAGGTTTCCCAGTCAAACCCCATGGAGGAGTCGTTATAGCCGATCTCTTTAATAGTTTGGCGGACGATATCAGGATAATCGATCCGGGCGGTAGTGGTAATTTCCCCGGCGATCATGGCTAATCCGGTGGTCACCAGGGTTTCGCAAGCCACCCGGGCGTATTTGTCTTGAGCTATAATGGCATCCAGAATGGCGTCGGAAATCTGGTCCGCCACCTTGTCCGGATGCCCCTCGGTCACCGACTCCGAGGTAAACAGAAAATCAGATTTGGCCATCCTGTGACTCCTTTGTAAAAATAGTCGGGCCAAGGGAGCTTGCCCCCCCTTAACCGTAAAATCATAACTTTAAACCGAGGAAAAAGACAAGAGGTTTTGTGAAGAGTAGGGCTATTTGCGACGGTTTTGAGCGTCCACCATGATGATTTGGGGATGATGCTGCTGCAGGGCCGCGTCTTCATACGTGGCAAAAGTGGCAATAATGATCAGGTCCCCAATCGACCCCTTTCTGGCCGCGGCGCCGTTCAGGCACATGATGCCGCTGCCCGCTGCCCCTTCGATGGCGTAAGTCTGAAACCTTTCGCCGTTGGAGATATTGAAGATATGCACCATCTCATAGGGCAGGATATCCGCGGCCCGCATCAGGTCGGCATCGATGGTGAGGGAGCCTTCATAATTCAAATCGGCTTGGGTGACAGTGGCTCGATGGATTTTGGATTTCAGCATTACACGCAACATAACCGGGACTCCGAAAGCAGAGTATTGTCAATGAGTCGGGTCTTGCCCACCCACACGGCCAGGACCAGTCGGGCCTCATTCTGGATAGTTTCCAATTCCTGGAGGGTTTCGGGATGCACCAGGGCCAGGTAGTCGATATTGGTGTGGGGCGTGGCCGTGATAATCCCCCGCACCGCCTCCAGGATGCTGGCCCGGGACTTGGCCCCGGACAGCACCAGCTCTCGGGCGGCCTTGATGGCCCTAAAGAGGCAAAGGGCTGAGGCCCGTTCCTCCGGGGAGAGATAGGTGTTCCGGGAACTCATGGCCAGGCCGTCGGCCTCCCGGACGATGGGCCGGCCCACGATCTCCACCGGCACGTCCAAATCCGCGGCCAGGCGCCGGATGACCTGTAACTGCTGGTAGTCCTTCTCCCCGAAAATGGCCGTATGTGGCTGCACCTGGTGCAGCAATTTCAGCACCACCGTGGCCACCCCCCGGAAATGCCCGGGGCGGGAGGCGCCGCAGAGCCCCCGGCTCAATTCCTCCACGGTCACGTAAGTCTGATAGCCCGGGGGATACATGGCTTCTGCCGGGGGAGTGTAAAGCACGTCCACCCCCACTTCCTGGGCCATGGCCGCGTCCCGGTCCAGGTCCCGGGGATAGCGGGCCAGATCTTCGTTGGGCCCGAATTGGGCGGGGTTGACAAAGAGGCTTACTACCAGCTTAGTGGCTATTTCCCGGCCATAGCGCATCAGCGACAGGTGGCCTTCGTGGAAGTAGCCCATGGTGGGCACCAGGGCAATCTTTGTCCCCTGGGACCGCCAGTCCTGCGTCTGCCGGCGTATCTGCGCCGGGTTGCTGATAATTTCCATAAAAAAACCCCCGGCCGCTACTCTGGGGGAGGAATTTAAACCGCCGCCGAGTCTCGGTCCGCGCCTGCCGGATCCAAGCTCCTAGCAAAAATTATCACTTCAAAACCGGGAATGTCAAGCATTTTGAGGTGGTGGGCCTTGGTTCATTTTGCCCTCGGGTTCAGGGTCAGTCATCTTTATGCCTGGTCCTGGATTGGTTTCGCTGGCCTGGTTGCCCCTCAGCCGGCGTTGGAGCCAGCGGGGAACACGCATTAAAAAGTAGAGAAAGAATAGAGAGTCTGGAAGGCGTAGGGTTATCCAGTCCACGCTAATAAAGATTTCCCGCAAGATCTTCAGCTTCTTTTTGAAAGAATTTGCAAACCTCAAATCACATAAGCAGCGATCGATGAGCAGAGAAACGGATGGATTCTCCGCTTGTGCATGGAGCATAAAGCGATGCGCCACTTTGATTGAGTAGGATAACCTCTGGTCTTGCACTGCATAAGTTCTAACTGCCTCCGGCAGGGGCACATCCAGGAGTTCATGAGCCAGGATCACCCCTTGGGTTAGGGGCCAGACCTAGTCTTAGCGGCATAGCGCCTGAGATTCCGGTAAACCAGCGGCGCTACCCGGTGACGGTCCACCCCCCTCAAAAAAACCGGCCAATCGATCTGGGCCCGGCTCAACTCCTCGATCTGCCGCACTGCCTGCACTTCGGGGGTAATACGCAGACAGGCAAGAATCAGACGTAATTCCGGAGGCAGGGCAAACTTCTTCAAAGAGGACAATTCTCTCATGTTACCCCCTGTGTTTGCACCCGGCAACATCGCTCTCCTCAAAGGCACTTTTGCCCAAAAAATGATGGCCCTTATCAGGGTGCAACATTACTTGAATCAAAATTGCCTAATATAGGGCGGGAAAGCGCCGCGCCTCCCGCCTTTTTTGGCTATCCCACCCTAATTACCGAAGCAGGATGCGTTTCACTTTTCCGCCCACACCTAAGTGATTTCCCCCCAACCCCCGCCCCCGGGCGTGTGGATGGACAAACGGCTGCCGGCAGGCAGGGGCAGGTTGATCTTCCCCGGCAGTCTTTCTTCGCCCTGCGCGGAGATGAGTACGTTCTCCCCCGGCGCGGCCGGCCCTCCCCCCTGGAGGCCGTAAGGCGCGTGGCTACGGCGCTCGGTTAAGAGACTGACCGTCACCGGCACCAGAAAGCGGAAATCCCGGACCAGGCCCCGGCCCCCGGGAAAACGCCCGGCCCCGCCGGAGTTCTCCCGGAAGGCGTAGCGTTCCACTACCAGTGGGTATTCACGCTCCAGGACTTCAATGGGGGTGTTGCGGGTGTTGGTCATATGGGTGTGCACGCCGTCCAGGCCGGCGCGGCCGGGCCTCCCCCCCATGCCCCCGGCAATGGTCTCGTAGTAGGTGAATTCCCGGCCCGTGGCCGGGTCCTGGCTCCCGAAGGCCAGGTTGTTCATGGTGCCCTGGGACGCGGCCGGGATCACCTCCGGCAGGGCCGGGGCCAAGGCTCCCAGGACCACGTCCACCAGGCGCTGGGAGGTTTCCACATTGCCCGCGGCCACGGGCGCGGGATAGACCGGGTCCAGGAGGCTGCCGGGCCGGGTCAGGACGCTTAAAGGCCGGAAGCAGCCCTGGTTGATGGGATAATCTTCCGCCAGCAGCGTTAAAAAGACGTAATAACAGGCCGCGTCCACCACCGGGGGGACGGCGTTCACCCCGCCCGTGGCCTGATCGGTGCTGGCCCGGAAGTCCAGCACGGCAGCATCTCCTGATACGGTCAAGTTAAGCCGTATAGCCAGGTCCCGGTGGCCGTAACCGTCATCGTCGAGATAATCCTCGAAGGCGTAGGAGCCGTCAGGGATGGCGGCGATCAGCTCCCGCATGGCCCGCTCCGAGTAGGCCAGCAAGGCCTCGCTCAGGTCCAGCAGTTTTTCCAGGCCATAACGGGCAATCAGGCCGGCGAGGCGCTCCTGCCCCCGGTTCAGCGCCGCCAGCTGCGCCCGCAGGTCGCCCCGGCGTTCAGTGGGCACCCGCATCCGGGCCACGAGAGATTCCAGAAAATCTTCCTGCAACCGGCCTGCTTTGAACAGGTAAGAAGGAGAAATGATCACTCCTTCTTCCTCTAAGTTCCGGGCCAGGGGCATGGAGCCCGGGGTGGAGCCCCCCACGTCCGCATGGTGGGCCCGGTTCACCAGATAAAAGGCCAGGCGCTGGCCGGCATAGACCGGGGCCAGGACCGTGAGGTCCGGGAGATGGGTGCCGCCCCAATAGGGGTCGTTGAGCAGGAGTACATCCCCGGGCCCCAGGGGGAACTCCGGCAGGACCCGGGCCAGGGTGCGGGGCAGGGCCCCCAGGTGCACCGGGATATGCGCGGCCTGGGCCAGGAGTTCGCCCTGCGCGGTGCACAGGGCGCAGGAATAATCCCGGCGCTCCTTGATGTTGGGGGAAAACGCGCTCTTGCGCAGCACGATCCCCATCTCCTCGGCCACCGCCGCGAAGAGCTTGTTGAAGATGGTCAGTTCCAGGGAGATGGACATTTTCTTAGCCGGAAAACAATCATTATTAATGATGGGTGTCAGGGCATATTAACAAAAGAAGGCCCCGGCTGTCAGCTATCAGCTTTCAGCAGTCAGCTGATAATCTCTTTGACCCAGCAAAAAAATGGTGCGTGAGACGCACCCTACACCTTCTCGTACCCAAGTTGCATTTCTTCTCGTTCCCAAGTTGTACTTGGGAACGCTCTTATTTGCCCAAGCTGTGCTTGGGGGAGGTTGAAAATGCCAGGGTGCACCAATCCGCCAAGGTTGGCTTATTTGCCCCCATTCTGGTTCCATACCGTTGCTTGGCAACCGGGTGCGCCGGGAAGACCTGACATTTTTAATGGATTTGCCCAACCCTTATTGCTATAAGATGACCATGCCACTCAAACCAGGACCGGAGAAAAGACAACCCATGGAAAAGGTGAAAATCGGCTTCATCGGCACGGACGGCAGGAGTTTTCTGGCGGCGCTGGAAACCAGCCGGGCCACCAGCGAACTCTATCCGGGCGATTATCAGGGCGTCGTGGTCCGGGGCACTCCGGCCATGGAGCCCTTTGCCCGGAAGATGCGCTGGCCGGTGGATTTCATCCCGGTGGCCGCCAATTCTCCGGAGGCTTACGCCGCGGGGCTGATCAAGGCTTTCTCGGAGGAGACCCTGGACCTGGCTCTGGTCATGCCCGAGGCCCTGCTCTTTGAGGGCCTGGTGGATCAGGTGGGGGCAGCCGGTTTTGGGGAGAGAATTCTCGGCCTGGATCAAAAGGGCGCGTTTCTGGAGGCCGATAAGATCGCGTGCAAGCGTTTCTGCCAGGAGGCAGGCATCCCGGTGGCCCCGGCCTGGAGCGAGGTGGAGGCCAGGGATTATCCCGCGGTTCTAAAAGTATGCCTGGACTATCTCCACGAATTCGGGGGCGCAGTCCTGAAGTTCCCTTACAGCGCCGGGGGCAAAGGGGCCCGGATCATCCTCAACACCTGGGAAATCCGGGAGGTCTACGACCTGCTAATCAAGGACTATAAAGATTCTTACGCCCAGTTTTGCGGCAAGAAAAACCCCTGGCCCCTGCTCATCGAAGCCCGCATGTCCGGAGTGGAGATCAGTTTCACCATCTTCGTGGATAAAAATGGCAATTATCAGCTTCTCCCCACCGCCATGGACTATCCCGAGAGGTTCGCAGGCCCCCCGGGGATTGACAACCCCATCACTGGCGGCATGGGCTCCATTTCGCCGCACCCCTTCGAATCCCTGGCCTTGATGGCCCTGGCGGAGGAGACCATTGCCAAACCCCTGATCCAAAGCATGAAGGAAAAGGGTCTGCTGCGGCCCTGTGTGCTCTATCCCGGCTGCTTCGCATCCTTTGACCGGGATTTTCAGCCCCGGGCCGTCCGGGTCTGCGAAATCAACATCCGCCCCGGTGAGCCCGAGTTCCAGCCGGTGGTGAAGCGGCTGCGCAATCTGGGGGCTCTGCTCGAAGCCATGCGGGACGGCCGCCTCCACGAAGTCTCCCCGGAGGTGCGGGCCGAGCAGATTTCCCTCTGCCTCGCTCTGGTCACCGGCCCCGGCGGCCCCAAGCAGCAGAAGGGTTACCCCTGGTCCCTCACCAAGGGGGAAGTCCTGGAGATCGACTTCGATTATTTCGACAAAAAGAAGATCACCGTCATCCCCTCGGCCATGGACTGCACCGAGGAGGGTGTCTTCAAGTCCGACGGCTCCCGGGTGGCCTTCCTGGTGGCCAACGCCACGGTCAAGGCGGGGCAGAACCGGGGCCAGGTGGTGGAGAGCCTGCGCCTGCGGCTGTTGAACGCCTTTGATCAGGGAAAAATCCGGGTCATTCCCCGGGAGGACGAGAAGGGGAACCGTTTGGCGCTAAGGCGGGATATCGGCCTGCACTACCAGAAGGCGGAAATGCTGGCGCCTGGGGACAAGTGAAAAGATTCACCACAGAGGCACAGAGAGCACAGAGAGCACAGAGAAACGCTGAGGAAAGATTTATTTGTGCCTTGGCAGAGCCAAGGCACAAATTTTTTTTTCTCTGTGAACCTCTGTGTCTTCTGTGTCTCTGTGGTAATTTTTTAAAGCTCCACCACTTCCGGGGTGAGGCTTTGGCCCATGAAGAGGCTGGCCAGTTGCTGAAACCGGGGGGTGAGGTCGGTGGTGAGGTAGCGGCGGCTGCCCCCCCGGCTGAGCCGGGTTTCCATCTCCGGGTGGCGCTCCAGGTAATCCATCAGCTTGGCCGCGGTCACCTGGCCGGAGCAGATCAATTCCAGGTTGTTCCCCATAATGCCCCGGACCTTCTCCTTTATAATGGAGTAATGGGTGCAGCCCAGAATCAGGGTGTCCACCCGGGCTTTTTGTAAGGTGGCCAGGTAACGCTTTAGAATCATGTCCGTGCCTTCCCAGTCCTGCTCCCCGGATTCGATGAGGGGCACCAGCAAGGGGCAGGCCTGCTGCACCACTGCCACTTCCGGGTCCAATTTCTTCAACTCCATATCGAAGGACAGGGAGGACACGGTGCCTTCGGTGGCGATAACGCCGATGCGCTTGCCCGGGCTGCGGGCCAGGGCCTCCTCCACGGTGGGAATCACCACCCCCAGGACCCGGCGCTCCGGGTAGTGGACCGGCAGGTAGACCTGCTGGATGGTGCGCAGGGCCTTGGAGGAGGCCGTGTGGCAGGCCAGGATGATGAGGCGGCAGCCCTGGCGGAACAGATAATCCACCGCTTGGGCGGTGAAGCGGACCACCACCTTATCCGAACGGGTGCCGTAGGGGATGCGGGCGTTGTCCCCCAGGTAGAGATAATCGTACTGGGGCAGGACCTGGAGGAACTCCCGGAGCACCACCAGGCCGCCGAATCCTGAATCAAAGACGCCGATCATTATTTTCGTAGCGAACCTTGTGTTCGCCCTGGCCCCTTCCGGGCGAACACAAGGTTCGCCCCTACATTTATTCCGATAGCCTCAGCAATGTACCCCTCTGCAACGCCGACCTCAAGGTGTATTGCACCAAACCATAGCAGAGGCCCAAATATATCACGCTTTGGGAAAAGCCGTAAAGCAGGGGATGGGAGGAGGCCTGGGGGAAGCCGTAAAAGTGGCGGAAATATTCCAGAAAATAGGTGAGCGGGATGAATTGGGCCAGTTCCCGGACCCCCGGGGGCAGCACGCTCACCGGATAGTAGAGGCCGCAGAGCAGGAGCATCAGATAGGAAAAGGCCCAGGCCGCGACTTCGGCCCGCTGCCCGAAGCGCAGCACCAGGGCCAGGACCAGGGCGCCGATAATCGCGGCGTTGAGAAACATGCCCGCCAGGAAAATCAGCAAACCCCAGGTCCCGGGGGGGCCCAGGTCCATGTTGAAGAGCCACATGCTCAACAGGCCCATGAGCACAAAGACCAGGAAACCCCGGATCAGGCCCACCAGGCCGGAGCCCACCAGGATGTGGGCCAGGCCTACGGGGGCCATGAACTCGTGCTTCAGGCTCTTGGCCCAGACGGAATAAAGGAGGGCGTAAGACAGGTCCAACTGCGCGATCTGAATGGTGTTCATGCTCACCGCGCCGATGAGGATGAAGGTCACGGTCTCCGGGTCCAGTTTCAGAAACCGGGTCAGCAGCCCCACGGAGAAGATGGCCACCCCGGGCCAGAAGAGCATCTCGAACACGGCAAAGACATTGCGCCGGTTGACCAGGGCGCTGCGGACTGCGTAAGCGTATATCTTATGAAAATCAGAGGGTAATCTCATGATAGATCTCGGCCAGATCCACTTCCTGGAGCCGCACCTGCACCACCTGGCTTTGGGTCCGGGAGACGGCCTCCAGGATCGCGGCCAGCCGCTCCTCCCCCCGGTCCACCCGCAGGTCCACCCGGTTATTTTCCAGATTAAAGGTCAATACCCCAGGGAGTTGGGCATAATCCAGGGGTGCGGGGCCGTCCCGGAAGACCAGGCTCACGTGGTCCCCCAGCCCCAGGCGCTCCTGCAACTGGGGTATGGTGCCCCGGGCCAGCATACGCCCTTCTTTGAGAAAGGCCACCTCCCCGCAAAGCTGCTCCGCCTCCCGGAGATTGTGGGTGGTGAGGAGGATGGTCAAACCCTTGTCCCGGTTCAGTCTGAGGATCTCCCCCCGGAGATGCCGGGACATCTCCGGGTCCAGGCCGGTGGTGGGCTCATCCAGAAAGAGCAGTTCCGGGTTGTTGATCAGGGCCTTGGCCAGGGCCAGCCGCTGTTTGAGACCGGTGGAGAGGCGCTCAAAAGTCACCCGCCGGTGGGGTTGCAGTTCAAATAATTCCAGGAGTTCCTCCACCTTGGCAACCAAGGTCCGGCCCCCTAAGCCGTAAAGGCGGCCGTAAAAACGGAGATTCTCTTCCACGGTGAGGCACCAGAGAAAATGGGCGCCGCTGGCTGCGAGATTGACCCGCTCCCGCAGCCGGCCCGGGTCCTTAAGCACGTCCAGCCCCAGGACCTGGGCCTGGCCGCCATCAGGCCGCAACAGGGTCGCCAGGATGGAGATAAAGGTGGTCTTGCCCGCACCATTGGGCCCCAGGATGCCGAAGATGGCTCCCGGGGCCACCTCCAGGTCCACGGCGTGGAGCACCTGCTTCCGGGGCTTGAAGAATCCGGTCCGGAACGATTTGCTGATGCCCTTGGCAGAAATGGCTGGTTGCATGGTGATATTTTTTAATTCTTCACAGCATGGAGCATATAAAATACCAGAAAGATGCCGATGGTAATGACCACCATGGTTACCAGTATGTCCAGCAACAGTGACGGTCGGTACGACGCTGCATTTATTTCCTTTTCCACCTTTCTATACCTAATAAATGCCAGCATTCCCATACAGCCGCCCATAACCACCAGGGCGATGCCGAAAATTGAAGGGTAGTCGGAGGAGGAATGGGTAGCGGCCGGGGGGAGGCCTTTGGCAAAGAAGACGTTAAGGTGCCTCATAAACAGGGAAAACTTCTCGACCACAAAACCAAAGGCCATGATGCCGATGGAGGTCCTGATCCAGGCCAGAAAGGTCCTTTCATTGGCCAAATGATCGCGGGTCCGGCGACTCTTCTCTGCCTTATTGGCTTCAGTTATATCATTCATGCCCGGGCCTTCCTTATTGTCTCCAGCATTTGTGGCCATAAAAGGGACGGTTAAAGTGTATCAAACCTGGAGCCAGGCACCAAGATTTTCCGGTTTGGCGGCAGGCCGCGACTGTCTTGCAAAGTTGCCGGGGCTAGGGTAGATTGCAAGGAATGGGTGAAGAAGAGCGCATCGTCAATCCCCGGCGGCAAGTGGAGGACCTGGGGCTGGAGCCGGGTCTCAGGCCCCGGTCCTTGTCGGAGTTCGTGGGCCAGGACGAGGTGCGCCGCAACCTGGAAATCGCCATGACCGCGGCCCGGGCCCGGGGCGAGGCCGTGGACCACATCCTGGTGCACGGGCCCCCGGGGTTGGGGAAAACCACCCTGGCCCACATCATCGCCCAGGAGATGGACGCGGGCATCAAGACCACTTCCGGCCCGGTGGTGGAGCGGGCCGGGGACCTGGCCGCGCTCCTCACCAATCTGCAGCCCCGGGACGTCCTCTTCGTGGACGAAGTCCACCGCCTGCCCACGGTGGTGGAGGAAATCCTCTACCCGGCCATGGAGGATTTCCGCCTGGACCTGATCATCGGCCAGGGGCCCGGGGCCCGCTCCGTGCGCCTGGAACTGCCCCACTTCACCCTGGTGGGGGCCACCACCAGGGCCGGTCTCCTCACGCCCGCGCTCCGGGACCGCTTCGGGTTGATGCTGCGCCTGGATTTCTATAGCGCCGAAAATCTCGCCAAAATCACCCGCCGGGCCGCCCAGGTCTTAGGCGTGGAGGTGGAAGAGGAGGGGGCCTGGGAGATCGCCCGGCGCTCCCGGGGCACGCCCCGCATCGCCAACCGGCTGCTCAAGCGGGTGCGGGATTACGCCCAGGTCCGGGGCGACGGCCGCATCACCAAAGAAATCGCGGACGCGGCCCTGACCCTCCTGGAAGTGGACCAGTTGGGCTTTGACCGCATGGACCGCCAGATTCTCAAGACCATCCTGGAAAAATTTGGCGGCGGCCCCGTGGGCCTGGGCACCCTGGCCGCAGCCCTCTGCGAAGAGCAGGATACCTTAGAAGACGTCTACGAACCCTTCCTCATCCAATGCGGCTTCCTGCAGCGCACCCCCAGGGGCCGGGTGGCCACGGCGAGAGCAATGGAGTATTTTGGCAAGATTACTAAAAAAGGAACTATCCCCAATCTATTTTAAATTTCTAATCAAATAGAGTAACAAAGATATCTTTCGTTGATAAGGAAAGGGCATGCAGGTAAGTATCAAAAGTCCTTATATGTACTCGATATGCCATGCTTTTCCTGGCTTAAGGGCTATCCCCTAGATTCTTCGCCGCCTGTGGCGGCTCAGAATGACAATTTTTTGTTTGTCACCCTGAGCGCAGCGAAGGGTCTAGTCTTCGAAACGGCTAGATTCTTCGCTGCGCTCAGAATGACACCATTTGAGAAACTCTGTTTCTGTAAACAGCTTCCAGCATTTTATAACGGTTTGAAAAAACTATTATGTTAACAATTGTCATTCTGAACGGAGCGCCGCGGAGTGAAGAATCTATCGTTTGAAGGACCGTAGCCGGTTTGCCTGGCTTTTAGCTGTTTCCAGCCCTAGATTCTTCGGTCGCTTTGCTCCCTCAGAATGACAGAAGGGATTAAGCCAGAGATTCATAAGTAATCTATTATCCATGGTTTCCTGCCGCCATTGCGGTCGCACCGACCGCGTCCTCTCTCCCCGCCTGGGGTATTGTGCGGCCTGCATCCACGGCCACTTTGCCCAGGTCTGGCCGGAAATTAAGAAACTGCACGAGGAGAGCCGGAAGGCCTTCGGCCTGCCCCTTTCTCCGCCCCAGGACCCCCAGGGCAAACGCTGCACCCTTTGTTTCCATGCCTGCTCCATTCCTGAAGGCGGCTACGGCTTCTGCGGTGCCCGGCGGGTCAAGGACGGCAAGATCGTGGGCGGCACGGCCGCGGGCGCGGGGGTGAGCTATTATTACGATCCCCTGCCCACCAACTGCGTGGCCGACTGGTTCTGCCCCGGGGGCACGGGCGCGGGCTATCCCCAGTATGCCTCCTGCCCGGGGCCGGAGCGGGGCTACACCAACCTGGCGGTCTTTTATCACGCCTGCAACTTCAACTGCCTCTTTTGCCAGAACTGGACCTTCAAGAAGGCCACTTTCACCGGCCCTAAAGTCCCGGCCCGGGAATTGGCCGGGGCGGTGCGCCCAAACACTGCCTGCATCTGCTACTTCGGGGGCGACCCCACGCCCCAGTTGCCCCACGCCCTGGCCGCGGCCCGGCTGGCTTTGAAACAAGTCAAGGCAAAAGGCCGCCGCCTGCGCATCTGCTGGGAGAGCAACGGCGCCATGCAGGCGCAGTGGCTCAAACCTTTGGTGGAGAGTTCCCTTAGTAATGGCGGGGTCATCAAGTTCGACTTGAAATCCTTCTCAGAGGAAATCCACCTGGCCCTCTGCGGGGTGTCCAACAGCCAGACCTTGAAAAACTTCGCGGCCCTGGCCGCCCGCCTGGGGGAGCGCCCGGAGGTGCCCCTGCTCTGCGCCAGCACGCTCCTGGTCCCCGGTTACGTGGACCTGGAGGAAATCCACGGCTTGGCCCGCTTCATCGCCAGCCTCAACCCCGCCATCCCTTACAGCCTCCTGGGCTTCTACCCCCAGTTCTACCTGCGCGATCTCCCCGTCACCACCCGGGATTTTGCCTGCCAGGCCCGGGACGTGGCCCAGGCTGCGGGCTTACATAAGGTGCATCTGGGTAATGTGCACCTGTTACGGTGAGTGAGCAGTAAGCAGTGAGCAGTGAGCAGTAGAAATCAAGGCCAGGCCAGGCATTACCTTAATTTGTTGGTTGAAAGAGGTCGGGGTTGATTGCCTGCCACCAAGCCAGCAGTCAAAGGAATTGGTGGACAGTATTCACCCTACCTAGACTGGCTACTGCTTACTGCTCACAGCTCACTGCTCACTTCCTTGACAAGGGACCGGGTACCGGTATATTCTGACGCAGGAGGGGACGGTGAAGACCAAGATCATCTTTATTACCGGCGGGGTGCTTTCCTCCTTGGGGAAAGGGGTGGCAGCGGCGGCCATCGGCGCCTTGTTGGAGGCCCGGGGGCTCAGGGTCACCTTTCAGAAACTGGATCCCTACATCAACGTGGACCCCGGCACCATGAACCCCTTTCAACACGGGGAAGTGTACGTCACCGAGGACGGGGCCGAAACCGACCTGGACCTGGGCCACTACGAACGCTACACCACCGTCACCCTGGGCCAGGAGAACAATTTCACCTCCGGCCGCATTTATAACAACGTCATTACCAAGGAGCGCCGGGGCGATTATCTGGGAGGCACCGTCCAGGTCATCCCCCACGTCACCGACGAGATCAAGCAGGCCATCCTCAAGGTCGCACCCGCGGTGGACGTGGCCATCATCGAAATCGGCGGCACCGTGGGGGACATCGAGAGTCTCCCCTTCATGGAGGCCATCCGCCAGCTCAAGGGCGATCTGGGCAAAGAAAACGTCTGTTACATCCACCTCACCCTGGTGCCTTACATCAAAACCGCGGGGGAGGTGAAGACCAAGCCCACCCAGCACAGCGTCAAGGAACTCCGTTCCATCGGTATCCAACCCGATATCCTGCTCTGCCGCACGGAAAAAAACCTCAACAAGGACATCAAGGCCAAGATCGCCCTCTTCTGCAACGTGGAGCCTAACGCGGTGATCACCGCCCGGGATGTGGACAATATCTACGAGATACCCCTGCTATTCCATGAAGAAGGGCTGGACGAGCGCCTGGTGGAGGTGCTGAACATCTGGACCCGGGCCCCTCGCCTGGAACCTTGGCAGGAGTTGGCGGCCCGCATTCGCAATCCCAAGGACCGGGTGGAGATCGGCATCGTCGGCAAATACGTGGACCTGCGGGAGTCCTACAAGAGCCTGCATGAGGCCCTGGTGCACGGGGGGCTGGCCCACGAATCCCAGGTGTCCTTAAGCTACATCGACTCGGAGCGGGTGGAGCGGGAAGGCCCGGAGGGCCTCCTGGGCCATCTCCACGGCGTGCTGGTGCCCGGCGGCTTCGGGGTGCGGGGGGTGGAGGGCAAGATCCAGGCCATCCGCTACGCCCGGGAACACCAAATCCCCTATTTCGGCATCTGCTTCGGCATGCAACTGGCGGTGGTTGAGTTCGCCCGCCACCTGGCCGGGATCACCAATGCCACCAGCGAGGAGTTCGACCAGGAAGCCGCGGAACCCGTGATCTACCTGATGCGGGAGTGGTACGATTACCGGCGGGACGCCATCATCCACCGGGACCGGGAAACGGAAAAAGGCGGCACCATGCGTCTGGGGGCCTACCCCTGCGTGCTCAAGGAAGGCTCCCTGGCGGGCCAGGCTTACGGCACCCTGGAAATTATGGAGCGCCACCGCCACCGCTACGAGTTCAACAACAGCTACCGGGAAGGGCTTCAAAAGGCGGGGCTCAGGATCAGCGGCACCTCCCCCAACGGCGAACTGGTGGAGATCGTGGAATTGAAGGACCATCCCTGGTTCCTGGGCTGCCAGTTCCACCCGGAATTCAAATCCGGGCCCATGCGGCCCCACCCCCTCTTTCGGGACTATATAGGCGCGGCTCTGGCTTATAAAAGGCGGCAGACCGGGAAAGATACCGAAATTTAGGCTCGGAAGCGTCAAGTTGATCGATTTCAATAAAGTGGCCGCCACCTGGGACGCCAACCCCAAAAGGGTGAAGCTGGCCCACGACGTGGCCGAGGCTATGATCAGGGTCCTCCAGCCGGAGCAGTCCATGGAGGCCCTGGATTTCGGCTGCGGCACGGGCTTGGTGACCCTGCGGCTGCAGCCGCTGGTGCGCAGCATCACCGGAGTAGACAGCTCCCCGGAGATGCTGGCGGTCCTCCAGGACAAGGTGAAAAGACAGGGCCTCACCAATGTGCACACCCGGCTGGCGGACTTCGACAAAGGTGAGGTGCCGGAGGGCCGGTTTGATCTGCTGGTCAGCAGCATGACCCTGCACCACGTCCCGGACACCGCGGCTTTGCTCAGGTTATGGTTTGATCTGCTGGTGCCGGGCGGGCTCTTGGGGGTCGCGGATCTGGATACGGAAGACGGCTCCTTCCACGGCGACAACACCGGGGTTTTTCATCTGGGCTTTGACCGGGCTCGCATTAAGAAGCTCCTGGAGGATACGGGTTTTCACCAGGTCCAGGCCACCACCGCGGCGGCCATGAAGAAGGAGATCGCCGGGGGCGGGGAACGGGAATTTACCGTGTTTCTGGTGACCGGGAGGAAATGAGCTGCGCGTTTCCCTGAGCCCCTCCTCCCTCCCCTATTTCCTAATCCTGGTATGCTGTTGATATCTTTGAGAATTACATGATTAAGTCTTGTAGGGTGCGTCTTACACACCAATAATCCGGCTGTGAAGGTAAACTGCCAGTGGCAAGCGCGTAAGACGCGCCTTACAGCCGAATTATGGCGGCTCAGGGCCGCCCTATAACTGACCTCTGGCCCATCGATTTCGCATGATCGGAAAAGTCCAAATATCTGATTTTATCGTGGGCGCCGGCGAGTTGGTGATCATCGCCGGGCCCTGCGTCATCGAGTCGGCCGCGGCCGCGCTGGAAGTGGCCCGGGCCCTGCAGGAATACGCCCGGGAGCTCTCCCTGCCCCTGATCTTCAAAGCCTCCTACGATAAAGCCAACCGCACCTCCGTGACTTCGTTCCGGGGCCCGGGCCTGGCCGGGGGCCTGGAGATTCTGGCCCGGGTCAAGGACGAGGTGGGCCTGCCGGTGCTCTCCGACGTGCACCAGCCCTCGGAAGTGGAGCCTGCGGCTCAAGTTCTGGACGTCCTGCAGATCCCCGCGTTCCTCTGCCGCCAGACGGATTTGCTGGTGGCCGCGGCGCAAACCGGCAAACCGGTAAGTATCAAAAAAGGCCAGTTCCTGGCGCCCTGGGACATGGCCGCGGCGGTGGAAAAAGTCCGGTCCGCGGGCGGTACCAAAATCCTGCTCACGGAGCGGGGGGCCTCCTTCGGCTACAACAACCTGGTGGTGGATTTCCGGAGCCTCCCCATCATGCGGGGCCTGGGCTGTCCGGTGGTCCTGGACGTGACCCACAGCGTGCAGCTCCCCGGCGGCCAGGGCAGTTGTTCCGGGGGGCAGCGGGAATTCATCCCCCATCTGGCCCGGGCCGGCGTGGCGGTGGGAGTGGACGCCTTGTTCATGGAGGTGCATCCGGACCCGGATCAGGCCAAATGCGACGGCCCCAATTCCCTGCCGCTAAAGGAGGTCTTGCCCTTGTGGCGGCAGCTTCAGGGGTTGCACCGGTTCCTCCGGGGCGTTTAGCAGGTTGATGAAAAATTTTCATATGGATATTCAGAGCCTCATTAAAAATCAAAGGTATCTAAAGTCCCCCTTGGCAAAAGGGGGATTTGAGGGGATTTCGGGCGCATCGCAAATCCCCCCTAACCCCCCTTTTACCAAGGGGGGGGATAAAACTGCATCTAATCAGGGTCACAAGCTATTTTGGCAACGGATCGTAGGGGCACAGCAAGCGGTGCCCCTACTTTTTTTTGCGTCTCTGCGTCTTGGCGCCTTGGCGTGAGATCATAATTATCTATTACTAAGGAAAAACACTTGAATTCCCCTGACTACCCCCCGGAATTGACAGAACGGGCCAAAAATATCCGGCTGCTGATCCTGGACGTGGACGGCGTCCTCACTGACGGGCGGCTCTATTTCGGGCCGAAAGGGGAGACCCTCAAGGTCTTTCACGTCCGGGACGGCCACGGCATCAAGATGTTGCAGAAGGCCGGGATCGAAGTGGCCTTTCTCTCCGGGCGGCGCTCCGACGCGGCCTACCACCGGGCCCGGGAGTTGGGGATCAACCGGTTTTTTGAGGGCCTCCGGGACAAGGTGGCCACCATGAAGGAAATCAAGGCCGCGTTGCAGATCCGGCCCCAGGAAGTGGCGGTGGTGGGCGACGACCTGGTGGATCTGCCCATCATGAACCGGGCCGGGCTGGCGGTGGCGGTGGCCGACGCGGTGCCGGAGGTCCGGGCCGCGGCCCATTGGGTCACCAATCTCCCCGGGGGCAAAGGCGCGGTCCGGGAGGTCTGCGATCTGCTGCTTAAGGCCCAGGGGAAGTGGGAAGGGATTGTGAGTCGGTGGATGGCCTGACAAGAATGCCACCCACCTTTCCGGCGCAGCTGGAAAGCCTGCGCCACCAAGGAACAAGTGAACCATCGGGAAAGGGAAGGAAGAGGCGGGCGGGGACGCCCGCCCTACGAAAGGCTGCGGAAAGCTGGCAGCTATTCGCCTGCCCCTCTCCCGCTGCTAAATAAAATCTGTTAAGATGTTGAGTTAATGGGCATGATGAACCAAGAAGGAGGCAGACAGCCGGTCCCACGGCGGCGGCGGTCCCGGAGGTGGCTGTGGCTCGGACCGCTGCTGGTGGCGGGAGTGGCGCTGGTGGTCTGGCTGGTGTGGCCGCCTCCGCCTCCGCCTCCCAAGCCCGCACCCGCGGCTGAGGGCAAGGCCCGCATGGAGGCTCTGGCCCTGACCGAGGTCCAGGAGGGGGACAAACGCTGGAAGCTCGAAGCCCAGAATGCCGATTTTCTCAAGGATAAGGATCAGATTCGCATCACCGGGGTCAAGGTGCAGTTTTTCGGGGGTCCGGATAAGATGATCAGCGTCAAGGCTGATGAAGGTCTGGTCAACACCAAAACCCGGGTCTTGACCCTCAAGGGGAATGTGGAAATGGTGAGCGGCGACCTGCGCATCACCACCAGTGTGGCCACCTATCAACCCGCGGGGCGGCTCCTGCTGGCCCCGGAGGAAGTGAACCTGGAAGACCCCCGGATTAAGATCCAAGGCAAGGGACTGAAAGTGGAGTTGGCGGAGAAAAAGCTGGTCCTGGCCCAGCACCGCCTGACCCAGATCAAGGTCCAGGGAATGGAGTTTAAACCGTGAGGCATGGAAAAACCTGGCAAGGCTGGGCCGGCGCCCTGGGCCTGTTGATGCTGCTGGGCCTGGCTTATCCTGCGGCCGCGAGAGCCGCACAGGACAAAAAACCCCAAGACGAATTCCCCCTGCATATCACCGCGGCCCGCCTGGAGGCGGACCAGAATCAGAGGCTCATTGTCTTCAGCGGCCAGGTGAAGGCCACTTACGGCGAAAATATCCTGTACTGCGAGCAGTTGCGGGTCTATTACGAACCGCCCGCGGCCGGTTCCAAGCCCGCGGCCGCGGCGCAGGCCCAGGAGAAAAAAGAGGCTTCTCCCCTGGGGGACCTGGGGGGGGAAAAGATCGACCGCATCGTGGCCAGCGGCGGCGTGCGTTTCGTGCAGGGGGAGAAAGTGGCCACGGGCCGGGAAGCCACCTTCTACCGGAAGCGGGATGAAATTATCCTGGTGGGCAACCCCCAGGTCTGGAGCGGAGAAAATACCCTGAAAGGGGAGCGCATCATTTTTAATCTGAAAGACAACCGGGTGATGGTGGAGAGTTCCCCCCAGAAACGGGTGGAAGCCCATCTTTATCCGGCCAATCAACCGGCCGGGGCGGCCAAAAGTTTTCCCCTGGGGCCTAAGAGCCGGAGGTCGCGGTAACTTAGATGAGGCACTTACTGGCCCTGCGCCATCTGGTGAAAAGTTATGACAGCCGCACCGTGGTGGACGACGTCAATCTGGAGGTGCGCAGCGGCGAGGTCGTAGGCCTGCTAGGGCCCAACGGCGCGGGGAAGACCACCACTTTCTACATGGTGGTGGGTCTGATGCAGCCAGATCAGGGCCAAATCTTATTGGACGGGGAGGATATCTCCACGCTGCCCATCTATCAGCGGGCGCGCCTGGGAGTGCAATACCTGCCCCAGGAGCCCTCGGTCTTTCGCAAGCTGACGGTGGCGGAAAACGTCCTGGCGATTTTAGAGACTTTGGAGCCTGATCCCCAGGTACGGCAGGAGAGGTTGCAGCAGTTGCTGGCGGAGCTCCGCATCACCCACCTGGCCGACCAGCAAGCCTCAGCCCTCTCCGGGGGGGAGAGGCGTCGGGTGGAAATTACCCGGGCCCTGGTCACGGCCCCCCATTTCATCATCCTGGACGAGCCCTTTGCCGGGATCGACCCCCTGGCTGTGACAGATATTCAGAATATTATCCGCCAGTTAAAAGAGAGACAATTGGGGGTCCTCATCTCCGACCATAATGTGCGGGAGGCCCTGGGAGTTTGTGACCGGGCCTATATCTTGAACGAAGGTGTGGTCCTGGAGCAGGGCACCCCGGAGGTTTTGGTGCAAAGCGAAGTAGCTAAAAGGATTTACTTGGGAGAGACCTTTAAGTTATAATATGAACAGAACTGGCTCCAGGCCAGAGACGAGACACGGAGATTTTTTCTAATCCATGGCCCTTGAGATTCGACAGAACCTAAAGCTTACCCAGACGCTGATCATGACCCAGAAGCTGCAGCAGGCCATCAAGCTGCTGCAACTTTCCCGGCTTGAACTCCTGGGGGAGATCCATCAGGTTCTGGAGACCAACCCGGTTCTGGAAGAATCTCAGATCGAAGAAAAGAGCGATCTGCAAGAGCCGGAAATTCTTCCTTTCGCCGGCGGCGGCGAAGAAGTCTCCGAGGGCGAGGCCAGCAACGGCCCGGAGGCCAAGTCGGCGGCGGAGGAATGGGATTGGGACAGCTATCTGCAAGACCGGTTGATGCCCACCCCCACTTTTGGCGACTTTGAGGAACGGGAAGCTCCATCTTTTGAAAACCTGAATGCCCAGAAGCCTACGCTGAAGTCCCACCTGATGTGGCAGTTGCGCATGGCGGAGTTGGATGAGGAAGGCGAAGCCATCGGCACGCTGATCATCGGCAACCTGGACCGGGACGGCTATCTCCAGGCCACCGTGGAAGAAATTGCGGGAGAGATGAATGCCTCCCCGGAACGGGTGGTGGAAATTCTGGAGGTCATCCAGGGGTTCGATCCTCCGGGGGTAGGGGCCAGGGACCTGAAGGAATGCCTCCTCCTGCAGCTTAAATTCTCCGGCCAACAAGATCCTATTGTCATTGCCATCGTCGAAAATCACCTGAATAATCTGGGAAACAAGAATTACCAGGCCATTGCCCGGGACTTGAAAGTCCCTCTGGAAAAGATCTTCCAGGCCTGTGAGCCCATTCTGAAGTTGGACCCTAAACCCGGCCGGGAGTTCGATGCCGAAGACGCGGATTACATCAACCCCGATGTGCACGTGCAAAAGATCGGCAATGACTATGTCATCAGTTTAAATGAAGACGGTCTCCCCAAGCTGCGGGTCAATTCCTTCTATCTGGAGGATCGAAC
>JAKAKP010000023.1 GCA_021813445.1 Deltaproteobacteria bacterium
AAGCCCGGGAGGAGCCGGTGCCCGACCCGGAGATTCGCCTGCCCGTGGCCGCGTATCTGCCGGAAGATTATGTGCCGGATGTCCAGCAACGCCTGGCCCTCTACCGCCGCCTCTCGGACCGGCTCACCCCGGAGATGGTGCAGGAGATGGAAGAAGAGCTGCTGGACCGCTTCGGGCCGCTGCCTCCGGAAGGCCGGAATCTGCTGGAGGTGGTGCGGGCCAAACATTACCTGCGGCGGCTGGGCATCAAACGCCTGGACCTGCAAGACCGCCTGGCCGTGGTCCAATTCGCCCGCTCGGAGCGGCTCAGCCTCGACCGTCTCCTCGGCTTGCTCAAAAAGCGGCCGGAGGTCTTTCGCCTTACTCCGGACCAGGCCTTGCGGATCAGGCTCCCGGAAGAGGGGATGCCCTTTGTCCAATTGCAAAATTGCTTGAAAGAAGTGGAGACATTTGTTAAGGCTGAAGAAGAGGGATAAAAGATGAGAAGGTTGCCGTTATTGGCACTGATCTGCCTGGCTGCTTGCTTGGCGCCGTGGTTTGCGCCGCGGCCCGGCCACGCCGAAATAGTGGACCGCATTGTGGCTGAAGTCAATGATGAGGTCATCACCATGTCTGAATTGGATGAGATGGCCAGGACGGTTCAGCCTCCGCCCGGCTTCAACCCAAAATCCAAGGAAGAAGCCAAGGCATTGAAGCGGCAAATGCTGGAAGCCCTGATTGACCGGAAACTGGCCAAAGCCGAAGCCAAGAAGCGGGGCATAACTATCTCGGACAAAGACCTGAACCAGGCAGTAGAGGGCTTCAAGAAAAAAAATCATATCCCCGACGATGCCGCCCTGAATCAGGCGATGGCTAAAGCGGGGATGACCCTTAAAGAATTGCGGCGACAGCTGGCTGACCAGATACAGCAAGAACGGATGATGGCTATTGCGGTCGGGGCCAAGAAGGTGGAAATATCTGATGCCGAAGTGCGCCGTTTCTATGACACGAATGTCCGGGACAAGGGCGGCGGCAACCAGGTTCACCTTGAAGTGGTCAACATGCCTTATCCGCCCGGAGCCACCGCGGCCCAAAAGGAGGAGGTGCAAAAGAAGGCGGAGACCGTGCTCAAGGACATCCGTTTGGGCACGTCTGTGGCGGAGGTGCAGCGGAAGTATTCCCTTACCGTCCAGGACCTCGGGTTCATTAACCCGGCCGACCTGCACCGTCAGCTGGCAGACATATTGAGCAAGCTGCGGCCCGGAGAAGTGGCCCCCATTCAGAATCCAGAAGGTTTCCAACTGGTGGTGCTGTTGGGCAAGCGCTCCGGCCAGCCCCCCTCCTTTGAAGAAGCGGCCCCGCGGATTCGGCAGTTTCTCGCCAACAAGAGCATGGAAAAGCAGTATATGGAATGGCTCAAGACCCTGCGGGCTAAGGCCCATATCAAGATTATGCTGTAAGCAGAAAGTATAGTTGATAGGAATTTCGCCCGGTCAGAATCTGGACCTAACTAGGGAAAGCCTTTATGCCATTTATGCATAAAACGCTAACCGCTGAAAGCTGAAAGCCATTGACCACCGCAGACCAAAGACCGAAGACCGGAGACCCGGCCGTTTCTCCCCCTGCCGTCGACATCGCCCGCCTGGGCGACCACGTCGGCCAGTTGGTGACTATCCGGGGCTGGGTCCAACACCTGCGCTCCAGCGGCAAAGTGCGTTTCCTGGTAGTCCGGGACGGCACTGGCCTGGTCCAGGGGGTCCTGGTTAAGGGCCAGCTCCCGGACGCGGACTTTGAGCAATTTGCCGACCTTACCCTGGAATCCTCCCTGATCCTGGAAGGCCTGGTCCGGGCCGAGCCCCGGTCGCCCGGGGGCTTTGAATTGTCAGTCACCCGGGTGGAGCCCCTGCAAATCACCCAGGATTTCCCCATTGCCCCCAAAGAGCATGGCGTGGGCTTCCTCATGGACCACCGCCATCTCTGGCTCCGCTCCCCCCGGCAGCAGGCCATCCTCAAAATCCGGGACGAGGTCTGCCGGGCCTGCCGGGACTTTTTCCACGACCAGGGCTTCATTCTGGTGGACACCCCCATCCTCACCCCCACCGCCTGCGAAGGCACCACCAGCCTCTTTGAGACCGACTATCTGGACCGGGGCAAGGCTTATCTCTCCCAGAGCGGCCAGCTCTACCTGGAGGCCGCGGCCATGGCCCTGGGCCGGGTTTTTTGCTTCGGCCCCACTTTTCGGGCCGAAAAATCCAAGACCCGGCGCCATCTCACGGAGTTCTGGATGGTGGAAGCGGAGGCCGCGTTCTTCACCCTGGAAGACATCATGCACCTGGCGGAAGAGCTGGTGCGCTCCGTGGTCCTGAAGGTGCTATCACATCGCGCTCCGGAACTGGCAGCTTTGGAGCGGGACCCCGCGCCTTTGCAGGCCGTAGCAGGTCCCTTCCCCCGCCTCAGTTACGGGGAGGCCCTGGCCCGCTTAAAGGAGCAGGGCCAGGAAATGGCCTGGGGCGATGATTTCGGCGGCGATGAAGAGACCCTCATCTCCCAGGCGTTTGACCGGCCGGTGCTGGTGCACCGCTACCCCCGCCAGTGCAAAGCCTTTTACATGAAGGCCGATCCGGAAAACCCGGACTTGGCCCTGTGCGTTGACATGCTGGCTCCGGAGGGCTATGGGGAGATTATCGGCGGCTCCCAGCGGGTGGCGGATCTGGAGACCCTGCTGGCCCGTCTGGCAGAACACCATCTCCCCCAGGAGCCCCTGGAATGGTACCTGGATCTCCGACGTTACGGCAGCGTGCCCCACAGCGGCTTCGGCCTGGGCATCGAGCGCCTGGTGGGCTGGATTTGCGGGCTTAAACACGTGCGGGAGGCCATTCCCTTTCCCCGTCTGTTGGACCGGCTCTATCCTTGAGGCCAGAATTTTTGGGGGAGGGGGCCACAAGCTGCCCCCGTCCCTAACCCCTTACTTTTTTTAATATTACGGGAATCACCCGGCATCCAAGCTGATACTTATATCGAGTCTCCAGCAGCCGGCGCGGATGACAGGGAGCACCCATGTGTGATCCTGTGACGCTCGCAAAAACCCAATCCTCTGACCTCTGAGAACCAACATGATCGTAGAATTGAGTAGGCTGCGGTATTCGCAGCCGCCGGGGCTGATACCAGTGCCGCCCCTAAAAAAATACCGTTAGATTGCGGCCTGGCATGAGGCCTTGGAGGCAATTTCAGAGGAAATTAAAAGAAGTCGAAGAGAATTTAAGGTACAATAATAATCAGGTGCTGATGCTAGAATTTTCTTAATTGAAAACCGGAAACCATCTTTTAACATTTACACGCAAATTCGGTCTAAATTATTGAAGCCCCAGAGGATAGTCAATGACTGACTCCCAACTCGTGGCCCGGGCGCAAGAAGGTGATATCCCGGCCTTCGAGGAACTGGTCAAAAAGTATCAGCGGGAAATATACGGTCTGGCTTATCGACTGGTACTGGATGCGGAGGAGGCCAAGGATTTGGCGCAGCAGGCCTTCCTCCAGGCCTTTGTGCACATCCGTAGCTTTCGCCAGCAGGCTCAATTTCGGACTTGGCTTTTCCGGATCGCGATTAATCAGTGCTACAGCTATTTGAAAAGCAAAAAAAAGTTTGGGGAACCGGTGGACCCGGAGGAATTCGTGACGGTGGGCGAAGAATCTCCGGAAGAAGACTTGGTGACCAAGGACCGGCGGCAGCGCCTCTATATCGCCCTGGAGCGCCTGCCGGCCAAGCAGCGGGCGGTGATCACCCTGAAACTGGAACAGGGTTTATCTTATGAGGAGATCGCCCGGGTATTGGGGGGCACTACCGGCGCGGCCCGGGTCAACTATTGCCAGGCTTTGAAAACCTTGAAAAAATATCTGCAAAACGAGGACGAACATGAAGTGGCGGTGCGCTCTTATCCAAAGGTGGTTGCCCGCATATCTCGACGGTGATCTCCCCTCCTTTTGGAGGGCGAGACTGGGGTCGCACCTGCAGGGGTGCCCGGCCTGTCGGGAGGAGTTAGCCGGTTTGCGAGAGGTGGTGCGGATAGTCCAGGCCGCAGCCACTCCGGATCAGGGTCCGGCGTTCTGGCAGACTTTCCACCAGGAACTGCACCTGAAGTTAGCCCAGAACGCCCCGGCCCCGGAGCCGTCCCGTTTTCTGAAATTGCCTTATTATCTAGTGGGGGCCCCGGCCCTGGCCACCCTGGTGTTCTGGGCTTTTACCCATCTGGGGCAGCCGCCCCAGAAACCGCTGCTGACCGCCATGGTCGGGCCCGAGCAGGTGGTCTATGCGGGTATGGAAGACGGCGCCTGGCAGAATGACGAGTACCCCAGTTGGGACGTCGACGCGGTCATGGCCGACCTCACCCACCAGGAGCGGCAAGCGGTGCTGCAAAATGTACGTTATTAGGGGGAATCAGCCATGCGCTGGTTTACTTTGTCCTTGATCTTGGGACTTCTACTGGCCGGGGTTGCCGGCACGGCCTGGAGCTTCGACCATCCCGAGACTCTCAATCGCTTCCAGGAAGACGTGAAACGCACCCGCCTGGGACCGGCCCTGGGGGTGGATCAGCGCAAGGTAGACCAGTTGCTCCGCATCGATCAGAAGTACAAGCCCTTGAAAGAGCAGGCCCGCCGCGATGCCATCACTGCGTTCCGGCAGTTGCAGCAGGTGATGCGCAATCCTTCCCCCCCTGAGGACCAGGTGCGGGCCATCCTGGCCACCATGATGCAGAAAAAACAGCAAAGCCTGGACCTCCAGCAACGTCAACTGGAAGAGGAGATGGCTATTCTCACTCCGGTGCAGCAAGCCCGTTATTTGATGTTTCTCATGAACCTGCGCCGGCAGATGGTCAAGGAAGCCCGCAGCCTGGGGCCGCCCCCCAGAAGCGGCGGTTTGGGGACCGTGGGCACCAAACCCGTGGGCAACACCGGGGCCTGGCAGCCGGCCTCACCGTCTGGCGCTCCGGCTGAGGCCATGAGGCCCCCGGCTGGGACCTTCAGCCCGGCCCGGTAGGACGTGTTCTCCCGGCCCCTAAGGGCCGGTAGCGGGAGGGCGTAAGGGTTCTCCCTTGGACTCCCCCTGTGCCAGTCCCCTGCCAAGCAGCAGCAAGTAAGCCTGCATCCCGCCTCTTTTATTTGCATTTTCCCAAGATCCTCATTCTCAGGTGGTCATCAAGGATTTTTTTTCGTAGGCGCGCACCTGGGGTCCGCCAGGCAGGCCCAGGACGAACCCCAGGATAGCTCCTGCATCGGATACTTTTTATCATGAAACTGGGATCACTTGGGACGGAGTGAAGCTTTTCCCCGGGCAATCCCCTGGAAAAGGACTTGCCAAGACCATCACGGGAAAGCTAAAATATCAGTCGGCTGCCGGAGTGGTGGAATTGGTAGACGCAGGGGACTCAAAATCCCCCGAGGGCAACCTTGTGCCGGTTCGAGTCCGGCCTCCGGCACCAATAAATTAGAGGACTTGGGGTTCAAGAAATTGAACCCCTTTTTTATGAGCAGGTGGGTGAGTAGGTCGGTGAGTAGGTTTTTATTTTTGCAGGTCTTGCACTTCATCTGCCAAGGGCGCGATGAAGTTCTCCAGGAGGCGGATAGTCTCCCGCAGATTGGGATCCACCAGTTGCAGATACCGCTCGGTGGTCTGATAATTGGTGTGCCGCAGGAGCTTGCTGACTTCCGGCAAAGGCCGCTTCTCCTTATGGTAAAGATAGCTGGCCGCAAAATGACGTATACAGTGGTAGGTGTAGCGCCGGACCCCAGCTCGCCGGCAGATACGCCGCATCAACTCGAATCGGTCAGTGTAGCGATCCCCGGTCCTGGGGTTGATAAAGACATACTCTTCACCTATCCGTTTTTGCCAGAGATTCTTTAATACCCTCTCCAATTCGGCATTCATCCCCAGCCAATCGAATTGCCAGCCACCGCCCCGGCGCTTTCTGGTCCAAAGGCGGATTTCATGACGATCCCAATCAATATCATCCCATTTAAGCCACAGTATCTCATCGATGCGGGCCAGGGTGTGGAAGAGCACAAGTAGCAGAGGCCGATCCTTTCCTGCGGCCAAGAGGTTCTGGTTCATCTCCTGGGGAGTGGGAATCAGCTTCTTGGGTTCCCAGGTGCAAAAGGTTCTTGCCCGTGCCGCAGCCCACCTCCAAGATTTCTTTGGGGGAGCCGGGAGCCGCGGCCAGGCGTATTAGCTCCTCCCGGCCCCTAAGAAAGGTCCAGCGGGTGAGGTCGTAGATCCTGGCATGGAGGCGGTAATATTTGACAAGCGCCGATTGCGCTTGGGTTGCACTTTCTGTAGTCATTAGCATACTTCCGCCAGGTGCAGGCTCCCGTAAGTGCCTACCCGGTCCATTTGATGGAGGGGTTTGGTCAACTCGGGAAAAAATCGCAATCTTTCAGTGACGGTTTCCGGGAGAAAGCTCAAGTCCGGCCCGGCAGAGCGCAGCAGAATCCTGGTCCCCGGCCGGCTGTTCTCCAAAATCAGGCGCCGCAGGAGCGGCGGCTTCTGGGACTTCCTCCGGTTGGGAGTAGTAGCGGATGGCGCTCTCACCGATGAGACGGGACATGGACAACGCGGCCAGGCTGCCCGTAGCCATGGACAACAAGGGATGCACTCCCAGGGCGTCCGCAAGATAGGGCGCACCAATGGCCAGGCCGGTGCCGGCCACCACCGCGACCATCTCCGGGACCCTGGCCTGATCGTCGATGTCCCGGCCATAAAGCAAGGCGATCCCCAGGATAAGGTAAAGGTGCATGCGCACCAGGGCCGAGGTGCCCCCCACAAGACCGAGAATTTTCAAAGCGTGGCCGATCCCCGGGATCATGGTGGGCAGGTCCAGAATCAACCCTCCCAGCAAGGAAAGCTGGGTCTGATCTTCAATGAGGTGGCGGGCCCGTTGCTCCACCGATTCCCCGGGGAAGCGGTCGTTAATATCGGCCACCACCTTGCGGATGCGGTCTTTGCGCAGCCGCAGGAAAAAATAGAAGAAATCATCGGTCAGACGGCTTTGGCGGGCAGGTACTCCAGGCTCTGTGGACATGAATTTGCCTTTTTATTGAAGATGAGACGTAATCAATTTCTGCAAGAATCAACTTTTCGGAACTTATCAAAAGTTAAGGCAGAGACGGCTCCGAGTCAAACCTGAATGTCGATTGAAAAACCCCGCCTTCGAACTATCCGAATTACTTCGATTCTAATATGCCTGCCTTATCCGTGGCTTCCCAGGGGAGGTCTAGGTCCATCCGGCCCACCTGGCCATAAGCCGCCAGCTTGCGGTAAAACCCGCCTTTATTCAAGGACGGCAGGTGCCGCAGACGGAAATCCCGGAGAATGGCCGCGAACCGGAAATCAAAATGGCGTTCCAACAGCGCGGCAATCTCTTCATCGCTTTTTGTGCCGGTGCCGAAGGTTTCCACCTGGATGCTTACCGGGCGGGCAAAGCCGATGGAGTAACTGAGCTGCACTTCGCATTCCTGGGCCAGACCCGCGGCCACCACGTTCTTGGCAGCGTAACGGGCGGCGTAAACGCCGATCCGGTCAATCCGCAGCGGGTCTTTGCCGCTTAAAGCATTGGCGCTCTGCCGGGAATAATCCCCATAGGTATCCACGTCATTTTTTCTGCCGGTCAGCCCGGAATGCACCGACGGGCCGCCGATCATCAGGTGCTCGATAGGATTGATGGAGATGAGGGTTTTGTCATCCGACCGGATGGCTTCCCCGGCGAACGCGGGCAGGATGACCGCCTCCTGGAGATCATCGTGCAATCTCTGGGGACTCACCGGATAGTCCACGGCCTTGGAAATGGACACCGCCAGGGTGAGGCTGTGAATGCGGCGGGGGAGCCGGTCCCGGTATTCCACCCCCACCTGGGTCTTGCCATCCGGGGAGAGGTAAGGGATTCTTTTTTCCTTTTGGGCTTGGATGATCTGGCGCGCCAGTTTGTGGGCCAGCCAGATGGGCAGCGGCATGAGGGCCTCGCTCTGGCGGCAGGCGAAGCCAAAAACCGTGGCCTGCTGCCGGACAGGGATTTTCTCGATCTCCGCGTCTGTCAGATTTTTCTCATTGAAATATAAATCCGCCGCGGGCGGATACTCCTGGAGGCTGGTCAGGATACTGCAGGTTTGGGGATCGAAATCGGGCCAGCGGTAGCCGATGCGGCTGATCACCTTGCGGGCCAGGGCGGGCATGTCGGCTTTGACCTCGGAGGCAAAGCGGGCGGCAATAAACAGGATGGAAGTGGAGACCGCACATTCGGCCCGCACCCGGGCATAGGGGTCCTGCTCCAGGAAATGGTCGACAATGGCGTCGCTGATCTGGTCGCAAATTTTATCGGGATGTCCTTCCGTAACCGACTCGGAAGAGAAGATGAAATCCTTTTTCATGTGACTTCTCCTGCCCCTGATAAAGACTAACAGTAATGCGCCAGCGGCTGTTCTCCCTTAGCTAAATGTGAATGGGCAGGACCATAATGATTTCCGCCAGGCCGATGCCCACAAGGAGGAGGCCGGAGACCACCCAGGCCCATTTCCCTTTCCAACTGGTCCCCATATAGCGCCCGATACCGATACCCACCCAAAAAGTGAGGATGCTCAAGAGACCTACGGCCAGGGTGGTCACGGCCACCGGCAGTTTAATCATCGCCGCGGCCACGCCATTGGGCAGGTTATTTAACAACAAGGCCACCCCCAGGAGCGTGCCTTCCTTGAAGTCGATGTGGCCCGAAAAGTCATCATCCGCCAAAGAGGGGTTATCCAGAATGCAGACCAGCCGCCGCCAGAGGGACTGCGGGGGCCTCTCCTCCCCGGTAGCAGGCTTCCTGGGTTCGGGGCATTTGGATTCCTTGAGGGATACGGTCTCTTGCAGTACCACCCAGACGCCCATGGCGATGAGGATGCCACCCCCCAGGATGGCCCCGCTTTCCGGGGAAAGGAATAAGAAGGTCTGTTGTCCCAGGACCATGGCTAAGGCCGTCCCGGCGGCAGTAAGCACCGCGATATACAGGTTGGTACGGAAGGGTAAGATTATCCCCCGGACGCCGTACGAGATCCCCACCCCCACGTTATCCAGATTGCAGGACACGGCGATGAGCAGAGCGGTTAGTGCCAGCGGGCAGGTCATGGTCACCTCTTATCAGGCTGGAGAATCCGGAAGAGACGGGGTTGGAGATTCCTCCTCCGGTGCGGTTAGAGTTAGAGTTTTAGTTGACTCATTTACTAGCAGCGGCAACAGTGAGGTGCCGGCAATGACCACGCCGTCCAACAGGCCCACGGGTGTGAGTCCGAGGATATTGCGTAAGCCCGGAATGAACATGGCACCGGCCTGTACCAGCAAGGAACCGCCCAAGGCCAGGTTCAAATAACGGTTGGGAGGCAAGTTCCCCGGGCTAAAAATGCTGTGCCTCTCCGAGCGGCAACTGACCGCGTGGAGCAACTGACCGGTGGTGAGGCTGTGGAAGGCCAGGGTGCTGGTTTGGGCTCCGAGGCCGTAGCGCAGCCAGCCATAGCCGAACGCGCCCAAGGCGCCGGCCGTGAGCACCCCGGATTCGAAGGTCATGCGCTTGAAGTCCCGCGAACTGAAAATCGGGGCATGGGGATTGCGGGGCGGCCGCTGCAACACATCCGGTTCGGCCTCCTCCAGGGATAAGGCCAGACCGGGAAAGATGTCGGAGATGAGGTTGATCCACAGAAGCTGCATCGCGGTTAAAGGGGACCCCAAGCCCACCATCAGGGCAACCCCGGTTAGCATGATCTCGCTCAGGTTGGTGCTCAAAAAGAAATGCACCGATTTCTTAATATTGATATAGGTAGTGCGCCCGTCCCGGATGGCGATGATCAGAGTGTCCAGATTGTCCTTCTCCAGGACCACATCCGCCACTTCCCGGGCGATGTCGGTGCCGGTGCGCCCCATGGCGATACCCACATCCGCGGCCTTCAGCGCCGGGCCGTCATTGATGCCGTCCCCGGTCATGGCCACCACCTGGCCGGACTCCTGCAAGGCCTGGACAATCTTCAGCTTGTGAGCCGGGCTGACCCGGGCAAAAACATGGGCCCTCCGGGCCAGGGCCCGCAGGGCCTCGGTGTCCATGTCCCCCAGGTGCGTGGCATCCAGGATTTCGATGGGGCCGCGGCGGCTGAGTTCCAGTTCCTGGCCGATGGCATAGGCCGTGGGGCTTTGGTCCCCGGTGATCATCACCGTCCTGATACCGGCGTGGTGCAGGGCCTCAATGGCCTGGGATACCCCCTCCCGGATGGGGTCGGCCATACCCACCATTCCCAACCAGACCAGGTCCTGAGGTTCCTTCAGGTCGCGCACCCCTTCCCCCGCCGCCAAAGCCAGACCCAGCACCCGGTAGGCCTTGCCCGCCATCCGCTCGTTCGCGGCTTCAATCTCCCCCCGGTCTTCTTCCGTCAGGGGGACTTCTTTTCCATCCCGGAGTTGCCGGGAGCACAGCGTTAGGACTTCCAGGGGGCTGCCCTTGACGGCCAGAAACGGCCCATTACCGTTTTCATGCAAGCTGCCCATGAAAGGCCGGTTTTC
Organism: Deltaproteobacteria bacterium; assembly: GCA_021813445.1. Classification (GTDB taxonomy): domain Bacteria; phylum Desulfobacterota; class Desulfobaccia; order Desulfobaccales; family 0-14-0-80-60-11; genus SURF-52. The sequence continues at coordinate 10,550 of JAKAKP010000023.1, forward strand.
CGAGCGGTAGTTGATGTGCACCAGGGGATATTGCCGCCGCAATCCCGAGACATCCATCCCCAATTGCAAGGCCAGGCGCACTAAGGTGCTTTCCGTGGGGGTGCCGCTGAGCCGGACTTCGCCGCCCTCCTGGTGAATTTCCGTTTCATTGCATAGGACGGAAACCGTGATGAGTTGGGCCAGTTCCTCGCAATCGTCGAAGGAGACCGGGCCTTGCGGCGCAAAGAATTGGCCCGCGGCCACGCCGAGGGAACGCATGCCGGTGTGAATCTCCATCACCGCCATTTCGTTTTTGGTGATGGTGCCGGTCTTATCCAGGCACAGGGTCTGCACCGCGCCCAGGGTCTCCACCGCGTGGAGGTGGCGGATGAGCACGTGGTGCCCCCGCATGTCCCGGATACCTAGGGCCAGGGTGGTGGTGGCCGCTGCGGGGAGACCTTCCGGCACCGCGGCCGCGGCCAAACAGACGGCTGTGCGCAGCATCTCCAGCCAGCCATAGCCCCAAAAGATGCCCATGCCGAAGGCCACGCCGCAGAGGCCGAAGCAGAGCCAGACCAGTCTGTTGCCCAGCTCGTCGAGCTGCCGCTGCAACGGCGTGTCCGGTGCTTCCGCCTCCCCGGCCAGGGTTTGAATTCTGCCGATTTCGGTAAAGCTGCCGGTGGCCACCACCACCATCAGACCTTCGCCGCCGGTCACCAGGGTGCCCATGAATACCAGGTTCACCCGGTCCCCCAGGGGGATATTTTCCCCCCGCAGGGCTTTGACCGTCTTGACTACCGGCATACTCTCGCCGGTCAGCACGGATTCGTCCAGGGACAGATGGGTGGCTTCCACCAGGCGGCCGTCCGCGGGGACATAGCTTCCCGGCCGGAGCACACAGAGGTCGCCCAGGGTGACTTCAGCCGTGGAAATTTCCTGAAGCTCTCCCTCCCGCACCACCAGGGCGTTGGGCCGGACCATGGTCTGCAGGGAGCGGATGGTCTTTTCCGCTTCTACCTCGGTTTTGTAGCCGATCAAAGCGTTGCCCACCACCACCCCGGCGATGAGCACGGCGTCCACCAGGCCGCCGGTGAAGATGGAAAGGCCTGCTGCCGCACCCAAGAGATAGACGGGCAGGGAATTAAACTGCTCCAAAAAGATGCTGAGGCCGGAGCGGGGTTCGGCCTCCGGCAGCCGATTGGGTCCGTAAAGCCGCTGATTCTCCTGGGCCGTCCGGCAGGACAGCCCCCGGGCCTTGGAAGTCCCCCACTTCTCCAGAGCCGCATCGGTCTTGAGCAAGTGCCAAGCTTCCTGGGGCTGCTCTTCGACGAAGGAGAATAAATTGGTAAGCGGTTCCAGGTACGAGTAGCCGCTGCCAGTGGGCGACTCGGCAGGAGGTGAACAGGCCTTGGCGCCGTTGCCCGCAGCGAGCTGGCTGCGGCATTCCGAGGCGATGCCTTCCAGGAGCGCGGCGATGCTGTCGCTGGTGTTGCCGGAGTTATAGCAGACCAGGACGTTGCCGGTCAGGGCGCTGGCCGAGACCTGGGTAATTTCCTTCACGCGGGCCAGCCGGAACTCCAGGAGCCTTTGGAAGTCTTGGGACCGGTACAAGCCCTCGACTTTGAAGCGCGCCCGCCCGGCTACCGCAGTATGCAGGGCCTGGATCATAGATATGGGTAAATGCGGCTCGTCCGGAAACCTGAGGCCCCGGCACGAGTGCTTACAGCCCCCTTGAATAAGGGGTAGTTCTTAAGTAGCTGGCTGCCTCACTCACGCTGGCAATCAGCCAGAAAGCTTACTGATCAGGACTTCTTGGCCTTGGGGCTTTCTTTCTCCGGGTGGGCTTCGGCCTCACCAGGAGCCGCCGGTGTGGCTCCGCCTTTGGGCAGGGCCGCACAGGCCACCTCTTTGACACCCTCGACGGTCCACACCAGGATATCGGTGACGGCCCGCACCGCAGATTGCCCCAGGGTGCCGGCGGCATCAATGGCGCCACCTACCGCTGCCTTGGCGGCCCCGCCCAGATTGGTCCCCAACTGCCCGGCAGCCTCCATGACCCCGGACACCGCGCCCTGGGCCACTTTCGCCACATCGCCGCCTACTTCCGCGGCCCCGTTCACCGCGCCTTTGAGCAATTGGCCAGCCGCCTTCTCAACATCCCCACCGACATCGGCCACCCCTAGAATCACGCCCTTGGCCACGCTCTTGGTGGTGGCGATGACGCCGGTGCCCACTTCTTCTGAGGCCTTAATCGCCCCTTTGATCACGTCCCGGCTGACATTGAGGGTTTCGTTGGCCACTGCGCCGGTGGCCTGCAAGGCGTCGGCCACGGTGTTCCGGGCCACGGTCACAATCTGACCCTCAATCTCACCCAAGCCTTTGAGGCTGCCCATGATGCCGTCTTTTAACGTGGTCCCAGCCTGGCCCAGGGTTTCTCCCAGACCTGCCGGTTTTTTGGTTTCTGCTTCAGCCATCTGTTCCTCCTTTTGGCCCCTAAACAAAGGCCTTATGACCAAAAACCGGGTTACACACCCTTCAGGTTGTCTTTCAGTAAAGATGCCAGTTCCATGACGTTGACATCCGGGAAGATCGTGTTGAACGCCTGCTTCAGGGCCAGAAGAGAGAAGATGGACGTCACTTCCCGGTAATTATAGGAGACTGTCAGTAATCCTGCTGTCGGGTCAATCTCCAACCGCTGTATGCCCTGGATAGAAGAAAAGCGTTCCCGGATGGCCAGAGCCATTTCATGGTTATTTTTTAAATCAACGACCGCCAGGCTAAGAAAGCCCGGCCCGGTCTCTCTGACTTCAATGCCATTCATGCGAACTCCCGCCAAATTCTCTTGTTATGAATAAACATTATCCTCCCTTTTAACAATAGGTTAGGGGCGATACATATCGCCAGGCGTTATTATCTAAAATATTAACTAAAAAATAACTTTCTTCTCATTCATTATGAATAAGTGTCTGTTATGGAAGTGGCCAACTATTTAATCGTGAGGAAATGAACTGATGCAAGCCGCATGGTTAATTTTAAGGATTTGCCGTCAGTATTGCGGTGACCGGAAGCGGCCGCGGTTCTACCAACTGGGGATTGCCAGGGCCTTGCTCAGGCACAACGGTTTCCGTCTCTTAACCTCGTATGACCACAGGAAAAAAATGTGGCATTAACCAAAAATTAACAAAAATATTATTTTCCCATAACAATCATTATGTATCTTTGCTATCAGTATTACCCCATTACTGCCAAGGAGAAGAATATGACCACTTACATCCACGCCCTCAACGGGAGGCTGCGCATTAAGATACCCGAGCTCAAGGGCAACCCCATGATGGCCAGGGAACTTGAGGATAATTTCAACCTCTTGACCGGCATGCATCAGGTATCCGCCAATCCGGTCACCGGCAGCTTGCTCTTTATTTACGACCCGCATCTTCTCGATCAGGAGGAGATCTTCGCGGCTTTAGAAGAAGCGGGGCACGCCCGGCATCATAGCGCGGCTGCCGCCCACTCCGGTATGGTGGAGACAATCACTTCCACGGTGGCTTCCGGCCTCATGGAAATGGCCCTGACCCGCTTAGTGGGCGCGCTTATCTAAAGAATAAGGAACCTTAACGCTGCCGCTTCACCTGCCTGCCGTTTCCTGGCACTAGCCAGGAAATACCCCCCCTTATTCCCTCAATCCAGTCAGCATCCACCGGGCCTCCGGTCTCTCTCCCGATTTTTGGCAACAACCCGGGAAGAAGCAGGATGTTCTATGGGAGTCACCCCGGCGTCAGGGGGTCTTGGGTTCAGGGGGCATTGGGATTGAGGCCGGAGCGCCCGCCAACGCTCCCCGCCGATTCAACATCACCAAAGCGCCGGCGCCCAACATGAGGTAATCAAACCAGGCAGGGAACCCCGTTTCTTTGGAGGCGACCAGACTACGCACCCCCAGAAAAACGAGGGCGAGGGGCAGAAGGAGATTCAGGTTGAAACCGGGATTCACCCCAGGATGGATCATGTCCAGCAATCCGCCGGCGGTGTGGGCCTCGGCGCCCGCTTCCATCAATTTCTGCAATCCCGTGGCCAGTTCCTCCAAAGCCACTTCCGGGAAGAGCTCGCCAAAAACTGCTCCCAAGGGGCCCAGGGCTTCCGCGGAAGCCAGCATGGCCAGGTCATAAAGGATCAGCAGGCTGCCGGTGGCGGGGTTAGCCTCCACCCCTTGGACGCCCGGCACCTGGCTTAGCCGTTCTTGGGCCTGGCGGGCGAGTTCCGGGTTTTGCTTGACCCTGGGGATCTTGAGGCGCACCCTGCCCGGCACGGCATGGGTGACTGTAATGCCCTTGAGTTCCCTCATCTTCCGGGATCCATCAAGCCTTGGGTTTGGCCTTGGCCGCGGCGGCCGCCGCGGCGGCAGTTTCCGCGGTCCTTTCCGCCTTGACCTCAGCCATCAGATCGCTCACCTGCTCCTGGGCCTCGGCGGCTAATTCTTTCACCGTATCCGCCAGGGCCAGATATCCCCTAATCAGGCTTTTGGCCAGGGGGCGGGAAACGGAAGCCACGGCCGGCAGCACGATGGGCGCGGCCAGGGCTACCCCCAGGATAACCAAGATGCTTCCCGTTGATCCTTTCAGTCCATCGTCAAACAGTCCCACGGCGGTCTCCTTTGCTTCGGAAATAAAGTTTTTTTTTAATCAAAAATTAACAGTTTCCTCAATCGTTGCTAACAGACATATATCAGAATGCGATTATGCTAAACGCACGGGCCATCCATCGGGATTTTCTCCAGGGGTTGGTGAAAATCTTTATCCTTCACCAGGCCGGCCAGGGGCCGGTATATGGCAACAGGCTGAATAAGGCCTTGCATGCTCTGGGATACGAGATCAGTCCGGGCAGCCTTTATCCCCTCCTCCACACCCTGGAGAACTCTGGCTTCCTGCACAGCCGCCTCCGGGTCTTTAAAGGCCGGGTGCGAAAATATTATGAACTCACGGAGCAGGGACGCGTCTGTCTGTCCGAACTCCGCCAAAACTTGGGAGATCTGGTGCGCACCGTCATCCTGGACCCTCTGTCCGCAACTGCGGTCAACTCCACCGCCGCAAAACCCGCGGAAAAGCTGCCGATAAACGGTTAACGCCATCTGCGCGGCCATGACCGCTGCCGTTCCCATCTCCGCCAATTTTCGCACGGTCCCCCAAATGGCCCGCCGGGGGTCATTCCGCCAAAACTCTATTGCTAAACCATTGACATTTGAGGTTCCGATTTCAAGGGACGCAGGATAAAAATTAAGAAAAACGCAAATTTAACAAAAAGAAAACACTGGCAAAACATATGGGGAGTAGAAGGAATTCATAATGCAGATTAGTAGAGTTGCCTAGTCTTGTTTGCAAGGCCTTCTCAGGTTCAAAGGCCTGTTTCAACCTCAATTATTAAGAAAGGGAGAACTATGGTAGGTTTTAGTCTGAGCGACGCGCTTCTGAAAGACATTCTCCATTTCGCCAAACCCTTCGGGCACCGGGAGAAGGCCAAGAATCTCAACCTGGGCTTCGGGTTTCTTTACTATGCCCTGGTCCGGGCCCTGCGTCCCAAGCACACCCTGGTGATCGGTTCGGGCTACGGCTTCAGCGTCGTCTGCTTCGCCCTGGGCCTAAAGGATAACGGCTCTGGGTCCCTCACCTTTGTTGATCCTTCCTACTCCTTGCTCAAGGACGGCCCCCTGGCTACGGTGGGCGGCCGGGGCATGTGGTCGGAGGAAGGTTCGGTGCGCGCCCATTTTGAAAGGTTCGGAGTGCAGGACCTAGTCACGCATTACAAATTACGCAACGATGAATTCTTTCCGGCATATGACTCTTTCAACCTGCCGCCCCTGGATCTGGCCTTCATCGACGGCAGCCACGCCTATGAGGACGTGAAATACGATTTCACCAACGTCCTGGCCCATTCCCACAAGAACACCTATATCCTCCTGCACGACTCCAACATCTATATCCGGGAATTGCTCAATCATGCAGGGGTCAAGAAATGGATGAAGTTCATCAAGAGACATAAGGAATATTTTGAAGTGGTAAATTTCCCCTTCTCTTCAGGAGTGGCCCTGGTGAGGGTGATCGATCCCGCCATTTGGAAGGAGCTCCATTGAACCCCTGGCTCTTGGCGCCGCCGCTGAGCCTGGCCGCCGGTTTCCTCTATTGGCGTTACGTCTGGTTTTTCCGCAACCCCCCCCGTGTCCCGCCCCCCGGAGAAAACATCCTCAGCCCCGCGGATGGCACCGTGGTTTATGTCCGCCTGGTAAAGCCGCACCAGGAAGTGGTCACCATCAAACAGGGGGTCGAGGCCCGCCTCCAGGACATCGTCAAGGAGGACCTGATTTATCCCAAAATCTCCATCGGCATCTTCATGAGCCCCTTCAGCGTCCATTACAACCGCATTCCTCTGGCCGGACGGGTGGCGGCCGTGCAGCATCATCCTGCGACTCCCCAGAACCTGTCCATGTTCCCCATGCACTGGCGCCTGCTGCTGCGCCGGCCGCCGTTTTACCGTCACTCCCGCCACATCATCCAGAATGAGCGGACCGTGACCCGCATTGAAAGCATCTATAAGGGAGAGCAAGTCTCCTACTATATCGTGCAAATTGCCGCCAGGAGCGTGAATGGCATCGACAGCTATGTCAAAGAGGGGGAGGAAGTAAGCAAAGGCAAAATTTTCGGCATCATCCGTATCGGCTCGCAGGTGGACCTGGTCCTGCCGCACCGCCCGGACCTGGAACTCATGGTGGGTCCGGGGGATAAGGTGCGGGCCGGGGAAACAATTCTCATTGCCTGACCCAAAGGAGGTGAAACCCATGAAGATCGATCTCCACGTCCACTCCAAGTATTCCACCCGCCCCTCCCAATGGGTGCTGCAAAAGCTGGGCTGCCACGAATGTTACACGGAGCCCCTGGCCCTCTATCAGTTGGCCAAAGACAGGGGCATGTCCCACGTGACCATTACCGACCATAATACCATTGCCGGCTGCCTGGAGATCGCCCATCTGCCGGACACCTTCATCAGCGAAGAGATCACCACCTATTTTGCGGATGGCTGCAAGATCCATGTCCTGGCCTATAACATTAATGAAGAACAGCACCGGCAAATCCAGAAGGTCCGGGACAATATCTTCGAATTGGTGAGTTACCTGAATGGGGAAGGCATTGTCCACAGCCTGGCCCACCCACTCTGGTCCATCAATAACCGCCTGACGGTGGAGCACTTTGAACAGCTCCTCCTACTCTTCAAAAATTTTGAGCTTAACGGCAGCCGGGATGGGCAGCTCAATGACCGGCTCCAGGCCGTCTGCCAGGAACTCACCCCCGGTCTGATCGATGAGTTAACGGAAAAGCATCAAATCATCCCGGCCCTCCCTTCTCCTTGGGTAAAAAATTTCACCGGCGGCTCCGATGACCACAGTTCTCTCAATATCGCCCAGAAATATACCCAGGCGGACGCGTCCGGATTGGCGGATTTCTTGGAAAAAGTAAACCAAGGTGCGGCTTCGGTCAGGGGGCGGGCTTCCACCCCTTTGACCTTGGGCCAAAATATTTGCAGCATCGCTTATCAGTTTTACAAGAAAAAATATAATCTTTCGGCGCAAGGTGAAGGCAACGCGTTGAGCGATTTTTTGGATAAAATTCTCCAAACCGGCGGGGAACCCCAGGGATATTTTTCAAAATTCAAACTTTATTATAATCAAGTCAGAAATTCGCTCCGGTCAGCCAGTAAAGATGAGAATATTATTTCCTTAATCAAGAAAGAGGCCTCCCAATTCCTTACCAAGGCCTCGTTGCCGCTGGATGAACATGAATGGTTTTACCTGCTCAACCGGCTTTCCCGTAACCTTCTCACCCAATTCCACCGGAAATTGAGCCAGGCCCTGTTCGGAGCCAATTTCATCGACCTGATCAATTCCGCTTCTTCCAGCGGCCTGGTGTACTTGGGGATGAGCCCTTATACCGCGGCTTTTACCTCTTTTGCGGCGGATCGTTCCCTGGGCCGGGATATCTTGACCAGGTTCATGCCGGCGGGCAAGGCCCAACGGGGGGCCATGGAGAAATTTCGCATCGCCCATTTTACCGACACTTTTTACGAGATCAACGGCGTGGCCCTTTCCCTTATAAGGCAGGTGGAATCGGCCCGGCGGGCGCAAAAAGACTATACCATTATCACCTGCGCCACCAAGAAGCACCCCCTGCAGCCGGGAATCCAAAATTTTTCCCCCATCGGCGTCTTCAACCTGCCGGAGTACCGGGAACAGAAGCTATTCCATCCCCCATTTTTAGAGATTCTTGACTATTGCTACACCAGGGAATTCACCCATATCCTGGCGGCCACCCCCGGCCCCCTGGGCCTCACGGCCATGGCCACAGCCCGTATTTTGCAGGTGCCTTTATGGGGGACTTATCACACCGCTCTGCCCCAATATGCCCAATATCTTACCCAGGATCAGATGATCGTCGAGCTCATGTGGAGATACATGGCCTGGTTTTATAACCAGATGGACCTGATTTATGTGCCTTCATTAAGCACGGCTGAGGAATTGCGGGAAAGAGGGGTAGATGGCGACAAGATGCGGATTTTCCCCAGGGGCGTGGACCTGCAATTGTTTCATCCCGACAAACGCAACGGCTTTTTGGAGAAACGGTTCCGGGTGAAAGACGCGGTCAAACTGTTGTACGTGGGGCGGGTGTCCAAAGAAAAGAACATGGAAATCCTCGGCAGAGTCTTTAAGGCCTTGATCCGAAACCATCCGGACCTGCATCTGGTCGTCGTGGGGGATGGCCCTTACCTGGAGGAGATGCAGCAGGATCTGGCCGGCACTCCCTGTACCTTCACGGGCTATCTGCAGGGAGAAGACCTGGCCGCGGCGTACGCCTCCTGCGATCTGTTCCTGTTCCCCAGCACCACCGACACCTTTGGCAACGTGGTGCTGGAAGCCCAGGCTTCGGGGGTCCCGGTCATCGTCACCGACACCGGCGGTCCCCAGGAAAATGTGATCCCCGGAAAAACCGGGCTTGTGGTGCAGGGGGATAACGAAGAAAGTTTGTTCGAGGCCGTGCAGAGCCTTCTGGCGCAGCCGGATAGGCTACAGACCATGGGCCGGGCGGCACGGCGATATATGGACGAACGCTCCTTTGACGCTGCCTTTCACGCCACCTGGCAACTCTTTGAAGAGCATGCGTGCGGTCAACGTTAGCTTGCGAATTTCTCGTATCTGCGAGAGGCGTCTAATTGATTGGAGGAGTTTATGGAAATTTTCGAATGTGTGGCAGAAGCCGCCAAGGCCTTGCGCCTGCCCAAAGAATTGTTGCCGGCCGTACAAAGCATCTCCTTTGACGTGGGAGGTCAGGAATGGTATTCGTCTTGTCATACTTCCGGGGAGATAATCTCACCAGAGGTAAACACCTGGGTCCTGAAACTCATCGGCTGGCTCCAATTTAATTATCCTGAGGGCTCGGCTTTCCAGGAGGCTTTTTGTTGTCAGCCTGCAGCGACGTTGGCCAGCAATTGCAGATTGAGGGAAAGGACATGACGGTTGACTGTGGGCGGCAGATGGATGCCTGGCGGGAGTTGTGGGGGCAATATCAGGCGATTATCGATGCTTTCGACGGTCTGATTTACATCTGCTCCCAGGCCTATGAGGTCGAATTCGTGAACCGGCGCCTGGCGGAGACGCTGGGTTACTCCCCCCTGGGGCAGAAATGTCATCAGGCTTTCTATAACCTGGATCAACCCTGTCCGAAATGCTTTAAAGAAAAATTGCGGCGGGGAGAAACCGTGCGGAAAAAAGGCTTTGATCCCCAGAAAAACCGAATTTGTTACCAGGTGGCCTCCCCCGTTCACCTGCAAGGCGAGGCCTGGATGATGGTCACCATTCAATATCTCCCCATAAACTGCCCCACCCAAGTAACCTCCCTGGAGCCGGGAGGAGCCAGCGAGAATGGGGGAGAAAGAAATGTAGCCTAAGGCCCTCTTCCTCCCGCCTCGATCTTTCCCCCCAAAAAAACCACATCATCGAAAAAAAAAACTGAAAATTAATCCTCTCCTAACAATCGTCTGCTACTAATGGGGCCAATCCTGGACCAGGGGCAGGAACCGGCCTGACGCCATCAGTGATTGTGCCATTATGGAAGATGTATCCAGTCTCGGCCCAGGTGTTAAGGACCTTTTTTCACTCGCTGGGATCTTGCATGGATGCTTTCCGGCCAGAATGTGGAGAAAAGTAAATTGAAAAGATTAGTCTTTTTCATTTTGACGGCCGTCCTGTTACCTCTGAATGCGTCCACTGCCAAGGCCGAGGTGGTCATTAAGGGGGCCGGCGCTTCCTTTCCCTATCCCTGCTATTCCCTGTGGACTTACAAATATTACGATGTCACCCGGGTTAAGGTCCTTTATCAGTCCATAGGCTCGGGCGCAGGCATAACCCAGATCAAGGCCAGAACGGTGCAATTTGCCGGTTCCGATGCACCGCTGCATCCGGAGCAATTAAAAGAGTTCAATTTGGTCCAGTTCCCCATGTTGGTAGGCGGCGTTGTGCCCATAGTAAATCTTAAAGGAGTCAAGCCCGGGGATCTGCGTCTCACTCCAGAGGTACTGGCTGCAATCTTCTTGAAGAAGGTTACCCGTTGGAACGACCAGGCTATTAAGATGGAGAATCCTAACCTTAGCCTGCCGGACCAGGAGATCACCGTGGTCCACCGCGAGGACGGTTCCGGCACCACCTTCATTTTTACCAATTATCTCAGCAAGATCTCGCCGGAATGGCAACAAAAAGTGGGGAATCATAAAGAGGTAGATTGGCCCACTGGGATTGGCGGCAAACAAAATGAGGGGGTGGCCAGCAAAGTCATGCAAATCGACGGATCCATTGGATACGTGGAGTATGCCTACGCCATCCAAAATCTGATCCCCTATGCATTATTGCGCAACCACGACGGCCATTACGTCCAACCCAATACGGACACCTTCATGGCCGCGGCCGATACCGCGGATTGGCAAAATGCCCAAGGGTTTTACATGATCCTGACCAACCAGCCGGGAAAGGACACTTGGCCCATCGTCGGCGCTACCTTTATTTTGATGCAGAAAAGTCAGGAGAATCCGGAGCAAGCCCGCGCCACCTTGAACTTCCTCGACTGGGCCTACCAGCACGGCCGGGAAATCGCGCTTAAATTACATTATGTGCCTCTTCCTAAAGGGGTTATCAGGCTGATTGAGGATTACTGGTCCAAGGAAATTAAAACCACCGGCGGTGAAAGAATCTGGTAGTTCCTTTTTGAGCGAGGAAATTTCTTCGCATTTTAAGGGAAGCATCCGGCTGCGAGATAACGTTGTGAAGTGCTCCAAAATATTCAACCTGGTTAATCTTGGCTTCTACCTAGCCCTGGCCTTGCTCATGGCTATCAATGCCTTTTCGCTATGGAACACCTGGCAGAGCCTAAAGGTGGGGGAAACTGCGCTGCAAACTTACGAGATCCGCAACACCTTCCAAAACTTGTTGAATGTGATTCATGATGCGGTTAACAGCCAACGCAATTTTATTGCGATGGGCGATGAGCAGTTCCTCATCCCATACCACGAAGCAGTCAGCGATATTCAGGGTAAAATCTCCTACCTCCAGGGGTTGATCCGGGACAAACCCTGGTACCAGGAACGGTTGCAGGCCCTGGAACAGCGCCTGGACAAGGAAATGGCTTTTCTGAAAAAGGGGGTCGAACTCGCCAAAGCGGGAGACTTCGCGGCGGTAAAAAAGCTGGTGGAAACCGGGGAAGGATTGACCATCCTGGATAATATCCGCCGGCTCATCTCCCAGACCGACACCGAAGAGGTCGACCACCTGCTCCTGCGGCAGCAATGGGGACTGTCCAAAACCAGCAACCAGTGGGTCTTATTCACCTCCTCCATCGGCACCGCGATCAGCATTATTATTTTGCTGTTCAGCTTTTCCCGGGTGAGACGGGAAATTACCACCCGCCAACAGGCAGAAGAGGCGCTGCGCCAGGCCAAGGATAATCTGGAAAGCGTGGTCGCCGTCCGCACTGAGGAACTGAGCCGGACCAATACTGAACTGCGCCGGGAATTGACCGAACGGCGGCTGGCGGAAGAGGCCTTGCACGAAAGTGAAGCAAGATTCCGCAATCTTTTAAAATATATTCCCGGAGTATCCATCCTGGGGTATGGCACTGACGGCGTAGTGCGCTATTGGAACCGGGCGAGCGTGCAAATTTACGGGTACAAAAGGGAAGAAGCGGTGGGAAAACCCTTGGTGGACCTGATTATCCCGGCGGACCTCCAACCTCTGTTCGCCCAGGCGTTGGAGAAAGGGAAAAACGCCACCATTTCGGGAGAAATCCTGCCTCCCGGAGAACACCTGCTGCGGCACAAAAACGGCCATCTGGTACCGGCATATACTATCCACACGGTGGTCTGCCTGGAGAACCGGCCGCCGCAACTTTTCTGTATCAACGTGGACCTCTCGGAGCGCAAGCGGGCCGAGGAGGAACGGCTGAAGCTGGACAAACTGGAATCGCTGGGAGTCCTGGCCGGAGGGATCGCCCATGACTTCAATAATAACCTGACCGCGATTCTGGGCAACATCAGCCTGGCCGCCTTGGAAACCGAGTCGCAGGAAGCCCTGTACAGGCTGGAGGATGCCGAAAAGGCCTGCCAGCAGGCCCAGGGATTGGCCAGGCAACTGCTCACCTTCGCCAAGGGCGGTAAACCCATCAAGAAGCCGCAACAGGTGGCGGACTTGCTCTTGAAAGCAGCCAATCTGGCTTTATGCGGCTCCCGCTCCCGATGTGAATATGCCTTGTCGGAAAACTTGTGGCCGGTGGAAGTGGACCCCGGGCAGATCCAACAAGTTTTCGGCAATCTGCTGATTAACGCCGACCAGGCAATGCCTACAGGCGGCATCATCTCCTTGGCGACGGAAAATATCTTCCTGCAAAACGGCGCCGCGGGCCCGCTGCCACCGGGCAAATACGTGAAAATAACTGTGGCTGATCAGGGAATCGGCATCAGCCCGGAGAATTTGCCGAAGATTTTTGATCCCTATTTTACCACCAAAGATACCGGCAACGGTCTGGGGCTGGCCACCGTGTACGCCATCATCAAGAACCATGGGGGCAATATCCAAGTGGCCTCGCAGCCGGGAAGGGGAACCAACTTCACCCTTTTCCTGCCGACTACTGAGGAACAATGTTTGAGCAGCAGCCAGCCCTCTCTGTGTGCTACCCCTGGCAGCGGCAGAATCCTGGTTATGGACGACGAAGAGAGTATCCGCAATCTCCTGGACAAGATCCTCAACCGCATCGGCTACGAAGCCAGTTTCGCCCGGGACGGCTCCGAAGCGGTGGAGGCCTACACCAGGGCCAAGGAATCCGGCCAGCCCTTCACCGCGGTGATCTGTGATTTGACCATCCGGGGGGGCATGGGCGGCAGGGAAGCCATCCGGGAGCTGAGATCCATTGATCCCCAGATCAAGGCCATTGTCTCCAGTGGCTACTCCGATGACCCGGCCATGGCGGACTACCGGAAATACGGGTTCAGCGGCGTTATTGCTAAACCTTATAAGATCAACGAGTTAAGTCACGTGCTGCAAGAGGTTATCGCCCCCGCCAGTTGCTGAATGTTATGCTACCATCTCTTCAGGGACCTTGCGGCAGCCAAGTTAGCCTTCCATGCATATCTGCAAAAGATCAATTTGTTACCCATAAGGGACCTTTTCATCAAAAGAACATTGATCATTAATCTTCCCTAAACATTCGCCTGTTAACAATGGAGAGCAAAACTCCTGCATGACCGTCTTGGCTGTCAGGAGAATGACTTAAGAGTTTGCGAGGAGATTTAAAACGAATGCCCCTATACTGCTACCGCTGCTTGGATTGCGGCTGTTGGGATCAAAGATTAGCGGGCATCGACGACGACACCGCGTTTTGCACCAACTGCAAGGGCCTGATGCTCAGAGTGGCTGACAATATTCTCGAGCCCTATTTTGAGGAGAGCACCGAACTTTTGGAGGAAGCGCAATTGATAGAGAACCTTTAAGGTTTGAGGCAGGCCTGTAGATCGATCTGCCCAAACCTCCAGCCGCGGCGCCCCGTCAAAAATTTTTGATTTAACCAAAAATTAATCCTCCCTTAATCAGAGAGAAATATTCCCGTGCTAAAAGTCTGTCTACCTGTCTAGACAAACGGAGGGCTTTGGCCTTGATGATTAACCGCAACAGCGAAGTTCCCTGCTATAGCCAGCTTTCTCAGATTCTGCTGGAACAAATCCGCCGCGGGGTGCTCTTGCCCGGTGAACGGTTACCCGCGGAAAACGCCATCAGCAAAAAATACAAGCTGAACCGGCATACAGTTAGACGAGCTATCGAAAGACTCGCAGAAGAAGGGATGGTTTATAAGATAAAGGGCAAAGGAACTTTTTTAGCAAAGACTAAAATACCTTATAAAGTCTCAAAGAAGACACAATTTACTACGTCGATACTCCAGGCCGGTTTGCAACCTGATGCAATATTATTGGATACTTACGAAGTTATTGCCGGAGACGAATTTGCCAAAAAACTCAACATCCAGCCGGATGATAAAGTATCCGTGTTGGAAATATTGAGATATGCGGACGAGATACCATTCAGCCATACCACCTCTTTTTTAAGCGCCAAAAAATATCCCGGGATTCACACCTTACTAAACCACACATTCTCTTTCTATAAATTGCTAAAAGAACATTATGGCGTTGAAGCCACCAGGAGAACTTCCACATTTGAGGTTTCCCTGCCCGACGATAAAGATATGGAGATCTTACAGGTTTCCCTTAAAACTCCCCTATTAGTCGTCAAAAGCCTTTCCGAAAGCCAGGACGGCGACATAGTTGAATACTGCCTCAGCAAATTCCGGGGCGATCTCTGCAGCATCACCGTGGATTTCCATGACCTAAGGGGGTGATTAAGCGGCGCGAATGTCTGGCAAGACTGGCGGAGGGGGTTCAACTCCTTTTATCGGCTCGATAAAACAGAACATAGTTACAGGTTAAAGAACTCAGGAGGAGAAGATGAAAAAGTATTTCCTGGCTCTCGGGATGGCTGCGGCCCTGATGTCCATGCTAACCGGAGGCCTTCAAGCCGAAGAAAAATGCCTGGTGATGGGTCTCATTCCCGCGGAAGACCCCAAGGCCATGATTGAGCAGATCAAACCCCTGAAGGCCTGGATGGAGAAAGAGCTGGGCCAGTGCATCAAGCTCTTCACCGCCACGGATTACACCGGGGTCATCGAAGCCATGCGGGCCAAAAAAGTGGATTTTGCCTGGTTCGGACCTTTCTCCTACGTGCTGGCCCAAGACCGGGCCGGGGCCGAGGCCTTTGCCGTGGGCATCGACCCCAAGGGCAAAAGCACTTATCGCTCCTACCTGGTGGCGACCCCCGAAACCGCCCGGAAGCTGGGAATCTCCACTCCCCTGGAAGGGGAAGAGGGGATGAAAGAGATTGCCCAAAAACTTAACAAATTTAAGAAGGAGTTAACTTTCACCTTCACTGACCCGGCTTCCACTTCCGGCTTTGCTGTACCCAGATATTTCATGTGGAAAGTCGGCCTGAACCCGGAAGAAACCTTCAAAAAAGTAGGCTTCAGCGGCACCCACGACGCTGCGGAACTGATGGTGAAGAACAAGACGGTGGATATGGCTTCCGACAATGATATGACTAATCCCGCCATGGTTGCCAAGGGCCAGATATCGCCTCAGACCAACGTCATTATCTGGAAGTCCATCCCCCTTCCCGGCTCTCCCGTGGCTTTTCGCCAGGACTTGCCGGAAAAAACCAAGGCCGGTTTGAAAAAGGCGATTACCACCGTCCCCAAAGAGGCCACCAAAGTCACGGCTTTTGGGAATATCGCCGGCTGGCAGTTGGTCAGTGACAAAGATTATACCCTGATCAAAGAAGTCAAAAAGGTGATCGACGGCTTGAAATAGAGGCCTCAGCGCCGAGGGTATTGTTCCGGGCGTCTGTCATGGCAGGCGCTCGGAAGCCTGGGAGGATACCATGGTAAAGGTGGCAAATCTGAGAAAACGATTCAATGGCCTTGAGGTCCTGGCCGGCATTAATTTGCGGGTGAAGAAAGGGGAGGCTGTGGCTCTCATCGGCCCCAGCGGTTCCGGGAAGACCACTTTAATTAGGACTATCAACGGCTTTGTAATTCCGGACGCCGGCACGATATCAGTCGGAGGGGAAGAGATTAACTACCGCGACCCGGAGTCTCTGCGGCAAATCCGCAAGAAAATCGGCATGATTTACCAGCTGTTCAACCTGGTGGAGAGGACCTCGGTCCAGGTCAATGTGATGGCCGGCGCCCTGGGGAGATTGGACCGGGGCCTGTCGCTGCTTTCTTCCACGGTCGGGTTCTTCACAAGGCGGGAAAGGGAGAAGGCCAGAGAACTCCTGAGTTTTGTGGGTCTCGAAGATAAGGCCGGCGAACGGGTGGACCGGCTCAGCGGCGGCCAAAAGCAACGGGTTGCCATTGCCCGGGCCTTGATGCAGGAACCGGAGTTGCTCCTGGCCGACGAACCCATCGCCAACCTGGACCCCAAAGCCAGCAGGAAAATTATGGAGCTTTTGCTCCGCATCAATCAGGAGAAGAAGATCACCCTGATCGCGGTGCTCCATCATCTGGATTCCGTGCGGGACCACTTCCAGCGGGTGGTGGCTCTGAAAGAGGGTGCCATTTGCTTTGACGCCGCGACCCGCAAGCTCAACGATCACCGGATCCAGGATATTTATACCGTGGACGAGGAAATTGAATGCATTGCCGCGCAAGCTGGCATCTGAACAAAGCCGCAAGGTTCCTGTGGTGGTCGATCTTCCTGGTGGTTTTGGGCGTTTCTTTCAGAATTTCCCAGGTGGATATCGGGTCCCTCATCGGCGGCTTATCTCAGTCGTTCGCTTTGGGCCGGGAGATGCTGCCGCCGGATTTCTCCAGGGGGAAGCAGATCCTGATCCTGGCCGCGGAAACAGTAGCCATGGGCTTTTGGGGCACGATCCTGGGCATGATCATTTCCCTGCCCCTGGGATTTCTGGCAGCCAGGAATACGGCCCAAAACTGGTTTCTCTACCACCTCTCCAAGACCCTGGTCACCTTGCTGAGATCTATTCCGGATGTCATCTACGCCTTTTTTTTCGTGACCGCATTCGGCCTCGGACCCCAGGCGGGGGTAGCGGCCTTAACTCTGGCCACGGTGGGGTTGTTGGGCAAGTTTTACTCCGAGGCGGTAGAAAGTATCGATGAAAAGCCGGTGGAAGCTTTAGCGGCCACGGGCAGTCGCGGTTTAAGCGTGATTCGCCATGCCATCGTGCCCCAGGTGCTGCCATTGTTTATGGGATACAACCTATACCTGCTGGACCACAATATACGGGTCGCCCTGGCTCTCGGGGTGGTGGGCGCCGGGGGATTGGGGGTGGAGCTTTTCACCCAAATGCGGGGGTTTCATTACCAGAAGGCGGCTGCCATTTTAGTGGTCATTCTGGTGATCATCACCGCCATTGACCGCGTCTCCGCCTATCTGCGGAACAGAATTATTAAAGGCGGCTTTTTGCAACCGGGTAGCCGCTCCCGGGATGCGGCCCTGGTGGGCGCTATCGGCTTGTTCACCATCGTCTCCTTTTATTTCATGCCGGTGGATTTGAAAGAGATGGCAGCCGGAGCGCCGCGTATTTGGGAATTTTTGAAAGGCATGGTACCTCCTGATTTCTCGCGAATTTCGGTTTACCTGAAGTTAATGCTGGAAACCGTGGGCATGGGGATCAGCGGCACCTTCCTGGCCATGGTCCTGGCCGTCCCCCTGGGGGTGTTGGCGTCCCGAAACGTGAGCCATCATCCGCTAATCTATAACCTGGCGAAGGAAATCACCAATTTTCTCCGGGCCATGCCGGACCTGGTCTTCGCCCTGATTTTCGTGGTGGCGGTGGGTTTGGGACCTTTTGCCGGGGTCCTGGCCCTGGGTTTGAATACGGCCGGATTTTTGGGGAAGTTCTATGCGGAGGCCATCGAGAATGTGGACCCGAAACCGGTGGAAGCCGTGGAGGCCACCGGGGCCAGGCTGCCCCAACGGATCTTTCACTCCATCTTTCCCCAGGTCCTGCCGCTCTTCAACAGCTACAACCTTTATATCCTGGACCGGAATATCCGCTATTCCACCATCATGGGCCTGGTAGGCGCCGGTGGTATCGGTTACGAGCTGGTCATGACCTCCAGAATGTTCGAGTACCGCCAGATGGCAGCCATGCTGTTGGTCATTCTGGCCACCATCATGATCCTGGACTTGGTCTCGGCCTATTTAAGGAAACAGGTGGTTTAGCAATTTTGGGGGCGTGGGAAGTCCCCTGGATGCAGAGGAATCAATGTCTGATCATCAGTCCGTTATCATGTCCATGGACCAGAAATCTGTCTCCGAATTAAAGGAGTTGCTGGGGGAGGCGGAGATTCAGGTGAGTAAAGCCCCGCAAACCGGCCTGCTGATGATGGTGGCCAGAGATCCCTTCGCCACCGATTTCTGCCTGGGGGAAATTCTGGTCACCGAGGCGGAGACCGAATACCGGGGACAAAGGGGTTATGCCCTGGTCCTGGGAGAGGAGCCTGAGAAGGCCATGCTGACTGCGGCCGTGGCGGCAATCTTTCAAAGTGATAATGACGCCTTGAAGACAGAGATCGGCCAATTTTTGGCCCCAATGGCCTTCCGCTTAAAGGAATCGGCCACCTGGGAGCGGCGGCTGTTGAGCAAAACCCAGGTAAATTTTGAAACCATGGTGAAGGGGTGAGGCATGCCGGCTGCGAAGGATTTCCTGGACACGCAACAGGCGTTCCGGTTATTGCTCCAGGCCTTGAGCCATCCCGGGGAGATCTGTCTTTTGTCCCCACGGGATCCGCGGCTGGGATTGCCCTTAATGTTGCAAACCCTGCTGGATCACGAGGTCAGTTTTGCGGTAATCGGTCCGGAGCGCGACTCCTATGCCGGGCTGGTGAAAAACTGGACCAGGTCGAGGGTAACCGAAGTGCGGGCGGCGGACTTTATTATCGTCACCCGCGGCAGCAGTGAGGGAGAAATAGAAAAGGCCAAGCGGGGCACCCTGGAGTATCCCGACCAGGGCGCCACCATTATTTATCTGGTGGATTCCCTGAGCCGGGAAGACCAGAACGGCCTGCGGGTAAAACTTCGGGGACCCGGCGTCAAAAACGAGATACAGGCGATTATCACCGGATTGGCTGCAGACGAAATTCTCCGGTTGCAAGAAATCAACCTGGAATTCCCATTAGGCGTGGATTGTTTCTTCATTGACCAAATGGGTCAGGTCATGGGAATGCCCCGCTCCAGCCTGCCGGAGGTGAAATAAATATGGGTTACGTGGCGGTTAAAGGAGGCGAGGAAGCCATCGCCCAGGCCGGGAGGCTGCTGGCCTATCAAAGGCTGAAGGGGACCTCCAAGCCTTTAGAAGTTGTGCAAATCCAGGAACAGCTCTATCTGGCGGTGGACCGGGTGATGAGTGAAGGTTCTTTGTACGCCCCGGAGCTGGCGGCTCTGGCCTTCAAACAGGCGGCCGGCGATACCCTGGAAGCCGCGTTTATGCTCCGGGCTTATCGGGCCACCCAGCCCAGGGTGGGTTATTCCCTGCCCCAGAGCGGCGAGGAAATCCGGATCATCCGCAGAATTTCCGCGGCTTTTAAAGACATCCCCGGGGGTCAGGTCCTGGGACCCACCAGCGATTATACCCTCAGGCTCCTGGACTTCGAACTATTGGAGGACACCCCGCGACGAAGACGGGCTTTCATGGAGGCCTTGGGCCAGGACTTAGTGGATGCTCAGCCTCTCCCGCTGACCTTCCCTAAGGTAGTAGATATTCTCCGGAAAGAGGGGCTTTTGGTGGAAACCATAGGAAATGGCGGGAATGGAGGCAAAGTCTTTGATATCACCCGCCAATCACTAACCTTCCCCGCCCCCCGCAGCGCGGCTTTGCAGGGCATAACCAGGGGAGAAACCGGGGGCTTGCTGTTGCTGGCCTACACCAATATGCGGGGTTACGGCGATATCCACCCCACGGTGGGAGAACTGCGGGTCGGCTATCTGCCGGTGCGCATCGCCCACCCCCATTCGGGAGAACCTTACTCCATCGGCGAGGTGAAGGTGACCGAGGCCGAGGTGATCGCCAGGTTCAACGATGCCGAAGGTTCACCGAAATTCACTCTCGGGTATGGGCTTTGTTTCGGCCACAACGAGATCAAGGCCATTGCCATGGCGGTCCTGGACCGGGCCATGCAGTCCCCGGAACCGAAGACGCCATCTGAAGACCAGGAATTCGTCCTGTCGCACCTGGACGGCATTGATTCCCTGGGGTTCGGCTCCCACTGGAAGCTACCCCATTATGTGACCTTCCAATCGGACCTTGACCGCCTGCGCCAGACCCAGGAAGTCGGCACAGAGGCACGGCCGGGGTCGGGGAAAAAAAATGCGATTTAGCGAGTGGCTCCACGAACACGGTCAGGCGAAAAAATCCAGGGATTATAATTTCGCCTTCATTAATGAAGCGGCCAAACGGGAAATCCGGCGGAAGATTCTTAAGGCCGTGGCCATCCCCGGGTACCAGGTGCCTTTTGCCTCCCCGGAATTGCCCATAGCCCGCGGCTGGGGCACCGGGGGGTTGCAGATCACCCTGTCGTTGATCGGGCCGGAGGATATCCTGAAGGTCATCGACCAGGGCTGCGACGGCAGCGTCAACGCGGTGAACATCAAGAAATTCGTGGGGCAGGTGACCGGCGTCAGCACTACTACGGACACCCGCCGGGCGACGATTATCCAAACCCGGCACCGGATTCCGGAAGAAGCCATGACCCGGGACCAGATTCTGGTCTTGCAGGTGCCCTTCCCGGAGGCCTTGCGCACCGTGGAGCCCTCGGAGGCGGAAACCCGGCGCATGCACGGGGAAGCCGATTACAGCCAGATGTGGCTCTATCTCTATGAAGACATCGTTAAGTTTGGCGAAATCAGCATCGGCGCCCGTTATCCGGTGACGGTCAACGGCCGTTATATCATGGACCCCAGTCCCATACCCCGATGGGATCTCCCCAGGTTGCACTTGGCGGAAACCCTGTTCCTTTTCGGGGCTGGCAGGGAAAAAAGGATCT
Organism: Deltaproteobacteria bacterium; assembly: GCA_021813445.1. Taxonomy (GTDB): domain Bacteria; phylum Desulfobacterota; class Desulfobaccia; order Desulfobaccales; family 0-14-0-80-60-11; genus SURF-52. The sequence goes on from JAKAKP010000023.1 coordinate 31,711, forward strand.
ATGCCATTCCGCCCCATACCCGGGTGGAGCCTCTGGAGTTTGAGGATGTCCCCTTCCGGGTGGAGAATTTCCGGGGCAAGGCCTGCCGGAGATGCGGCAGCCGCACTACCTTTCTCGATGAGATCATCGATGAGGCCTCCGGCAATAGGACCTATCTCTGTTCCGATACCAGCCATTGTGACAAGCTGCTAGCTCAGCAGGATGAGCAAGGGGACTGCGCATGCAAGTGACTATTCGAGAATGCAGGGAATCGGACTTGCCCCTGGTCTTGCCTCTTTACGCTCAACTGGGGATGGATGATGGCCGCGTCTTGACGGTGGAGAAAGCCCGGGCCATATTCCGGCGCCTGCAGAGTTATCCGGATTATAAGCTATTTGTCGCTACAATTACGGGGGAAATTCTGGGGGTCTTTGCCATGCTGATCATGGACAACCTGGGCCACCAGGGAGCCCCGTCCGCCCTGGTGGAAGACGTGGTGGTGCGGGCGGACCGGCGGCGCCGGGGCCTCGGCCGGGAGATGATCCGTTTTGCCATGAACCGGGCCCGGGAAAAGGGTTGTTACAAACTCGCCTTATCCAGCCATAAAAACCGGGAAGAAGCCCATCGCTTTTACGAAAACTTGGGATTTCAAAGACACGGCTATAGCTTTCTGGTGGAGTTGACTCCATGATGCCGCAATGGAAGCCGGTATTAATCATCAAGGACCTTACCAAGATTTATGGCGGGGGCTGTCCCCGGTGTCTGGAAGTGACCGGCCCGGATTTTGAAACCAACATCTGCCGCCATTGCGGCGCGGTGGTGGCCTGCGGCCAAGTCTCCTTTGAGCTTTACCCTGGAGAGGTTTTGGGGATCGTCGGGGAAAGCGGCTCCGGGAAAAGCACGGTGGTGCGGCTCCTCTATTTTGACTATGAAGCCACCTCGGGAGAATTGTATTTTCGTGATGGTCCCTCGGGGTCGCCTTCGCAGGTCCAATTGCCGCAGGCGGATGCCAACCTTTTGACCCTCAATTCTTTCCAAAAAAGACAGCTCCGCCATGTCTGCCTGGGCATGGTCTATCAAAACCCCCATCTCGGCCTGCGGATGGCGGTCAGTTCCGGCGGCAACATTGCCGAACGGCTGATTATGGCCGGATACCGCCACCTGGGCCGGATGCGCGACCGCAGCGCCCAACTGCTGGCCAAGACGGAGATACCGGTGGAACGTCTGGATGAACCCCCGAGAAACTTTAGCGGGGGTATGCGCCAAAGGGTGCAGATTGCCAAAGCCCTATCCAACAACCCTGTTATTCTTTTCCTGGATGAAGTCACCACCGGCCTGGACCTGTCCGTCCAGGCCAGGGTGCTGGACCTGATCAGACAATTGCAAAGCGAGTTTCACCTGGCCGTCATCGTGGTTTCCCATGACCTGGGGGTGATCCGGCTCCTGACTTCCCGGACCATGGTGATGAAATGCGGCCGGGTGGTGGAATCCGGTCTCACGGATCAGATTCTGGAAGACCCCCAACATCCCTATACCCAGCTGTTAGTAAGTTCGCAGTTGTAAGGGCATAAATTGCTTTGCCAACAAAGGAGAACCGTCAGTTGCTCGAGATAGAACAGCTCTCCAAAACCTTCCAGATCCATATCTTAGAAGGGAAAGTTATCCAGGCTCTCAAAAATGTTTCCTTCCAGGTGGCGGCCGGGGAATTTCTGGGGATTTCCGGTCCCAGCGGTATTGGCAAGAGTACGCTCTTAAAGTGCATCTACCAGACCTATCTCTCGAATGGGGGACGGATTTTATATGACTCCCGGCGCTGGGGACGGATTGACCTGGCCCAGGCCGCACACCAGGTGATTCTGGAACTGCGGCAGACCGAGATCGGTTACGTCTCCCAATTTTTGCAGGTGCTCCCCCGGGTCTCTGCCCTGGATCTGGTGGCCGAGCCGTTGCTTCTGAAAAATGGTCTGCCCCGGGGTGAGGCCAGGAAAATGGCGGCCGGGTTTTTGGAAAGGCTCTTTATCCCGGCCAATCTTTTCGGGGCCTATCCGGTGACTTTCAGCGGCGGCGAACAGCAGCGCCTCAATCTGGCCCGGGCGGTTATCTGGAAACCCCGCCTGCTGCTGTTGGATGAGCCCACGGCCTCCCTGGATCAGCAAACTATAGGCATTGTCGTGGATATCCTTAAGGAATTAAAAGAACAAGGAACCACCCTCATCGGCATCTTTCACCATGACGACCTGATGACGTCCATTATGGACCGGGTCTATCCCCTGAGCCGGGAGAATTAAATGAGACGTAATGGAACTTATATTATTGAAGATGCCAATATCGTCACCCCCCGGGAGACTGAATGGCGGGCTTCCCTGAAAGTGGAGGACGGCAGGATCGCCGAAATCAAGGCCGGGGAGATCAAATCCCTCCATCACAAAATTGACGCCCAGGGGCAGCATCTTCTCCCCGGCTTCATCGATCTGCACAGCGATGCCATTGAGAAGGCCCTGGAGCCGCGGCCCAATATCTTCTTCCCCCAGAACCTGGTCATCCTGGAAATGGACCGCCTGCTGGCCGCCAGCGGCATAACCACCATTTTTCATTCCCTCTCCTTTGCCGAAGGGGAAATTGGGGTGCGCTCCAACCGCATGGCCGCAGAGATCATCTCGGAAATCCAGCGTCTGGCTCCGGACCTGCACCTGCGGACCCTGGCCCATGCCCGGTTCGAAATTACCGACACCGGGGCGCTGCCCTATTTGGAGCGGCTTCTCAAGGCCAGAAAAATTGATCTTTTATCGCTGATGGACCACACTCCCGGACAGGGCCAGTTCCGGGAACTGACTTCCTTTAAGAACTATTTCGGCACCGTCTACCAAAAGGGCGAAGAGGAACTGGAAAAGATCATTCAGCAGAAATACTCGGCTCAGAAGGACTTGCCGGTCATCGTCGATCACATCGTCGCGCTCTGCCATTTCCTGGGCGTCCCCCTGGCTTCCCATGATGATGATTCCCCCGACAAAATAGAGTGGCTCAAAAAGCGGAGCATTGCCATTTCGGAGTTTCCGGTGAACCTGGAGGCGGCCGCGGCCGCCAAAGAACGTCAGGTTGCGGTCTGCCTGGGGGCGCCCAATATCCTGAGAGGTAATTCCCAGGGGAAAAACCTGAGTGGCCGGGAAGCCATTGCTTCCGGGTATGGCGATATCCTCTGTTCCGATTACGCGCCGATGACCCTGGTTCACAGCGTCTTTGCTCTCTATCAGTTGAACCTGATGCCCCTGCAGGCTGCGGTGAACATGGTCAGTCTCAATCCGGCAAAAGCCGTGGGGTTGGATGAGAAAACCGGCTCCATCGAACCCGGCAAAGAGGCGGATCTGATCCTGGTGGACCTGAGCAAGGAAGTGCCGTCGGTGGTGAAAACCTGGGTCAAGGGCCAAGAGGTGTACAGTTTATGGTAAAAATCGGGGCCAAAATTGATGAAGTGAGAATTGACGGCGATTTAAGCCGCCTGCGCCGGGACCTGGAGAGTTTCGCGGCCATTGGCCTTCAGGCTGTGGAGCTGCCGGTGCACGGCCTGGATGCCATCAAGAACGGCAAGCTCGATCAGCGCCGGCTGCAAAGTATCCTCACCATTCTCCAAGACTTTGACTTCGCGTACACGGTTCACTCCCCTAACCCCTTGAACCTGATGGATCGGCAAGTCCCCGAATTACATTTGGAAGTTTTCAGGAGCACCCTGCAATTTGCTTCAGAGGTGGGGGCGAAGATTGTGGTTTACCACGCCGGCAGGTTCATTCCCGAAGAGACTTTGCATGTCAATGGGAATCAAAAGCTTTCCCCAAAGGATGAAGGAATCCTCCTGGGAAGCGAAAGGGGGTACCTGGGGCTCCTAGCCGATGCATATCCCCAGGTAAACATTTGCCTGGAAAACGCCAGGCCCTACGTGCACCACAGCCCATACTGCTATGCTGAAGACCTGGAGGCTCTCCGGGAACAAGTGGAGCTGGTGGAGCGGCCGAATGTCAGGATCAATTTGGATATCGGCCATTGGCACATGGGGGCTCGCTTCTATGATTTTGATCTAGTGGCGCCCGTTGGCAACTGTAAGGACTTAATTGGGCATACCCATATCCATGACAACTTCGGCGGGGCCGTGCACCACTATGAGAAACTCCAGACGCATCAACTTCCCTTCGGCCGGGGAGATTCCCATATGCCGGTGGGCTATGGCGCGATCCCCTTTGCCGAAATCCTGCCGGCCTATCTCCCTGGTTATCAGGGGGTGCTGATCATGGAACTTCGCAGCCGCTACTTCCAGCGAACCGAAGAATCCATGGCCAATCTCAGACAAATAATCTCCAGTTTGGAGGTCATATGACCACAGGTGATAGAGGAGACCTGGCGACGGCCACGGCGCATCGGGCCTGGGACCAGTGTTGGGGTACGGAGGAAGGACGGAGCGATTGGTTGGTGCCGGAAAGCGAGGTTGTATCGGTGGCCTCCGGACTGCGGGCCAAGGGAGCACGCAGGGCGGTGGATCTCGGCTGTGGGGTGGGCCGGCATGCCCTCTGTCTCGCCTCCCTGGGCTTCACCGTTGCCGCCCTGGACGGTAGCGAGGCCGGCATCGCCTTTGCCCGCAACGCTGCGGTCAAGGCCGGGCACGCCATCGATTTCCAAACGGGATTGATGACCGACCTGCCTTATGCCGACCAGAGCTTCGACTACGTCCTGGCCTGGAACGTGATTTACCATGGCGACCGGGAAGTGGTACAGCGTTGCCTGGCTGAGATTCACCGAGTGCTGCGCCGTAGGGGTACTTTCCAGGGGACCTTTCTTTCCCAACGCAACCAGCACTATGGCCAGGGCCGCGAGATAGCCCCCCATACCTTCATCCTGGAAGGGGTCAGTGACAAAGGCCATCCCCACTTCTATTGCCATGCCGCCGAATTGGTCAAACTGCTCAAGGGGTTTGAGCCGGTCTCGTTAATTGATCGTGAACAGCTGCAGCCGGTTTCATACCATTGGCATTTTGTAGCCGAGAGACTTTGAGGGGAATGCCTTCACCTGATATTACAGTCGTTTTTAAAGTCGAAGTGTCTTTGAATACTGAATGCAACCACTGGGCCGGGTCATCGCAAAAACTCAATAAAAACCCATTTACCATTCCTGTGCAAAATAAAAGATCACTTGCCACAGGCAACAGTTATCACTGGAAAGTACTAATGCCAGGTATGAAATGAATAACTGCTCCCAAAGGGTTTTTGGGTTGTGGCCCCACCTAAAGAAAAGATTAAAAACTTTCAGGCGAGTATGCAGGCGCAGAGGCCGGGGCTTTGACTGCCTCCTGCCGCCTTTTAAGAACCATTAAGGACTCGGGGGCATGATCGAGAAGAACCAAGGCGCTGCTGACCGCCCGGCTCGGAAGCATATCGCCGCTTTCGTATTTCTGGAACGCACGCGGCCCGCCACCAATTAACAACCCGGCGGTCTTCTGAGAAAGGCCGAGCTTTTTGCGGATATGCCGGATGTCTCCCGGTTCAAGCAACCCCTCGCTACGGGCCTTAAGGTGGTTCAACATGCGGTCGGACACCTTCATATCTTTACCGCTGTGTATACCTTCGTCGCAATCGTTACAATAGCACCCGGGCATATCAAAGGTGATGGAGTCGTCCTTATAGGTCAACGTCATGGGGCGCAGGCCGCGGAGCATCGGGGCCCCCGTCCTTGGACATACTGGATTAGCAGTCATGCTCATCTCCTTCTTGAAGAAGACCAGCAAAAACTCGGTTAAAACATCGGCGGCAATTTCACCGCGGCCAATTCAATAGTCAGTTCAGGATTAAAGAATTGCTTCGATCCCCTTGCGGCGTATCACGTTTAGCAGAGCGAGCGCCGCGCCGGTCGGACGCTTTGTGCCCCGCTCCAATTGCGATACATACCCCACTGTTACATTCAAATAATGAGCGAACACCGCTTGACTCATGTGCGCCTGTTCGCGCATGGCCCGGATATCTTCCCCGGTTAGCGGTTCGACTACGGCTTTGTCCTCTGCGCCAAGATGACGCATGGTGATCTTCTGGTAAGCCCCTTCATCCAGAACCCCGGCTTGGTGCATATCCTTGGCTGTTTCAAGCAGCGCTTGGGTCAGCCGGGAGGGCTTTTTGTTTTTAGCCGTCATATTACCTCCTGCAAAATCCCCTCTTGAGTTGCATGCTCAAGGAGTTCATCGGCCGCCTCAAGCCAAGCGGCCGCAATCTCTCTCAAGGTTCCCAGTTCATCGTCTCCGATGTTATCACGCTCGTTTTTTGCGAATCCGTATAAGAACACCGCACGATCGCCGGCACGGTAAGCGACCAGCAAACGGTAGCCGCCCGAGCGTCCCTGCCCAGGCCGTGCCACCCGTTGCTTGATAACGCCGTAACCTAAATCGGCGTCTACCATCCCGCGCTCAGCCCGCTCGATAGCCTGGTGCAAGCTGACATCGCTAATCCGTTCATGCCTCGCATAGCGCACGAACCACTTGGTTTTAAAAATGCGCACGCCACCTCCACTAGCACTATATACTATATATCAATGTATTATATATAGCAAGCCCTTTAAAAACTTTTTGGTGATGAGAAACTGGACGAAAACA
>JAKAKP010000028.1 GCA_021813445.1 Deltaproteobacteria bacterium
CACGTTTTCAAAGACCCCCAGGGTGTGGGCCAGAATGGGTTTGCCGGCCAGCAACAGATAGGGCTTGGCAATCTGGCTCTGCATGCGCAGGCCCACGCCCGCGGCGGCAATGATGGCGGCCACCCTCATGGCTCAGCCTCCACCGGCCCCTGGCAGGAGACCCTCCCGGCCCGGCCTGGCAGGCGGCCCTGCCTGACGCTCGCGGCCGGAATCTTTCCGGGCTCCTGCAACAGCTCCCGGACCCAATCCTCCAGCCGGAAGAACTCCACTCCCTGATCCAGGCAGCGGTCCAGCAAATTCGCAAATTCCTGCCGCAAGGGCCCTCCTTCCACCTCTGTATGCACCGTCAATACCTGGGGGACGGCCGCTTTTTGCAGTCGCCCCAGAATCAACGCGGTAAAGTCCTCAGGCTGGCACCCATCGAAGCCCAGCAACTCATCCAGCGTGGGCAAGGTGGTGGGAATTTCCAACACGGAATGCACCTGCTCCCCGAAGCGGGGGAAGTAGGGGGCATAACCCCGGGTGTCGCTGCCGTACAAAAAACCGCCGGCAGCCAGCGCCGCCCGGCTCGCGGCGCTGCATTGCCACCCCGGCGCGGCAAAGGCCCGGGCTGCATGCCCCAGAAAAGGCGTATATATCTCTTGGGCCCGGGCCAATTCCCGGGATACCTCCTCCCGGCTCATGGACAGAAGATGATCGTGCCAACGCACATGATCATAGCCATGGAGTCCCAATTCATGGCCCGCCGCGGCCACGGCCCGCAACATCTCCCCTGCTCCGCGGCTGATCAACGGCGCCGGCAACAGAGTACCATAGAACATGGTCCGGAGTCCATAGAGGGCTGGCGCCCGGGTGCGCCACATTTTTTCCAAAAAACCCTGCTGCCGGAAGACCCGGAAGATGGCCCGCCCGGAGTTGTCCGGCCCCAGGGACACAAAAAAAGAGGCCTTGATCCGGCGTGCGGCCAGGATCTCCAGCAGGGCCGGAATGCCCTGGCGAAACCCCTCCAGGGTGTCCACGTCTATTTTTATTCCCAAACGCGGCGGCACGTCATCTCCAGATATATGGGGAATAGACTGAGGGAACCAGTGATCAGCAATATCGGGCGCGCCGCGCCCGCCGCATTACGGCGGCCGCGGGCCGCCCTATAATTCTGACAACCAGCCACTGATCACTGATCACTTTTCTCCCCAAACTCCGCCTCCCCCCGGACTTCATCCAGGAAAGAGTCCAGGGTGATCTTCAGAGAAGTCTTGAGGTCCGTTTTCGGCTCCCAGCCCAGGAGTTGCCTGGCTTTGGCAATGGAGGGCTTGCGGCTGGTGATGTCCTGGTAGCCCTTGCCGTAGTAGGCCTCGTGGGGCGTCTCCACGATCTCCGCGTAGACCCCGTCGTCTTTATGGTCCGGGTGCTGGGCGAAGAGATCCCGGAGCATCTGCGCCAGTTCCTTCACCGAGGCCTCGTTGGCCGGGTTGCCAATATTGAAAATTTGGCTGTCGGCCGCGCCCCCGGGGTTCTCGATGATCTTCATCAGGCAATCGATGCCGTCTTCCACGTAAGTGAAGCAGCGCTTCTGGAAGCCACCGTCCACCAGGCGGATAGGGGTGCGCTCCAAAAGATTGAGGATAAACTGGGTCACCACCCGGGAGCTGCCTTCTTTGGCGGCGTAGAGATCATCCAGCTTGGGGCCGATCCAGTTGAACGGCCGGATCATGGAAAATTTCAGTAAACCTTCCTGGCCGTAGGCCCAAATGACCCGGTCCAGGAGCTGCTTGGAGCAGCTGTAGATCCAGCGCTGCTTGTTGATGGGGCCCAGGACCAGGGTGCTCTCGTCCTCGGAGAACTCCGCGTCCGGGCACATGCCGTACACTTCCGAGGTGGAGGGGAAAATGATCCGGGTTTTGTACTGGACGCATTGCCGGACGATGCGCAGGTTTTCTTCAAAGTCCAGTTGAAAGACCCGCAGCGGATTCTTGACGTAAACCATGGGAGTGGCGATGGCCACCAGGGGCAGGACCACGTCGCACTTCTTGATGTGGTACTCGATCCATTCCTTGTTGATGGCGATGTCGCCTTCCAGGAAATGGAAGCGGGGGTGGGCCAGGGACTCCCCCAGCTTGTTGGAGTGGAGGTCCATGCCGTAGACCTCCCAGTCCTTGGTGTTGAGGATGCGCCGGGTGAGGGCATTGCCGATGAAGCCGTTGACGCCGAGGATCAGAATTTTCATATTTTCCCATTTATCTTAATGTTATTAATTAATCCCATAATCATTCCCAATCGATGTATTTCTAAAGCACTGACTATCATTTCACCACTCTCATTAATAGCCACATGGCGAACTTCGTTCGGTATAGAATGACTCGAAACAAAATATGCCCAAGCAAACCCACCAAAGAGAAATCTATAAACCCTATGATTATCTTGCCTAATGGGTGTGGGGTTTATCATTAAATCGTTGATTGGCTTACGGTTAAATATTACTGCAACCAAAATACATGTCTTATTAACATAATTTTCCCAACCACCAAACATTTGCTCACATTCTTTGCATAACAGTTTTTCTTTAACTCCTCCTTGGCGAATTATTTTATAATTTGAATCGATTCCTAAAATTTGGTATCTAAAGTTTTTCTCATTCCATTCCATAGGCTTATAAAAAAATCTAGGAATGATATGGGATTTTTTTAATTCTTTTTCCTCACCGCATAGCCGACAATTCTCAAGTTGAATTGTTTCTTTCTTTTTCATGTCTCATTTATTCAGACGTGGTGAGCACTGACTACCTTTTTAAAATTTATTTCAGATGATGGTGGGCAGGGCCCACCCTACATTTACCCCAACTTCTGCCCCACCAAATCCTCCCAGGTAGCCAGCACCGGCCCCAAAAACTCCGGCTCCCCTTCCCATTGGGCCAGGGTGATGAGAAAGTGCCCGCTGCCGGTTTCCACCAGGAGCCCTTCTCCCGGCAGACAGGCCACCACCTGGCCCGGCAGGCCTCCGGCCAAATCCCGGGCCGCCAGGGGCCGGCCCCACCAGATGAAGAGTTTCCGCCCCCGAAGCAGGGTGAAGGCGCCGGGATAAGGATGGGTCACGGCCCGGACCAGATTATATATCTCCCAGGCGCTCTTTTGCCAGTCAATAAGACCGTCTGCCGGGCGGCGGCCCCCGAAATAGGAGGCCTGGCTCTGGTCCTGGGGGATTTTCGGGGCCGTGCCGGCCCGGAGAGCCGGATAAATTTCCTGCATCAACTCCCCCGCGGCGGCAGTCATACGGGAGAACAGAGTGAGCGCGGTGTCCTCCGGAGCGATGGGCACCCGCTTTTGGGCGACGATTGCCCCTTTGTCGGGTTTCTCCTCCATGTAATGCAGGGTCACCCCGGTTTCCGTCTCCCCATGGACCAGGACCCAATTCACCGGGCAGCGGCCCCGGTAGCGGGGCAGCAGGCTGCCGTGGAGATTGAGCGCGCCCAGGCGGGGCAGGTCCAGCAGAGGCTTTTTCAGCATGTGCCGGTAGTAGCAGGAAAATAAAAAATCCGGCTTAAGCTTAGCCATGGCCGCCACAAAGGCCGGATCATTGGCGTCCTCAGGCTGATACACCGGCAGGTAGTTTTTGAAAGCCAACTCTCTTACGGAAGAGAACCAGATATTCTCCCGGGGGTCGTCGCCATGGGTGACCACGGCCACGATCTCATCGCCCCAAGCCCGGCAATGGTCGATTAAGGCTTCGAGACAGACATAGCCGATATTGTGATAACCCATGAAAATGAGGCGCATAAAAGACAGTTTTTAGTTTTTAGTTTTTGGTTAAGGAGGTCTCCGGGCCCAGGGTCTGCCGGATCACGAACCGCGGCCGCCCCCGCACCTCCCGGTAGATGCGGCCCACGTATTCCCCCACCAGGGCCAGGGCGAAGGTGTTCAGACCTACGAAGACAAAGAGGATGGCAAAGAGGGTGAAGACCCCCTCCACCTCCGGGCCCACGAAGAGGCGGCGCAGGAAAAGGAAGGCCCCGAAAGCCACCCCCAGAAGCGCGATGCAAATGCCCAGGACCCCCACCAGGTGAATGGGAAAGTTGGAAAACCCGGTCATGAAATCCACGTTGAGGCGCAGCAGCTTGAGCAGGCTGTATTTCGACTGGCCCCGCCCCCGCTCGGCGTGGCCCACCGGGATTTCCGCCACTTTTCGGGAAAAGAGATTGGCCAACGCGGGGATGAAGCTGGAGGATTCGTGGCATTGGTTGATGCTGTCGATCACTTCCCGGCGGTAGGCCCGGAGCATGCAGCCATAGTCCCGGAGCTTGACGCCGGTGACCCGGGACATCACTTGGTTGATGAGGAAGGAGGGGAACTTGCGAAAAATGGAATCCTGCCGGTTTTCCCGCCAGCCCCCCACGGTATCAAAGCCTTCCTCGAGCTTGGCCACCAGCCGGGGGATTTCTTCCGGGGGATTTTGCAGGTCCGCGTCCAGGGTGACCATCACCTGGCCCCGGGCGGCCTGAAAGCCTGCGAAAATGGCCTGGTGCTGGCCGAAATTGCGGTGAAACTGCAGAGCCCGGATGACCTGGGGGTGCTGCTGGTGAAGTTGAGTCAGCAGTTCCCAGGAGCGGTCCGAGGAGCCGTCATCCACCAGGATGATCTCATAGGCGCGGTTCATGCCGTCCAGGGTGCGGACCAGGCGCTCTCCCAATTCCTCCAGGTTTTCCTCTTCATTAAAAACCGGAATGATGACGGAGATATAGGGGGCGCTTGATGGCACGTTCAAGGGCATGACCTGTGTGGTCATAAGTTTCTCTTCCCTTCTGGGCTTAATGTTGAGAGATTATTGCTTCTTTTCCTTAAGGAGTTGCCTTGAGTCCGATAAGAGAGGGAAAGGGGGCAACTTCCAGCATTGCAGTAAGGGTCGATAAAGTAAAGACGCGACCATCTGTGTCTCGAACTACCGGTCCCAAAGCATCATTGACTCGCGCCCAACCGATGCCTCCTAAAACTGCGATCAATGGAATTCCTCCCAGCCGATTTGATTCTCTCCTAAGGTTTGTGAAACGACCCGCTTTATCTCTAGCCGTGCCTCCGTCATTTGTCCCTTTGCATTCAAGGATCGCTCGAAGTGTATCTGAATTATCGAATATCACAAAGTCTGGGGCTGGTGTAACTCGGACCTCAAAACGGTTTGCAATTTCACCTTGATTGGCACTACCAGTACGAATATATGGAACACCATTTTCTTTGAAGAGTGCTTCTACTGCATCCTCGATTAGATCGCCCCGTTTTTTAGATGTGGCATCTAATATCTGTCGAAACGCTCCACCATAGTGGCGTTGATGTAAGAATAGCGAAAATGGCACCTTATTAGAAGCGAAGAGGTTTACACTCGTCCAACCATTTTCAGTGTCCGGTTTTGCTTGCTTACTGATAAGGTCTCCAGCCGGAACCCCAAAAAGAGCACCATCGATAATCAGGGAAATAGTCTTGGCCGCGACCTTGGCTTGCTCATGGGTGGTTGCAGTCCCGTTTCGCTCCATTGCGTCCACTTTGGCCTGTTTCAAGGGAGTCAGGCCAACCGGCTTCCCTGCCATAATTGTTGCGTGTGCGAACTCACCCTTTGTCAGCCCCGTAATCGTGCGAAACACCAGCAGTGTTCTCGGATTATCCTCTATAATCGATGTAAGCTCGGCTTCGGTAACTTTGGTGAAGCCTTTCGTTGCTTCATAAGCATTGTCGTAAACTTTCTCGAAATACTCTCGTCCATAAAAATGATCTTCATGTATGTAAGCGAAATCAGCGGCGAGGTGGGGAACATACAACAACCGGGCAATTTCAGCGTATATTTTTGGATGCTCGTTAGTCCCATAATGCAATGGAATCAAACGAATCTGGGCGATACGTTGATCCCAACTGTTCGCTTCGACAATCTTTGCGATGGTCTCCTGAATATTTGCCACTATTTATCCGACCTTGAATAAATATCCCTGAATATCCATGGCAAAATTTTCGGCAATACGGCGCCGAGCTTCTTCGACGAACTGTTCATGGATTTCGAATCCTGCTGCCTTACGTCCAAGGCGGCGAGCCATCACAATCGTAGTTCCCCCGCCCGCGAACGGGTCTATTACTATTCCTCCTACTGGACTGGCAATCTTAATAAAGAACTCGGCTAATCCCTCCGGCATTGCCGCCGTGTGTGCCACGCCTCGATACTGATTATATGTCTGCGGAACTATTACCACATTCCCAGGATCAGCTCCTCCTCGCAGGTACGTTTTCGTGCGGTCACGGCCAAAACCGGCCTCGGTATTTCGCCTGCCCAGTCTGTCCAATTTTCTCCGGGCTATCTCGGCGAAGTCTGCTTTATAAGGAACTCTGACAGCATCCAAGTCGAAATATGGTTTGAGGCCACGGGCAAAGTGATAAACATATTCAAAGCTATCTTTGGTCCGTGGTCCAAACTTACCCGGAACTGCATTTGATTTCGCCCAAATGTAAGTCTCAATCCAACGCCACCCCATCCGTTGAAGAGAAAGAACTAGCTCATAAACGTATGGGTGCCTCTGTCCCTTTAATGGCCCCTGTTTGGCTACACGGTTCTTGATATTAAGGATGAGGCTCCCACTCTCCTTTGCCGCGTTAAACATCTCTTGGGCAAACGGCAGGAACCACTCGACATAATGGTCCGGATGTATCCGGCTATAAGCCCGCGCATCGGCATAAGGAGGACTCGTAAAGAAAAGGTCTATGCTGCCTGGGGGAAGGAGTGGCAACAACTCCAAAGCATCACCAAGTGTTATCCCATCATCGAGAAACTGAGCTAATGCTTTAGTGTCACCTCTGATCTGCACGCTGCCTCTCCACAAAATTGCATGCATCTAAATTGAGGACTATAAAAACAAAATTTTCAAAAAAAGTCCACCGCCACATACAGTGGCCGGTGGACCCGTAGAAGCCGCGAAGCAGGCCGTAAGCCGAGTTCTGTTCCGGATGGTTCCGGCGATGATCATTCCTCTGGGACCCCGGTTGCCCGGGGCCTCTAGCGACCTACCCGGGAGCCTTGGGCGGGCCACCCTCAGGCGCTCCCCTATTTGGTCTTGCTCCGGGTGGGGTTTTCCAAGCCGGCAATGTCGCCACTGCCGCTGGTGAGCTCTTACCTCACCTTTTCACCCTTACCGTGGACGTACCACGGCGGTCTGGTCTCTGAGGCACTTTCCCTGGGGTTGCCCCCGCTGGGCGTTACCCAGCACCCTGCCCTCTGGAGCTCGGACTTTCCTCCGGCCGCCCTCAAAGCCGCCGGCGATCATCTGGCCTACTCCGCGGTTCCTGCGGGCATTTTTCGGGAGATTGGCCGGGAAATCCGGCCATCCTTCCTAGAATCATTTTACCTTATAAATATTTCGCTTTCAAACGATACCGACTTGTATGGAAGGTAAAAGGCAATAGTACACTTATAGCGATTGGCAAAAGTTTTTCCGGTTGGAAATACGCGTAGGGACCCAGCTTGCTATGCCTCTAACCTCGGGCCCAGCAAGCTGTGCCCCGACAAAAAAAGCCAAAAAATCTTTTGGCAATCGCGATGGCATCAAAAAATATCGATGTTTTTTGCCGAAAACGAAAAACCGAAAACGGTCTCTAATACCAAGTTGCCATCTAATGAGTAATATGGTAGACTGCCCAAAAAATTTTCAAGGGGGCAGTCATGGGAAAAGTTACCAAGTGCATCGCCCACCT
>JAKAKP010000108.1 GCA_021813445.1 Deltaproteobacteria bacterium
GCCGGCTGCATGGTGGGACCGGATTATAAGCGGCCGGTGACCAAGGTCCCGGAGCAGTGGAACGGCCAGGAGGTGGTGAATGCGGCCACCCCCAGCAAGACCTCCACCAACCCCGCGGCGGTGGCGGCCTGGTGGCGGAATTTCCAGGACCCCACCCTGACCGCGCTGGTGGAAATGGCCGTGCGCCACAACCTGGACCTGCGCCAGGCCGAAGCCCGCATCCGCCAGGCCCGGGCCGCCCTGGGAGTGGCGGGCGCGCCCCTCTTTCCGCAGGCGGACGCCAATGTGCAATATCAAAGAAGCAGCAAGTCCCCCAGCCAGTCGGTGGGCGGCGGCGTGGGGCCCTCGGGGATAGCCACCGGCGGCTTCACCGAACTCTTCCAGGTGGGCCTGGACGCGTCCTGGGAACTTGATATCTTCGGCGGCACCCGGCGCAATATCGAGGCCGCGGGGGCCGATCTCCGGGCCTCGGTGGAGGATCGCCGGGACGTCCTGGTGACCCTGGTGGGCGACGTGGGCAACAACTATCTTACTCTGCGCGGCGTGCAGCAGCAGTTGGCCGTGGCCCACAAGAACCTGGAGACCCAAAAGAAAACCGCGGCCATCATCCGCCGCCGCTTTGAAGTGGGCACGGTGAGCAGGCTGGACCTGGCCAACGCCGACGCCCAGGTAGCCACCACCGCGGCCACGATCCCCATTTTTGAGTCCCAGGCCCGGGCGGCCATTTACAGCCTGGGAGTCCTGCTGGGCCGGGAACCCGCGGCCCTGGCCCAAGACCTGCTCAAGGCCGGCCCCATCCCCGCCAATCCGCCGGAGGTCCCGGTGGGGCTGCCCTCCGAGTTGCTCCGGCGGCGTCCGGACATCCGTCGCAGCGAAGCCCAGCTCCACGCGGCCACGGCCCGCATCGGCGTAGCCACCGCCGACCTCTTCCCCAAGTTCAACCTGACCGGCAGCTTCGGGGTTTCCAGCAGCGACCTGACCAAGCTGGGCAATGTGGCCAACAACAAATTCTGGTCCTTCGGGCCCAGCGTCACCTGGCCCATCTTCGCGGGCGGCCGCATCTGGTGGAACATCAAGGTCCAGGACGCGCTGGCGGAGCAGGCCCTGCTCACCTATCAAAAGACGGTGCTCACGGCCCTGAAAGACGTGGAAACCGCGCTGGTGGCCTATGCCAAGGAGCAGGAGCGCCGCCGGGCCCTGGTGGCGGCCGTGGCCAACAACCGCCGGGCCGTGGACCTGGCCATGAAGCTCTATATCGCGGGCAAGACGGATTTCTTGAACGTCACCACCGCCCAGCGCAACCTCTTTGTCAACGAGGACCTCCTGGCCCAGTCCACCCGCACCGTGGACACCAACCTCATCGCCCTGTATAAGGCCCTGGGGGGCGGCTGGGAAAAAAACCACAATATCCTCCCAGGCGGCTGAGGGCGGGGCTGCCGGGTCAATGGGGTTCATCTGCGTTTATCGGCGGTTAAATATTAGCCGCCGATGCCCGCCGATAAGACACCCATTTCGAATGCATCCCGGCGTGACAAAGTTCCGGGTCCTTTCGTAACTGCTTGACAACGCCTATTCTTCTGGGCGAAAAAGAAGAACTGAAAACCGAAAAAGATCCATGGAGGATATAATGACGCTCCGGAGGAAGGACAGATTTGTTGCTGTACTGCTTATACTCCTTTGTGCCCCCATTTTTAGCGCTTGCGCCGAAGTGCAGACCAGGGTGCAGGCCAGGACCCAGGATCAGGTAGTGACGGAATACTTTCTGGAAAAAGCAGGATTCCAGAAGCTGGCCGTAAACGATACTACCCCCAAGAGGAAGGCGTTTGTGACTGCCATCCCCAGGGGGAAGCTCACCGCTTACGAGAGGGGCGGCGAAACTCAGTACGCCTATACGGATGCGAAAGCCCAAGAGTTATATGTCGGCAATGAGACGGCTTACCAGAATTATCTGGCTATGACCAAAGGCCGGCAGCTGTGTGAGCGGACAGAGGGCGGGTCCGAATCCGCGAAATTCTGGTCCTGCTACGATGAGTTTCAAAAAGGCGGGAGGAGATAAGATCGCCCGCAATCGGATATTTGCCGTCGGGGCGAACCTGGTGTTCGCCCTTAAAGCTAATAGCTGTCTCCGAAAAGTTCAAAGTTCAAAGTTCAAAGTTCAAGATTAACTGCCGGTAACTTTTCATAATTCCTGGGTGAGCCAGGGGCTCATGGGGAACTGCGGTGAATCTTCTCTTTGTTCACCGCCGAGACGCAGAGAGCGCAGAGAAATCGCGGAGAAAAACATTTTGCAAAAGGCTCAAAAAACAAAAACGCTGTTAATTAGCTATCTCCCCTGAGGGCTTCCAACGCTTCCCCCACCAGCATATCCACCTGGACTTCCTTAAACCGCACCCTCAGAATGCGGTTTTTTAAGGACAGCCCACCGGGGAACTGCACCCGCAGGTAATTGGCGCTGAGCCCCTGGAGCCAACCGGATGGCGGTGCCGGACCTTCCACCAGGACCTCGCCGGTTTTTCCCAGTTGCGCCTCTAAGAACTTGCTTTTTTTGTCTTGCCCCAACTCCCGCATGACCTGGGCCCGCTTTTGGATCTCCGGGGCCGGCACCCGGTCCATCAGGGCCGCGGGCGTGCCCGGCCGGGGCGAAAAGGGAAAGACGTGGAGGTAGGTCACCGGCAGGGACGCCACCAGGGAGCGGGTGGCCTCGAAGTCGGCGGCAGTCTCTCCGGGGAAGCCCACCAGCACGTCCAGACCCAGGCCCGCATCGGGAAAGTGCCGGTTGATCTCCCGGACCACTTCTCGGAATGCCCCGGGGGTGTAGTCCCGGCCCATGGCTGCCAGGACCGGGGCCGCGCCGCTTTGCAGGGGCAGGTGGAAATGGGGGCAGAAGCCGGGAAAAGCCGCCAGTTCCCGGAGCAGAGCGGCGGTCACCTCCTGGGGCTCCAGGGAGCTGAGGCGCAGCCGCAGAGGGAGAGGTTGGGAGCGGACCGCGGCCAGCAAGTCCGCCAGGTTGGTGGGGGGCGTCAGGTCCAGGCCGTATTGTCCCAGGTTGACCCCGGTGAGCACCACCTCCCGGTAGCCCGCGGCGGCCAGTTGCTCCAGGGCCGCGGCTACCTCTCCAGGGGGCAGGCTGCGCCGGGGCCCCCGCACCTGGGGGACTATGCAATAGGTGCAGTGATGCTCGCAGCCGTCCTGGATTTTCAGCCGGGCCCGGGTATGGCCGGGTGAGAAAGGGACGGACCAGGTCTGGAATTCCCCGGCCCCGGCCAGGGAGCTGACCTGCTGCCAGAGTGGCTTTTTTTCCGGCAGGTTCGCCAGATAAGAGGCGAGCCGGGCCTTTTCCCGGTTTCCCAGGACCGCCTGCACGCCGGGGAGTGCAGCCAGTTCCGTCGCGGCCCGCTGGGCGTAGCAGCCGGTGACCCAGAGGGGCACGCCGGGGTAGTCCCGGGCCAGACGGCGCAGGGCCTGCCGGGCCTGCTGGTCGGCCCGGGCCGTGACCGTGCAGGTGTTCACCAATATCAGGTCCGGAGTTGCCTCCTTTGGCGCCTCCTGCCATCCCTGGGCCGCCAGCTCCTGGGCCAGACCCGCGGAATCGCACTGGTTTACCTTGCAGCCGAAGGTAATGAGGCGGAAGAGACGGTTTTGGGTTTTGGGTTTTGGGTTTTCGGTGGTCATAATCGAGGGTATTACCAAATCAAAGGAATCAGCCGGTACCGGACTCTCTCCATGTAAGCTGCGTAGCCCTCCAATTCCTGCCGCAAAAATTGTTCTTCGATGTGGATGCGCACCACGAGAATACCGCAGGGAACGCACGCGAGCAAAGCCGCCGCATAAGATTCCAGCCACAAGGGCATGCCGAGAAAAAAGGGGATCGCACCCGCGTACATCGGGTGGCGCACCAGCCCATAAACACCGGTATCAATGACCCGCTGCCGCCTTTCTTGCAGATGTTTTACCACCGGCGAAGCAAACGGGTTCTCTTTCATAGCCAGATACATGATCCACCAGCCCCCGGCAAACATTATCAGACCCGTGGCCGAAACGATGGTCCCGGGCCGGCCCAGCAGGTGCCAGTGGAATCTGTCCAGGGGGATGAGAACCATCATGCCGAGAAAGGCAACCAGTAATAGGATGATGATGATTTTGTCCGCCAGAGGTTGCCCCTTCTGGAGGACCGGCTTGAGGCGTTCATTGAGCAAGTCCTCATGGCCGTGGAAAAGATCCACCGCGGCCACTACTGCGGCAGCCAGGAAAACGGCGAGCAACACCCAGGCGCGCCACCACGCCAAGGTCTCTGCCGGTATAAACAGGAGAGCCCCGAAGATTATTATCTCCAGGACGGTACCGATAATCAGTTTCCGGATCAGCATGTGCGCTTCCTTACCAGGCGGCATAGGGGGTCAAGTTGGCGGGCGAGACGCCTGCCGCTATGGCAATCTCTCCTCGATCCAGCCGCCACCCAGAAGCCGGTCCCCCTGGTAGAAGGCCACGGCCTGGCCGGGGGCCACCGCGGCTTGAGGAGTGTCAAAGGAGACCCGCACCTCCCCGTTTTGATCCAGGTAGAGGTCCGCATCCACCCCGGGGTGGCGGTAGCGGATCACCGCCCGGGCCCGTAAATGACCCTCAGGGGGGTCAATGAGCCAGTTCACCCCGGAGGCCCGGAGGCCCGGGGAGAAGAGTTCTTCTTTGTAGCCCAGCACCACCTGGTTGGCTTGCGGGCGGAGCTCCACCACATAATAGGGCGCGGCCGCGGGCACCCCCAGCCCCCGGCGCTGGCCCACGGTGTAGTGCTCCAGCCCCCGGTGGCGGCCCAGGACCCGGCCCTGACAGTCCACCAGGTCCCCGGGGGGACCCAGGCCGCGCCGGCGCTCCTGGAGAAACTCCTGGTAGCGGCCCTGGGGGATGAAGCAGAGCTCCTGGCTCTCCCGATAGTCCTCGGCCTGGGGCAGACCCAGGTCCCGGTAGCGCTGGCGCACCTCTTTTTTGGTCATCTCCCCCAGGGGAAACAGCAGATGGGGCAGCAGCTCCCGGGGGAGGCGCTGCAGAAAATAGGATTGGTCCTTGGTGCGGTCTGCCCCCCGGAGCATCTCCGGGGTCCCGTCCCCACCCCTCTCCAGCCGGACATAATGGCCGGTGGCCAGAAAGGGGACGCCATTTTCCTGCAGCCTGTGCCAGAGACGGCCGAATTTGATGGCCATATTACAGCGGACGCAAGGATTGGGAGTGCGGCCCCGGGCATACTCCCCGGCAAAATAATCCAGCACCAGGCGGGAAAAATCCTCCTGCAGGTCCCATTCGCACCAGGGGATGCCCAGGCCTTGGGCCAGGGCTTGCAAGTGGCCCCGGCCAGGGCCCCCGGCCGCCAGGCGCAAATGCACTCCCACCACCTTAAAGCCCTGCTCCTGCAGCAGGGCGGCAGCCACGGCGCTGTCCACGCCGCCGCTCAAAGCCACCGCCACCTGGGCGCCTGCCGGGAAATCGCTGCTACCCATAGATTCAGTTTCAGTAAATTATGCCGAGGTTATTTTTCGGTAAGTTTTTATACAAATTATAATTCATTGATATTTTATCAGAAATGGAAAAAAGGGGACACTGCTGCCGAGATTGTGTTCAGACTGTTGAACAAATCTGGAAAGCGCGGAAAAATGTATGTCTTAGGCGTGGGCAGCGGAAAAATTCAAGTCATCCAGAAAGCGGACCGCCACTCCATACGTATTGGTGGACAATTTGGGCTGATCCAGACGCACCACTTCCCCCCTGGCAGACAGGTGCGAAGTATCCTCGAGATCCAGAGAGGGCAGGGTGGCGGCAATACTCAGGTGCAGAACCTCCCCGGTCTCCAAGGCTGCCGGCGGCGGGCACTCAAAATAAAGGCCTCCCAGGCTGATGTTTTTGAGGACGCCCAGGTAGCAATCTTCTTGTCCCTTCTCAGAACAGTATTTTACGGGCAGCGACAGCACTAAGCGGTTGTAACGACGTCTTTCCTGGGACATGACACTCCCTACCTCCCGCTAATTTTATAGTCTGAATGACCGGGAAATATCAACTTTTTTTTGCATGTAGTGTGCCATCTACCTCTTCTTACGAAGATAGATAATCCTTGACTGCAAGCCCCCCATCCTTTACCCTAGAAAAAAGATTTTTCCCTGCGACGCGAATCGCATTGACGATCACCAAAGGACGGAACATGTCTTTCATAGTGGCCATCCTGAACCAGAAGGGCGGCACCGGCAAGACCACCACCACTATCAATCTCGGCGCGGCCCTGGCCTTTCAGGGCTACCGCACCCTGATGGTGGACCTGGACCCTCAGGGGCACACCACCATCGGCATCGGTGTGGAACCGGCCTCCATCCGGGAATCCATGGCCGAAGTCTTTACCGTTCCCAAGAAAAGCTTGAATGAGGTGGTGCTGGGCACTTATATTCCCAACCTCTTTGTGGCCCCGGCCACCATCCAACTGGCCACGGCCGCGGAACAGGTATATTCCCGGGTCTTCCGGGAGGCTATCCTGGCCCAAGCCCTCAAGGACGTGGATTTTGATTTCGTGATCATCGATTGTCCACCTTCCCTGGGCGTACTCACCACCAATTCCCTGTATGCCTGCGACTTCATCATCATCCCTTGCCAAATTTCCCGGTACTCTTTGGATGGCTTGGCCGATCTTCTGACCACCATCGAGACCGTCAAATCCCTGGGGCTGGAAGAGCTGTTCCAGGGAGACCACTTCCGCATCCTCCTCACCATGTTCGACAAACGCAACCGGGTCACCAACGAATATATCCTGGAGCAGCTCAAACCCTACCAGGATAAGACCTTTGTCACCCCGGTGATGAAGAACGAGGCCCTGAACCAGGCGCAGATCGTCCAGAAGTCGATCTTCGACTTCGACCCCAAGAGCTCCGGGTCCCAGGATTACTACCAAATCGCAGCCGAGTTTCTGGAAATATGGCAAAAAAGAAACAATTTGCCGGAAAAAAGACCAAGCTTGCAGAACTGCCGCTAACCCGGGTTCTGGAACAGAAAGCCGGGGAGGAGGCCGCCTGGGAGGAATTGCAAACTTCCGCAGGCGCAAGCTCCCGTCAGCTCTTCCTCTCCTTGGAAAGGACCGCGGACGCGCCTTCCAGACTTCTGACTGCCGCTTATCAGCAGGTGATCCAAGAACTGACGATATTGCAGGCAGACTTGGGGCCTGGTGCCCTGGCTTCCTCCTCCGCCCCGGTTCTCCTGCCGCTTCCTAACCTCCCGCAGACCCGGAATCTCAAACGCGCCTTGCTCCAGGCCCGGAAAAGCCTCCAAGACCTGCACCGTCTCTTGTCGGATTAGAAAAAAGTCAGCAGTAAACTGTGAGCAGTGAGCAGTAGATTAACGGCAGCCGCTGCCAACTCCGTCCAGCGCCTGCCGGAATTCATTTAATACCAATTCGAGACCTCTGCGAAATTCTCCCAATTTGTCATTCTGAGGGAGCGGAGCGACCGAAGAATCTCAAGTCTTTCGGCCAAATACGAGATTATTCACTCCGCTATGCTCCGTTCAGAATGACAGAAAAAAAGACTTTCGCAGAGGTCTCAATTCGTAATCAAAGAAGTATTTTCTCGGAGGGGCGAACCTTGTGTTCGCCCATCAGCGCCTGGGCGAACACAAGGTT
>JAKAKP010000068.1 GCA_021813445.1 Deltaproteobacteria bacterium
TCAGGCCGTGGACCGGCTGCTCACCAATTTTCATCTGCCTAAATCCACCCTGCTTTTACTGGTGAGCGCTTTCACGGGCCGGGATTTAATCATGAAAGCCTATGCCGAAGCCGTTAAGGAAAAATACCGGTTTTATTCCTACGGGGATTGCATGTTGATTTTGTGATTCTGAAGAACACGAGTTCTTAGGTCCCCCTTTTCTAAAGGGAGATTTAGGGGGATTTAGGGGGATTATCGAGCGCCTGCATAATCCCCCCTACCCCCCTTTAGAAAAGGGGGGAAAAGATTGTCTTTCTTTTAGCATCTTGATTTTGAAACGCACCAGAGAAGTCCAAAAAAGATGTTGGAATTTATCCTAAAAAAAGCCGAAGGTCCCGCCGCCCCCCGCCTGGGCGAGCTGCGCCTCCCCCGGGGAGTGGTGCAGACGCCGGTCTTCATGCCCGTGGGCACCCTGGGCACGGTCAAGGCCATGACTCCCGAAGAGGTGCAGGAGTTGGGCGCGGGCCTGATTCTGAGCAATATTTACCACCTCTATCTGCGGCCGGGGGTTGAGGCGGTGGCCGCGTTGGGAGGGCTGCACAAGTTCATGAACTGGCCGGGGTCCATCCTCACCGATTCCGGGGGCTACCAGATCTTCAGCCTGGCGCCGCTCCGCAAGATCACCGAGGAGGGGGTGACTTTCCGCTCCCATCTGGACGGCTCCAGCCATTTCCTGACCCCGGAGAAGGTGGTGGCTTTGCAGCAGGCCATCGGCGCCGACATCTCCGTCTGTCTGGACGAATGCCCCGGCTTTCCGGCCCCGGAGGCAGAGGTGCGCCGGGCCGCGGACCTGACTCTGAAGTGGGCCCGGCGTTGTCTGGCGGCCCGGGGCGAGGCCGCCAATTCCCTATTCGCGGTGGTGCAGGGCGGGATGCTCCCAGAGTTGCGCCGGGAGCAGGCCCAGGCCTTCCGGGAGTTGCCTTTCGACGGCTACTGCCTGGGGGGGCTGAGTGTGGGCGAGGACAAGGACACCACCCTGGCCATTCTGGAGGTCACCACCCCGGAATTGCCGGAGGATAAGCCCCGGTATCTCATGGGGGTGGGCACCCCCGAGGACCTGGTGGAAGGGGTGGCCCGGGGGGTGGATATGTTCGACTGCGTGCTCCCCACCCGCAACGCCAGAAACGGCATGGCCTTTACCGCCGCGGGGAAAGTGGTGATAAAAAACGCGGCTTACGCCCGGGACCCCGGCCCCCTGGAAGAGGCTTGCGGCTGCTACACCTGCCGCCGCTATTCCCGGGCTTATTTGCGGCATCTGTTTTTATCCCGAGAAATTCTGGCTTATCGGCTTTTAACTCTGCATAATTTATATTACTATCTCCATTTAATGATGGACATGCGGCAAGCCGTGGCCGCGGGCCGCTTTGCCGCGTTTCGCCGGGATTTTTACGAAAAACGCATCGAGGGAGGAAATACACGTGGTTAATTGGGCATTTGCCGCAGGGCCCGGGGGCGCTGCCGAGGCCAGCCCCATGTGGACCTTCATGGCCCCCATGGTCTTGATGGTGGTGATTTTCTATTTTCTGCTGATCCGGCCCCAACAAAAGAAAGCCAAGGAACATCGCGCCTTTCTAGACAACCTGAAACGGGGTGACCGGGTGATGACCACCGGCGGTCTCTGCGGGGAGATCGTGGCCATCAACGATCAGGTCTTGACGATAGAAATCGCGGATAAAGTGCGGGTGGAAGTGGGAAGGCCTTATATCGCCGGGTTTGCCCCCAAGAAATAGTGAGCAGTAAGCAGTGAGCAGTAAGCAGTGACAAACTGGTTGCTCTTGTTTCTTGCTGCTATCTGCTCACAGCTCACTGCTCACAATTTCTATTCTTCAGGATCACCTTTGCACGACTTTTAAATTGAAGGCACAGTTATGACCCAGGGGCAACCCCAGGAAGCCTTAATCCAGGAGACTGCCCGGCTCCAAGACCTGGCCCAGGAATGGACCCGCCTCTTTCCCCAGGCCGCATCCCAGGGGGAGCACTGGCTCAAGGTCCTGTCCCAGGTGCAGGCCCACGTCTCCGAGGACATCTGCCGCCTGGCGGTGGTGGGCGCGGTGAAATCCGGGAAAAGCACGGCCATCAACGCCCTCCTGGGTCAGGATCTGCTGAAGCGGGGCGCGGGCATCCTCACCGCCATGATCACCCGCATCCAACCCGGCCCCCAACCCCGGGCCGTCCTCAGATTTAAGGATTGGCCGCAGATCAACGGGGAGATCAACCGGGCCCTGGGCCTGCTGCCCGTCCCCGGTCTCCGGGAACGCTCCGCGCCCTTGGATCTGCGGCAGGCCGCGGACCGGGAACTGCTGTTGCTGGTGCTGGGAGAGGCCCAAAAGGAAGAGATCTGGTCCGCCGGCACCCTGGACCCCAACTATCTCCTCCTTAAATCCTATCTGGAAGGCTATGAGCTGCTTCAAGGGTTCCGGCCGCAGGACAATGTCTGGTCCCTGTCCGGCCCGGAATTGACCCGCCACCGGGAGATGGTGACCCGGGAGGCCACCGCGGTCTATCTCCAGGACGTGCTCCTCACCATCCCTTTCCCCTGGACCGCCACCGGCGTGGAGTTAGGGGACTGCCAGGGGAGCGACTCCCCCATCCCCCAGCACCTGGCCCAGGTCCTGGTCTACCTGGTGAAATGCGATCTGGCCCTCTATGTGGTCAGTTCCCGGGTGGGGCTGCGCCAGGCGGATTTCCAGTTTCTGGGAGAACTGACCAGGATGGGACTGATGTCCCATCTCCTCTTCCTCCTCAATCTGGATCTGGGGGAACACGAGTCGGTGGCGGAGGTGCAGCGCCTCCGGGACCGGATGGTCCAGGAACTGGCCCCCTGGCAGCCGGAGCCCCGGGTCTATGCCTTTTCCATGCTGAAACTGCTCCTGGAGCGCCGCCGCCGCCGGGGGGAAAATTTGGACCAGAGGGAGGCGGGCCTGCTGCAAGTTTGGGCCATGGACACGGGCGCGGCCTCATTTTCCGACCAGGAAGCGGCCCGCTTCCAGCAGGATTTGCAGGCGGCCATCCAGGCCGTCCAGGGCCGCCGCCTGGAGGGAGGCAGTCTCTCCCAGGTGCAGATGGTGGCCCGGGGCATCCGGGAACAGTTGGAACTGACCCAGGGCCTGCTGAGCCAGGACCTGGAGGCCCTGCAAAAGGTGGAAAGCCATCTCCAGGCCCGGCGCCAGCCCCTGGAGTCCACCCTGAGCAGCCTGGACCAGACCCTGGATGGCGCGGGCCTGCACCTGAAAAAGGCCCTGAAAGACCGGGTCAACTCGGTCATGGACCGCCGGGGCGGCAAGGTGGGCGCGGCCTTGACCGGCTTTATCCGGGACTATGAGCCCAACTGGGACCGGCTGCTGCTGCCGGAGGCCCCTGCGACTTTCCGGCCCGCGCTCTACCAGCTCTTCCAGGAGTGTGTCAAAGAGCTGAGCCATTATGTAACCGCGGAAGCCAATGTCTCCCTGGTGGAGTTCATCCGGGAACAGGAGGATTGGCTCCGCCGCGAGCTGACCCGGGTGGAGACGCCCTTGCTCCTCTCCCTCCAGGACGCCTTGACCCTGTACTACCGGCAGATCGAGGAACTGGGCTTCCCCTCCACCCCCCCGGCCCTGGAAATGGCTGCCAACCCCCGGCCTTCGGGCCTGGATGTGCCCCTGTTGAACCTGCAACTCGACCCGGGCTGGTGGCTGGACGCAGAGGTCTGGGTGCGCTCCGGGGCCGGTGTCCTGGAGCGCTACTGGGAGGCCTTGAAGCGCAAAATCGGGCTGAGCGCCGAAATGGAGCCCCGGCGGCAACTGCTCCGAGACCTGGGACGGGCCCTGAAGGCCATCAAGGAATGGCTCCAGGAGCAGGTGAAGGTACAGCTCATCGATTATGAGGAACGCTTAAAATTCCAATATTTCCTGCCCCTGGTGGACCAGTGGCTGCAGCAGCAGGAAACCGCGCTGGCCAACACCATGCGCTCGCTCTTGACCGACCTGGAAGGGGTGGCGGGGGCCATGCACCTGGAAGAGGCAGAACGTTCCTCCCGGCGCCGGCGTCTGGAAGAACTTCTGCCCCAGGCCCGGCAAATCGAAACGCATCTGGAAGAGATGCGGCAGGACAGTAAATAAGCTATAAGTTCAATAATAGCGAAAACTTTGTAAATTTAAAGATAATGGCAAGTTGGCAGCTATCTAAATCCATCAGCCAAAGTTAACCAATTTTCATCAGATGTGCTATGGTGATCAGCTATTGGGTTATCCTGCTCACCCCTGGCAACGGCACCCATTGAGTGCGCCAGGGGACTCTGGCAGAGACCCCTGACTACCTTGCGGATCATTTCACCTCGTTTTTTCACCCGGGTAAGTGCCGTGGAGGGGACGGAATGGGAGCTACTGAAAACACCGGAGAGACGCTGGACCTGCTCCATGCAGAGATCAAGGAGGATGTCGGGGTCACGGTCATTAATGATCCTCACAAAGCCAACTGTTTGAGTTCTGCCTTGTTGCAGGGGTTGCTGAGGGCCTTTGACCACTTTGAAAAGCAAAAGGTGCGCGTCGTGATCATCCGGGCCTATCCCGGAGCGAAAATTTGGTCAGCGGGACATGATCTCAGAGAGATTCATCCTGACGGCTCAGACCCCCTGCCCTATGATGAACCCTTTGAGCAGGTGCTGCACCGGGTGATAACCTTTCCAATGCCTGTGATCGGCATGATCGAGGGCAGCGTCTGGGGTGGAGCCTGCGATCTGGCCATGACCTGCGACCTTCTGGTGGGCACCCCCACCGCCAGTTTTGCCATCACCCCGGCCAAAATTGGTATCGCCTACAATTCCGCGGGCTTAAATCATTTTACCGGGGTGTTGCCTGCCCATATCATTAAAGAAATGCTGTTTACCGGCGACCCTATTTCCGCTCAAGAAGCCCGCAATCTGGGGCTGCTCAACAAATTGGTGGAAGCAGACCAACTCGAAGAGACAACCATGGCCTTAGCCCGGACCATTGCCTCCCGCGCCCCGCTGGTCGTGCAACTTTTGAAAAAAGAGCTGCAGCGGCTGACCGCCGGTAAGACGCTGTCGCCGGATGAATTCGAAGAACTGCAGGGCTTGCGGCGTCGAATCTACCGCAGCAACGATTTCAAAGAGGGGGTGCAGGCCTTCTTCGAGAAACGTAACCCCGCCTTTACAGGAGAATAAAGTAAGCTTCCGTTCACTTTACCCAAAGGAGCAAATATGTATACGCCCGGAAGCAAACCTTTGGAAGGCGTTACCGTCGTTGATTTTACTCACGTTCTGAGCGGCCCCTTTTGTACCATGATGCTGGCGGATCAAGGGGCGCGGATTATTAAGCTGGAACGCGTAGGGTCAGGTGATGATTCACGGCAGTTCGGTCCGTTTTATGGCGATGGCACCTCGGTGTATTTTTATTTTGTTAATAGGGGTAAAGAAAGCATTGCGGTGAATCTGAAGGACCCGGCTGATCTCGATTTGGTTAGCAAGATTATTGCTCAGGCCGACGTGGTTATTGAAAATTTTCGCCCCGGCACCATGGCCAAGCTGGGATTGGCTCCGCAAGACCTCGTCAAGGAGCACCCAAGGCTCATTGTCTGCTCCATCTCGGGATTTGGGCAGACCGGCCCCATGAGTGGGGAACCGGCTTACGATACGGTGGTACAGGCGCTTTCCGGACTGATGAGCGTCACGGGATTCCCTGACGGATTACCCACCAGGGTGGGCACCTCCATCGGCGATTTGGCGGCGGGCATGTTTGCCTATGCCGCTATAACAACCGCCTTGTTGGCGAGGGAACGCCACGGTAAAGGTACCACTATTGACATCTCCATGTTGGATGGCCTTTTTGCCTTATTGGAGCACGGGCTCATGGACGCTCTGGCCGAGCACATCGACCCAACCCGGATAGGCAATCGTCACCCCTCCATTGCCCCCTTCGACGCGTTTAATTGTCAGGACCGCATGTTGGTCATCTGCTGTGGCACTGACGCCCTGTTCCAGTGTCTCTGCGATACCCTTGGATTGAGCAGCCTAAAAAGCGAGGCGCGGTTTGCCACCAACGAAAAGCGCAGCGAAAACCAGGCTGACTTAAAAGAAGAATTGGAGAAGGCTCTTAAACAGGACCTTGCCCAAGTCTGGCGCAATAAACTAGAGAGCGCCGGCATACCCGTGGGTCTGGTGCAAACCGTGGAAGAGGCCGAAAACATGGAGCAGATTCGGGTACGCCAAATGATCTATCCCCTGGGAGGGCGTGAGGTGCCGGGGTCGCCGATGAAATTCGGCAACTATGACTCAAACCCGGCGACTGCATTGCCACCAACTTTGGATCAGGATGGAGGAAAACTGCGTGATGAATTTAAGGGCCCTTGAAATTGGAGCAGCATTATTGCAATTCATCACCCTGACCCTGACCCTGACCCTGACCCTGATTTACTTTATTAAACCCTCAATTGACTTGTAAGGTAAAATGCACATATTTGCTATGATCAGATACTTGTCAAACAGGTGAAATTTGTGAGGTATCTGATCATTATCTAGAGGAAACCGCCATGACCGAGAAACTCCCCTGGCTGGCCTTGCGCGCCATTCCCGGGGTGGGTCTGGTCCTGTTTCAGCGCCTAGTCCAGGCCTTTGGCGCCCCGGCCGCGGTTTTTGAGGCCAATCTTGCGGACTTGCGGTCCATCCGGGGAGTCAGCCCGGCCATCGCCCAGGCCATCACCTCCTTCCGGGACTGGGACCGGGTGGAGGCGCAGCTTTCCCGGCTGGCCGCGGCGGAGGCCCTGCTGCTCACCCAGGATGATCCCCGCTTTCCCCCCCGTCTCCAAGAAATTCCCTATCCTCCGCCTTATCTCTTCCTCCGGGGCACGCTGGAGCCGGAAGACGCCCAGGCCGTGGCCCTGGTGGGCACCCGCAGCGCCAGTTACTACGGGATCAAGACCTGCCGCCGCCTGGCCGGGGCTTTGGCCCGCCGGGGCTGGCGGGTGGTGAGCGGCCTGGCCCGGGGCATCGACACCGCGGCCCACCAGGGGGCCCTGGAAAATAACGGCCGCACCCTGGCGGTCCTGGGCTGCGGCCTGGACGTGGTTTATCCTCCGGAAAACAAAAAATTTTATCAGCAGATTCCGGAGCAAGGGGCTTTAATCAGTGAGTTTCCCCTGGGCACGCCCCCGGAGGGCAAGAATTTTCCCATCCGCAACCGCCTCATCAGCGGCCTGGCCTGGGCCGTAGTGGTGGTGGAGGCCGGAGAAAGAAGCGGCACCCACATCACCGTGCAGTACGCCCTGGATCAGGGCCGGGAGGTGCTGGCGGTGCCCGGCCCGGTGGACT
>JAKAKP010000134.1 GCA_021813445.1 Deltaproteobacteria bacterium
GTCAGGGACCGGCAAACCCGGGGCATAAGAGCGGTCAGCCTCGCGGCCATGTCACTGTAGGATCCGGAAAGGACCGGTTCCCATAGGGCCCGGTAAGTTCCCCGGATTTCCTGGAGGCCGGGGAGAAACCGCTGCCTGGCCGTCAGCGACCCGGCAAAGCGCAGGGCCTGGGTCCAAAAGGCCAGGTCTTTGCCGATGATGACGCCGGGCGCCAAGAGCTCTTTGCCCGCACAGGCGCAAAGCCATTCGACCTCCGCCGGCCCCGGCAGGCAAAGTGCGGTTACCTGCCATGGGGATAAGTCGGCAGGTGCAGAAGGCGTCGGGGATTCTGATATCAGCGGGCTGGAGACCAGGGGGTGGTTCTTCCGGGTAGGAAGCCAGGCAATGGCGGTTTGGCAATCGTAAGCATGGTCAGGATAGGCTAAGCCTGCCTCCCTGACCACTTTCAATAAATTATCCCGGCCGGAGTCATAAGGAAAAGGCGAAGGACCGGCGGTCTTCGGCCTGCCCCTCCTTACGCCGCCAGACAAGGGATCTTGGGTGGCCGGGGTCTCCCCCCAGAGAAGCAGGCGATCTTCCGAAATTCCGGCATGAAGTATGATCATTTCCAGGCCCGCGCAGAAAATGGTTCAAGGCCCAGCATATCAATTCCGGACCGACTTCCGCAAGTGACGGGACAAGGTCGCAAATCCGGCGCGATGAAACAAAAAGTTCTAAACTTCCTAATAGGGGGATTCGAAAACTCACACTTCTGCCCCACCCGAAACTTATAACCGCCTGAAAGCGTCCAATATCCCAACCGTATTGACTCTTTTCAACCTAACGGCTCCTCGCCGATCCTTCGCTACCCTGACGTTCCTTAGCATCGACACTTTGAAATCTTGACCGGTCATCCCTGGAGCCGGCCTCAGGTGCCGTTATGGCTCGTCTTTGGCCTGCTGGTACTAGTGCTTCTGGCCACTTCGCCGGCCTCCACCACGATCAATACCGTGAAGGCTGTGGTCAGCGTAAACCGGAGAGTGAGGCTTTTTTCGGACATAGATGCTCCTGTCCCAGGATTACCCGAATGGAATCCTGCTTTTTCAGAATCCAATTGCAATATTTATGCGCGAGCGTTCCTTGGGAGTAGGTTTTTATTCTCCGTCTCCCCTGGTTATCAGGTTAAATCTGAGGTTTATTTAAGTATGGGCAGGTTGTATGCTGCTCCTTACCCATGCCTGCCCGAACCCTTGTGATTGAAGATGACGCCAACATCTGCCAGACCTTTCGGCGGTTCCTGGCCAGGGATGGCTATCTGGTGGATACCGCCGGCGACTACCAGGGGGCTGTGCGGCTCCTGAGCGCACACGACTACGACGCCATCTTCACCGACATCAACCTGAGCGGTCCGGAGACCGGCCTCGATCTCCTGGCGGAGCGCCGCGGACGGAATGCCTGCCCTATCATCCTCATTACCGGTTTCCCCAGCGTGGCGAGCGCCGCCGAAGCCGTTCGCCTGGGGGCCTATGACTACCTCTGCAAACCGGTGGAGCGGGACGTTCTCCTCCACTTGGCCCGGGGCGCGGTGCGGCATCACGCCCTCGCCCGGGAAGCGGAACGCACCCGCCGCAACCTGGCCGCGATCTTCCGCAGCGTAGCCGACGCCCTCCTCACCGTGGACCGGGAGATGCTGGTCACCTACCTCAACCCGGCAGCCACGGGCTTTTGCCTCTTGAGCCGCACTGCCATCGGAAACCTCTTTCTGGAGCCGCCGGCTGGGACGCCGGCCGGAGACTGCACTGCGGAGTGCCGCCCGCGGTTGATCGCGGCGGTGCGGGAGTGCATGGCCAAGGGGCAGCCGGTGGAACTCTACAAATTCGAGTGCCCTGAAAAACAGGCCATTTACACTCTGAAGGCCACACCTTTGCTTGACGAGCAAGAGGAAAACCGCGGCGCGGTAATGACCATCCGGGACGAAACCCGGCTTGCCACTCTCGAGCGGGACCTCAACCGCCGCCGGGATTGGCGCCGCCGGATCGTCGGCAAAAGCGAGGCCATGCAGGCGATTTACGGTCTGATCGACAGCCTGGCCGACCTCAGGAGCACAGTGCTGATCACCGGAGAGACCGGCACCGGCAAGGAACTGGCGGCCGAGGCCCTCCATTATGCCGGTAGCCGCCGGGACCGGGCCCTGGTCAAAGTCAACTGCTCGGCCCTGGCCGAAACTATCCTGGAAAGCGAGCTCTTCGGGCACGTGCGTGGGGCCTTTACCGGCGCCGTGCATGACCGAACCGGCCGCTTCGCCAAGGCCGATGGCGGCAGCCTTTTCCTGGACGAGGTCGGCGACCTCTCGCCCTGCTGCAACAGAAGCTCCTTCGGGTGCTGCAGGAAAAGGAATTCGAGCGGGTGGGTGACTCCCGCCCTATCAAGGTGGACGTGCGGATCATCGCCGCCACCAACCGCGACCTGAAGGCCCTGGTGGCCGCCGGCGCCTTCCGGGAAGACCTCTATTACCGGCTCAAGGTGGTGGAGCTGAAGCTGCCGCCGCTATCGGCGCGCCGCCAGGATATCCCGCTGCTGGTGGCTTTCTTCCTTAAGGAGTTTAGCGCCGAGTTCAGGAAGACCATCGACGGGATCTCCGCCGAAGTCATGGAACGGTTCATGGCCTATCCCTGGCCCGGCAATGTCAGGGAACTGCGGCATGTCATCGAACACGCCTGCATCCTCTGCCGCCAAAACACTCTCACCCTGGCCGACCTGCCCGCCGTTTCTTCCTGGGTGAGAGAGCCCCGATCATGGAACCAAACACCCTTCCGGAGGCAGCACCCATTAAGAATCGCGATGAGAGTGCACAGGTGGATCGGGACGAAGACCGGGCGGCTCGGATTGAAGTGGCCAGGAGTTGGGACACGGACGTGAGTCTGTAACGACCCACTACCTGGGCCGCTGACTACACCCCTCTCTCTCTTGACACTTGGTAGTCAAAAGAGAGAGGGGAAAATTTATTATACTAAGCAACAATAATCGATGATTGATAAAAAATTCAACTTATTTTATTGGACAAACAAAAAGTGAAGGGCAATCAAAATGCCAATAAATGCTTGCGCGCCCTGAGATCTGTCTTTGAACAGGCGCTAAACGATGGCGATCTTGGTCGCAACCCCTGCCGGGGCCTCAAAATGTTTCCTGTGGAGCATTCAGTAAAATTTATTCCTTCCCAAGACCAAATTGCCGCCGTCCTCCTCCTGGCCTCTCCTCTTGACCAGGCATACCTCACTCTGATCTGGCAGACGGCTGCCCGGGTACGCGAGATCAATAATTTATCCTGGGATGACGTGGATTGGGAACGTCGCCAAGTTCGCCTCTGGACTAGAAAAAAGCGGGGTGGACACAAGACCCCGCGCTGGGTGCAGCTAACCGACCGGGCTTACGATAGTCTCCGTTATGCCTGGCAAAACCGTGATAAAAACAGCCCCTTTGCATTCACCAATCCCAAGACTGGTACCCGGTATGATTATCGGGACAAGTTCTTCCAGAATCTCTGTCGGCAAGCTGGCGTTCCGGAGATGGGCTATCACGCGCTACGACATCACCGAGCCAGCGAGCTAGCTGCCGACGGTGTTTCTTTGCCGCAGATTCGTGACTTCCTGGGCCACGAAAACGCGGTCACCACCTCCCTTTATCTTAAAAGTTTGGGCTACGGCTTTTAGAAGGTGGTACCCGAAATGGTACCCGTTTTTCTAAAGTGGCGCGCCTGGTAGGATTCGAACCTACGACCCACGGATTAGAAGTTCTGGTCTGTGGTCTTTCAAGGATATTTAAGGACAGTTAATGATGCTGTGATTTTAGCTACTTATCTATTTGCCCTCCGATTCGGGACACCCGAGGAAATCCGCGGATTTGGGGGGTTATTTTTGGGCATTTGCTAGCCAAATGCTAGCCAAATTTTCTTCCCCGACCTCATCCGTTTTCATGGGATTTTTGTCCTTCTCTGTAAACTATCATTGTAAAATGCTATCTAAATTTGCTAGCCAGTCCTCCGAGCCTGGCTGGACTCCTTGCCCTATAAATCTTGATAATTACATTGAATTTTTGTATCATTTTTAATACATTAACCCAAACTTAGAGGAAGTTCATAGCCATCTCCATTATGAAAGAGCCATCCTTATCTCGGGAAGATGTTTTAAAAAGCTTGCGGCAGGCTTTGCCCCACTTGCGGCGACGCTTTGGAGTGGTGCGCATATCCCTTTACGGGTCTTTTGCCAAAGACTTGGGCAATGCGGACAGCGATGTTGACCTGCTGGTGGAATTTTCCCGCCCCTTGGGGTTGCAGTTCGTGGCTTTGGTCCATTATCTCGAACGGAAGCTGAGACGAAAAGTGGATTTGACAACTTTTGAAACCTTAAAGCGTAGCATGAACTCGCCGCGCTATCGTGACATCGCGGTGAACATTCGGGAGTCCATGGCAGATGTCCAAGAAGAGGCGCGATAAGGAATATCTGGCCGATCTGGTGGAGGCGGTGCATCGCATTATAGACTATACCAAGGATCTGACCTACGTAGAATTTCTGGCCGACAAGAAGACTCAGGATGCAGTGCTTCGCAACCTCCAGGTAATAGGGGAGGCAGTGAAGAAACTCTCCCCCCTGGTAAAACAGGCCCACCCGAGTCTGCCTTGGAAGCAAATGGCAGGGATGCGAGACAAGGTTGTGCATGACTATTTCGGAATCAACTACGATATTGTCTGGACCATGGCCATCGAAGAACTCCCGGCCTTGTTGCCGTCTTTAGCCAATATAGACCCTGGCACCGGCAATTCATGACGGGTCGCCGGGATATTCTGAACAAAATGAGCGAAAAAGACCAACATTGGGGATCTACAAGCGATGACTTCCTCTATGAGGAAGGCATCTTCGAGTCTGCCAAGGTCGAGGCGGCTATACGCGTGATCACCTGGCAGATTGCCGAAGAAATGCGCAAGCAGGGCATTACCAAAACCCAAATGGCCGAGCGTATGAAAACCAGCCGGGCGCAGGTTGATCGGATCCTTAAGGCAAAAGGTAATGTGACCGTGGAGACCTTACAACGTGCCGCCGCTCTTGTTGGCCGTGAACTTCGGCTTGAATTGGTTTAGAAGAAGATCTTAATCTTAGGGGAAGAGGCTGCTTTCTCCTCTTCTTTAAAAAAAACCAATTAGAGGAAATCCATTCCGATGCAGGCTGTTGAAAAGCAAATCCTGGACAGATTTAGAGCTCTACTTCAGGAACGGTTGCCCCGGCATCAGGTCATTATGTTCGGTTCCCGGGCCCGGGGTGACGCCGAGCCTTATTCCGATCTGGATATAATGGTCATCATCGATGGAATTGTAGACGAGGCTGTCAGGGAATGGGTGAGTGACTGTGCCTGGGAGGCCGGTTATACCAAGGGGGTGGTCATTGTTCCGGTGGTATTCAGCCGCACTGAATGGGAACAGGGGCCTGAACGCCATTCGCTCCTGGCCCTGGCTGTGGCCTCGGAAGGCATTCCCCTATGAACAGCGAAGAGATCCAGTCTCTTATAAAATACCGCCTGGAGCAGGCCCAGACCGCCCTTGAAGACGGCAAATTTCTGCTGCAAGGAGCACGCAGCCCCCAAAGCATCGTCAACCGCGCCTACTATGCCATGTTCTACGCTGCCCTGGCTCTTTTACAGCAGATAGGCAAGGTGCCTTCCAAGCACGCCGGCGTGATTAGTCTCTTTGACACGGAATTTGTGGTCAAGGGCATCTTTCCCAAAGAACTTTCCAAGGACTTCCATAAGGCCTTTGAACTGCGGCAGATGTTCGACTACCGCGCCCTGGAGCCCGCTTCTGCGGCCAAAGCCGCTTTGACGAGCGGTTATGGAGCTCCCTGGACGAACAAAAATCAAATAGTATAATTAAAATTTTTTGATTGAACAAAGTTAAATAATGCTTTAATTATGTTAGCAATTATTTACAATAATTACTCATTTTTGCCTAGAGGTTTTAGATAGCTAACTATTATTAATTTTTTATAAATCTCCTTGATTTTTAACCCTTATTCATGCTGCTTTTTGCCTTTATATGAAATAAAAATGTATGAATAAAAAAATAATAAATTTTGAAATGTGAGATAATTTTAGCATAACAACTTTTTTAGAATTACTTAAAATAAATCTTGACAACTTGGAACGGCTGTGTAACGATCCAATTATGGACTGGTTGTGCTTTTTGATTATTTCCGGGTTTTTTGCAATTATTTTACCACATTATGCAAAATCCCTGGACAAACAAACCTTGGCGACCTTCACAGGGCTTAGTCTGTTGTTTTTTGTGTCTGCGGGAATACCTTACTCTGCTGCCGCAATGGTTCTGGGTCTCTACTTTGGCTGGGCGCTGCTGCAGCAACCCAACGTGCAGATCAGCACCTCGGTGGTGCTGGTCATGGCAGCGACCATGGCCGCCGAGCTCGTCTTCGGGATCATTGACTGCCTGCAACTTACCTGCGCCTCAGTCCAGTCATCTCCCCGGGCCACCAGGGCCCGAGAAAATCTCCTCGCCAGTCTCCGAGGTATTTCTCATATAGGTGTCTTTCCGATCCTATTTCAATCTTCCCTTCATTAGGCCTTTTTCCTTTTAGTGTCTCTCTCCGCTGGGATTGACACTCCTTATTAATTTCCCTTTTGGCATTATCTTTTTCTTGCTACATGCGCGGGATTGATTCTGCGTATTTGAGCACTTCCATGCACGGAGAACCATGAATTGGGGCCGACAGACCCCGATAAATGGATGAGGAAAGAAAAATGAAATCTGAACCACCTCTATATCTGAAAAGTACTTCCTATCGTATTCCGTATTTCTTGACTCCATAATTTATGGATCTTCAATAGTTTTCTTAACCTCGTAGTACTGCATTTACTACCACTATGTCAGGAGAATAGTTATGAGAGCTACCACGTTAACGAAACTACAACAACCAAATAATCTTGATCTTGTTTTACAGGAGCTTAGACAACTGCGCTCTGAATTACAGGCTTCTAAGCCTATCAAAAGATTATTAAGCATTCCTGAGACCGCCGATTACTTAGGAATTTCGCCAAAAACGATCCGTAATATGTTGAGTTTGGGGACATTCCCTGTAAAGTAGGGTCGAGGACTGGCGCGCCTACGGTAGGGTCCGGTGGCTTCACCAGGGCTTTCGCCCTGGGCCTCAGTCCGGCTCCCCTGGTAACGTTTCCAGCCCCCGCCACGTCAAACGCAGCGTGCAGAT
>JAKAKP010000122.1 GCA_021813445.1 Deltaproteobacteria bacterium
TCTGGGACAGGGGCACAATTTGGCGGCGGCCCGGGAGCCGGGGGACTACGGGCTCCGCGAGCAACGGCAGTGCGACTATTGCCTGGAGGAGTTCCTGGACAGCTGCACCAAGTGCGGCCGGGATTTTTGCAGCTTGCATGCCGGGGACATCGACGGGCTCTGCGGCGGGTGTATCTGAAGGTTTAGATCCTCAAGCGCGTGGGTGAGCCTTATCGTGTTCTGAAAATTATGACTCACGCAAAGACGTAAAGACGCAAAGCAAGACGCGCATATCCGGCGTAGGGCAGGCGTCCCCGCGCACCAAATTATCCGGCAAACGGCGGGTGTCTAAAAAGCGGACCCTGCGGCAGCCCAGGCTGGAAAGCTGGGACAACGACCTCAAGTCCTGTCCTTTCCTGGAAAAACGCCTTGACACCAGGCGCACATTTTTGTATAAATATTTGTTGAGCGGGCATAGCTCAGCTGGTAGAGTACAAGCTTCCCAAGCTTGGTGTCGCGGGTTCGAATCCCGTTGCCCGCTCCAGCCCGGGGGGCGAGACAGGGGGCAGCTCGGTTATAAAATAGCTGCTTTCCGGGAATGGTTGAGCCCGCCCGCGACCCGCTTCCCCCATCGAGGGGCCGGATTGGCGTTAGGGGCGATGATCCGGCTTGCTTTGACGGGCGGAGTAAGTAGTTGCTCTGGGGTGCCCCGAGATTATACATTTGTCTTGGATTTTCCCGGAAGTGGGCCGTGGCCCGCTTTTTTTTGTTTTGTATGCGCATCTGGGACCTAGAACCGGCGCGGCTCTGCCGCCAGCATTTATTGGGGGAGCATCGGGAATTGCACGCCCTGTGGGTGATTTTAACCAAGGAGAAGACAGGCTACGCCCGGCATCCGGAGACGCGGCGCTGGCGGGGGAAGCTGGCGGCCCTTTACCGGCGTCACGAAGCGCTGGTGGCGGAGATGGCCCGGCGGGGCTACCGCCATGCCACGCCGCTGGCCGCGGCCGCGGCCGTGGGCCTGGCGGAGCAAAAGGAATATACGGATACGCCCGGGGAGCAAATCCGGATTCTGCGGGCCAAAGGCTGCGGCTGCCGGGTTTAGGTGAGGCAAGATGACACTGACGTTGGCGCATGGCTTGGGGTTTATTGTGTTGGGCCTGGTGGCCGGGGTCTTCAGTGGCCTCATCGGCGTAGGCGGCGGGGTCATTGTCGTGCCGGCCCTGGTCTTTATCTTCGGCCTCTCCCAGCATATGGCCGAAGGGACAACCCTGGCGCTGTTGATCCCCCCCATCGGCCTGCTGGCCGCGTGGACCTATTACCAAGAAGGCTACGTGGACCTGCATGTCGCCGGCCTGATCTGTCTGGGCTTCTTCTTCGGCGGCCTGTTAGGGGCCAGGGTGGCCAACCATCTGAGCAACGCGGCTTTGGAACGGGTCTTTGGCGTGGCCATGCTGCTGATTTCCCTGAAGATGATCTTCGCTAAATGAGGAATGATCCAGAGAAGGCCAAGGCAAGTCCCCGGAGGCAGGAATAATCGAGTCTTGGGGATATGAATTAGTTCCTTGTGTATACAGTTTTTGAAATCTCTCTTGCAAAAGCGGGATTTAGGGGGATTGCGAGCGCTTATAAAATTCCCCCTAACCCCCCCTTTAGAAAAGGGGGGAATAAAGATATGGCAACTGCTGAGGAAATCAAACAGAAGATCGAGGAATTGGTCCAGCCATTGGCGGTGAGCCAGGGCTTGGAACTGGTGGATCTGGAACTCATGCGGGCCCGCCGCGGCCGCAGCATCCTGCGCCTGTTTCTGGACCGGCCCGGGGGCGGCATCACCATCGAGGAAATCACCCGCATCAGCCGGGTGGTGGGAGACCTGTTGGACGTACACGATCTTATCCCTGAGTCCTACCACCTGGAGGTGTCCTCGCCGGGCTTGACCCGGAAGTTGAAGAGCCCCGAGGATTACCGGCGCTATGTCGGCAGGCTGGTGCGCATCACCACCCGGCAGGCCCGGGACGGCAAACAGGTTTTCCGGGGCATTCTCCAGGGGCTGGAAAACGATGAGGTCCGTCTGCAAGAGGGCGGGGCCGTTTATCGCCTGCCGCTGCCGGAAATCGCCCGGGCGCGGCTGGACCTTGACATGAAAAATAATCTCAAGGGGGACAAAGATCTCTCATGAATTTGGAACTGAGGCGGATCATCGACCAGGTAAGCCGGGATAAGGGTATAGACAAAGAACTCCTCATCGGCGCCATCAAAGACGCGATCCGGTCGGCGGCCAAGAAAAAATACGGGCCCCGGATGGATATCGAAGTGAGCTATAAGGACGAGACCGGAGAAATCGAAGTCTTTCAATTCAAGGAAGTGGTGCCGGTGGTGACCGATCCCCACCGGGAGATCACCTTGGAGGAAGCCCGGAAAGAGGACCCGGAATGCGAAATGGGTGACAGCCTGGGCTTCCGGATGGATGCGGCCGCGTTCGGCCGCATCGCCGCCCAGAGCGCCAAACAGGTGATCATGCAGCGCATGAAGGACGCGGAGCGGGACTTGGTCTATGACGATTACAAGGACCGCAAAGGGGAGATCATCAACGGCATCGTGCAGCGCCTGGACCCCGAGGGAATCATCGTCAATCTGGGCCGCACCGAGGCCCTGCTGCCCCCTTCGGAGCAGGCCCCCCGGGAAATCTACCACAAGGGTGAGCGCATCCGGGCCTATGTCCTGGAGGTGAAACGGCAGACCCGGGGTCCCCAGATCATCCTCTCCCGCACCCATCCCCAGTTTCTGGTGGCCTTGTTTGAAACCGAGGTGCCGGAGATTTCCGAATCGGTGGTCCAGGTTATGGGCTGCGCCCGGGAGCCGGGCAGCCGCTCCAAGATTGCGGTGACCTCCCGGGATTCGGACGTGGACCCGGTGGGGGCCTGCGTGGGCCTGAAAGGGTCCAGGGTGCAAAACATCGTCCAGGAACTCCGGGGCGAGAAGATCGACATCATCCCCTGGAACCCGGACCCGGCCAAGTTTGCCACCAATGCCCTGGCCCCGGCCCAGGTGAGCCGCATCATCCTCAATAAGGGCGGCCAGAGCATGGAAGTCATCGTGCCGGACGACCAGCTGTCCCTGGCCATCGGCAAGCGGGGGCAGAACGTGCGGCTGGCCTCCCGCCTGGTGGGCTGGAAGATCGATGTCAAGAGCGAATCCAAGTACTCCAAGTCCTTGAAGGAAGGCTACCTCTCCCTGCTCAGCATCCCGGGCGTGGGGGAGATCACCGCCAATCTTTTGCATGAAGCCGGTTTTACTTCGGCCCGGGAAGTGGCGGAAACCAACCTGGACGAATTGATCCAGTCCACCGGCATCACCGAGAAGAAGGCGGCCAGCCTCATTGCCGCGGCCCAGGAGATGATCCGGGGCGGAGAAGAGGGATCCAAATCGGAGACGGAATAGTAGACCTAAAAAAATAATCAGCGTGGCTCAAGCCGCGCATCT
This sequence comes from Deltaproteobacteria bacterium, assembly GCA_021813445.1. Classification (GTDB taxonomy): domain Bacteria; phylum Desulfobacterota; class Desulfobaccia; order Desulfobaccales; family 0-14-0-80-60-11; genus SURF-52. The sequence goes on from JAKAKP010000122.1 coordinate 3,463, forward strand.
GCGAACTAAGTTGCGGGGGATAAGGTTAATTATATGGCGAAAACCAGGATCTTAAATCTGGCTAAAGAACTCAAAGTGGATGTCAAGGTGCTCATGCAGCGCCTCAAAGAAGAGATGGGACTGCAGGTGGACAACTATCTCAGTTCCCTGGATGAACCCACCGTGGCCCGGGTCCGCCAGGTCATGACCCAGGTGGAGGCCCAGGTGGAAGAAAAGCGCGTCGGGGATAATATCAAGCGCCGTCGCCGGGTGGCGCCGGTGGCCGCGGCCCTGCCTGTGGAAATGCCGGAAGAAGCGGCGCCGCCGCCTCCACCTCCTCCAGAGCCGGTGCCCAAGGTGCGCAAGCCCAAGGAGGCGGTGGCCCGGGTGGTATCCCTGCCGCCCAAGGAAGCGCCCCCCCCGGAAGCGGCGCCGCCAGCCCCGGCCCTAGAGCCTGCCGCACCTGAGGCGGTGGAGACCCAGGAAGCCGCGGTCCCGCAGGAGAAGCCCAAAGCGCCAGCGCCCGCGGCCCCCAAACCCGCAGCTCCCACTGACTCCGGCGCAGCCCTCAAGAGGCAAAAGGGCAAAGCCAGAAAGAAAGAGATCCCGGCCAGGATTATCAGCCTGCCCACGGAACCGGTGCCGGAACCGGCAGCGGCCGCACCCCCGCCCGCTGCTGCCCCGGCGGAAGCCAGACCCGCTCCTGCCCCCCGGCCCGGGGTGAAACTGGCGCCCGCGGCCAAACCGGCCGCGGAAGAAGAGAAAAAGGCCAAACCCAAAAAGAAGGCTAAGCGCCCGGAAACCGAAGCCGCCCGGGCCAAGCCCGTGAAAAAGCGGGAGGTGCGGGAGCGGGCCGATCTGTATGGCCTGGCCGAAGGTGAAGCCCGCTTGCCGGGCCGCCGCAAAGGCATGCGCAAGGCCATCAAGAAGGTCGGCAAGGCCGAACTCACCGTTCCCAAGGCCATCAAACGCCGGGTCAAGGTGGGCGAATCCATCACCGTGGGCGAACTGGCCAAGCGCATGGGCATCAAGTCCGGGGAGGTGATCAAGCAGCTCCTGCAAATGGGAGTGATGGCCACCATCAATTACCCCATTGACTATGATTCCGCGGTGCTGGTGGCTTCCGAATTCGGCTTTGAGGTGGAGCGGGCCACCATGATGGAAGAGGACCTGCTGGCCATTGAGCCCCGGGAAGCCGGCGAGGCCAAACCCCGGCCCCCGGTGGTCACCATTATGGGCCACGTGGACCACGGCAAAACCTCACTGTTGGACGCCATCCGCCAGAGTCGCATCACCGCGGCCGAAGCCGGCGGCATCACCCAGCATATCGGCGCTTACCATGTAGAACTCCCCGAAGGCCGGGGCGAAGTGGTCTTCCTGGATACGCCGGGCCACGAAGCCTTCACCGCCATGCGGGCCCGGGGCGCCCAGGTCACCGATCTGGTGGTGCTGGTGGTGGCCGCGGACGACGGGGTCATGGAACAGACCCGGGAGGCCATCAACCACGCCAAGGCCGCGGGAGTGCCCCTGGTGGTGGCCGTGAACAAGATCGACAAACCCAATGCCAACCCGGAGCGGGTCAAACGGGAACTGGCCAACGAAGGGGTGGTCTCGGAAGAATGGGGCGGCGACGTCCTCTTCACCGAGGTGTCGGCCAAAAAAGGCATCGGCATCTCCGATCTGCTGGAAAAGATCCTGCTGCAGGCTGAGGTCCTGGACCTCAAGGCCCCCCGCAAGGGCGGGGCCCAGGGACGGATCATCGAATCCCGCCTGGATAAGGGGCGGGGCCCGGTGGGCACCGTGCTGGTGCAGCAAGGTATTTTGAAAGCCGGGGATTACTTCGTCTGCGGACCCCAGTTTGGCAAGGTGCGGGGCCTGCTCAACGACCAGGGCCAAAAAGTGGAGGAGGTCACCCCCGGTATACCCGTGGAAGTGCAGGGTTTCAGCGGCGTGCCCGAGGCCGGGGATGAGTTCCTGGTGCTGGAAGATGAGAAGAAGGCCAAGCAGATCGCCATGATGCGGCAGCAGAAGCAGAGGGAAGCCGCTTTGGCCCGCATCAGCCGGGTCAGCCTGGAAAAGCTCTATCAGCGCATCCAGGAAGGGGCCGCCAAGGAGCTGAAGATGGTGCTCAAGGGCGACGTGGCCGGCTCCATCGAAGCCCTGGCCAAGGCCCTCTCCGAACTGGGGACCAAAGAGATCAAGGTCTCCCTGATCCACCAGGGCATGGGGGAGATCACCGAGAGCGACATCATGCTGGCCTCGGCTTCCGACGCCATCGTGGTGGGCTTCAATGTCCGGGCCAACCCCAAGGCCCAGGCCCTGGCCGAACAGGAGCAGGTGGACGTCCGCTACTACGACATCATCTATAAGCTCCTGGAAGACATCCACGCCGCTCTGGAAGGGCTGCTGGAACCGGTGGTGGAAGAGCGGGTGCAGGGCAAAGCCGAAGTGCGCCAGGTCTTTTCCATCAGCAAGGTGGGCTCCATTGCCGGTTGCATGGTCCAGGACGGCAAGGTGGAGCGGAATTCCCTGGCCCGGGTCCTGCGCAAGGGCCAGGTCCTCATCGACGGCGCCAAGATCAATTCCCTGAAGCGCTTCAAAGATGACGTGAAAGAGGTCCTGAGCGGCTATGAATGCGGCATCGGCCTGGATCGGTTCAACGACTACCAGCCCGGGGACATTATCGAGGCCTACACCCAGGAAAAAGTGAAGGCGCTGCTGGAAACCCTGCCTTCCCGGGAAGAGAAGACGGAGGAGTAGGCCGGCATGATTGTGGCCGCGGCCCACATTACTTTGCTGATCCCCGATAACAACTCGTTAAAAGGGAAACGCCAGGTCGTGCGGAGCCTCATCGAGAAGGTGCGCCACCGCTTCGGGGTCGCCATCGCCGAAGTGGACAGCCACGATCTGTGGCAGCGCGCGGAACTGGGGCTGGCGGTGGTGGGCAACGACGAGAAGGTCTTGAGCCAAACGGTGGACCGGGTGCTGCATTTCATGGAGAACCAGCACCTGGCGGAGATCATTGACTCTCACCTGGAGTTGGTGCACCTGGAGAAATGATGCTGTCCTCACGCAAAGACGCAAAGGCGCAAAGCAAGGCGCAAGAAATTAGGTTCAAAGTTCAAGGTTCAAAGTTCAAAGCCGGGAGATAGCGGTATAGCACCGGCTTCCCAGCCTGTGTGACTGCGGGCGGCTAAGGTATTATTTATTTTAACGGAAAACGGAAAACGAGAAACGGCAAACGGTATTTGAAATGCGGGCTGGCGGCGGCAAAAGAGTGACCCGGGTGGCGGAACTGCTGAAGGAGCAGATCGCCTTGATTCTGCTCCATAAGAGCCATGACCCCCGGCTGCAAGACCTGACGATTACCGGGGTGGAGATGACCCCGGATTTGAAACAGGCCCGGGTCTTTTTTCTGCTCCGGGAAGGCGTGGACCCGGCCCAGGTGCAGGCCGCGCTGAAAAAGGGCCTGGGTTTTATCAAACAGGAACTGGCCCGGGAACATCTCCTGCGGGTGATGCCGGAGCTCTTCTTCCTGCCGGATACGGGCCTGGACCGGGCCGCGAAGCTGGAGTTGCTCTTTCAGGAGGCTAAAGGAAAATCAGAATCGCCGGACGAGTAAAGTGTCGGGCGGCAGGCTCTCTGACAGGAAAATAGGAGAAACCGGTTAGAGCCGTCGATGCCTGGTCGCCGGTGATGGGGAAGTATAAAAGATAGTTCAAAGTTAGAAGATAGCGGTAGCACAGGCTTTCCAGCCTGTGCAGAGCGGGCGGGGACGCCCGCCACTACGATGGAAAAATTACAGGTAAAGGTCGAACCGGGAGGCAAACTTGCATTTAATCAGCTGGATAATGACGCTTTTACTGTTGCAGGTTCTGCCTGCGGCGGCCCAAAGCGGGGCCTTTCCCTGGAAAGCGGGGGACGCGCCGCCGCCGGTGGCGGGCATCCGGCTGGGTGATGGCCGGCCGCGCCTGGAAGCAGTATTGGGCCGGCCTAGCGAGACGCAGCAACTGGAGAAAGACGCCTGGGCCTTTACCTACCGCAAACGGGGGGTGCAGGTGCTCTTTACGCCCCTGGACGGCGCGGCCATCATCTACTTGCTGAACCGCCGCGCCGGGGATATCGGCGGCGTGCGCCTGGGGGACATGCAGGAGGCGGTGCTGGCCCGCTGGGGCGAACCTCCAATAATCCAGGGGGACACGGCCATCTACCGGGCGGGCGCCTGGGTGGTGGTCCTGAAGCTGGACCAGAAGAACCGGGTGAAACAACTCGGCCTCGGCCGGGCCGCGGAGAAGGCGGAGACGAAGGAAGGGACGTATTACCGGAAAAACGATTAATGTGGGGCGGGCACTGCCCGCCGCCATTTGGCTAATGGTTCAAGGTTCAAAGTTCAAAGTTGACTACTATGATTAGAAAGCCTCGAGAAATATTAAAGATCATCGAGGAGAACCGGGAAACCATCAAGGGCTTTGGGGTTCGCAGCCTGGGGTTGTTCGGGTCCGCGGCGCGGGGGGAGGCCACCGACACCAGCGATTTAGATTTTGTCGTGGAAATGGAGAATGAGACTTTTGACTCTTATATGGACGTAAAAGAATTTTTAGAAAAATTATTTGGATGTAAGGTTGATTTGGTCATGAATGATGCCATTAAGCCGCGCTTGCGGGAACCGATATTAAAGGAAAAGGTCTATTCTATTGAGTATTAGTGATTATGGATATAAGGGGTCCTCAATGCCACCACCAATAGCACAAGATTTTCGAGATGAATTAAACAAAATATTTAATGATTTTTTAAAGATTTGCTCATACGAAAAAGCCGTTATAAATATCCCTTCTTTTGTGGAAATAAACGCAGGGGGTTTGCATAGAAGGTTGGGATATTATCCTGGTCCAGATCATAGAATGCCTGTTTGTTGTAATGTGATGAACCAATGCATGCAACCTAACGATATTATTGTTAACCAGCCTTCAAGTGGGCAAGGGGCAAGTTTAACTATTCGTTATCAATTGCCAAGGTCTTTGTGTTGAGAATGCTCTCCGGCATCTTGCTCATCGACAAACCCGCAGGCCCCAGCTCCTTCGACGTGGTGCGCCGGGTGCGGCGGGCCCTGAAGGTGCGGAAGGTGGGGCACGCGGGCACGCTGGACCCCTTTGCCACCGGGCTCTTGCTCCTGTGCCTGGGGGAGGCCACCAAGCTAGTGCCTTTCCTGATGCCGGAGCCCAAGACATACCGGGCGGTGGTGAAATTGGGGGAAGAAACGGACACCCAGGACCCCACCGGCCGGGTGACCGCCACTTCCCGGGAGTTGCCGGCGCCTGCCCAGGTTTATGAGGCCGCGGCCCGGTTCGTGGGGGAGATCGAACAGACGCCCCCCATGTACTCGGCCCTGCACCATCAGGGGCAGCGCCTCTATGAACTGGCCCGCCGGGGGGAGACGGTGCCGATCAAGCCCCGGCAGGTGACGGTTTACGGGCTGCAGGTGGAGGAAGTGGCGCTCCCTCTGGTGACTCTGAGCGTGACTTGCTCCCAGGGCACCTATATCCGCACCCTGGCCGCGGACCTGGGCCGGGTCCTGGGCTGCGGCGCCCACCTGGCGGCCTTGCGGCGGCTGGCAGTGGGGCCTTTCCGGGTGGCTGAGGCCCTGGCCCTGGAAGCTCTGGAGGAGATGCAGCGCGCAGAACTGACCGCCCGGATCATCCCCCTGGGGGATTGTCTGCCGGGATTTAAGGCCCTGGAGGTGGGGCCGGAGGCAGCACAGTATTTGCGCCAGGGCCGCACCCTCCCCTGGCCCGGGAATCATGTAAAGCCCGGAGAGCAGGTGCGGGTTATGGCCGCGGGGGACCTGCTGGCGGTGGCCGCGGTCCGGGCGGCCGCGGACCGGCTAGAACTGGCCCCGGTACGGGTCTTTGGGACAGTGAGCAGTGAGGAGTAAGCAGTGTAGGGGCGAACCTGGGAAACTGTCCCAAAACCATAATTTCTCAATATGTCATTCTGAGCGTAGCGAAGAATCTAGCATTTGCAGGCACTAGATCCTTCGCTGCGCTCAGGATGACAATAAAAGGGGTTTTGAGACAGTTTCCCGGTGTTCGCCCGCCACAAAGGGCGAATACAAGATTCGCCCCTACAGAAAAAAATATCGCTGACGCGGGTGGGGTATTGCCCGTGGCAGACGGTTAAAAAAATTGGCTATCACATCAGTTACTCAGGACTGCCAGCGGTCCGCGGCAAGCTGGGAGCTGATAGCTCAAACAAGGAGGAAGTCGTGGCCTTAAATACGGAACAGAAACGGGAGCTCATTGACCGCTTCCGGCTCCACGAGGCGGATACCGGCTCGCCGGAAGTGCAGGTGGCCATCTTAAGCGAGAGGATCAATTATTTGACGGATCACTTCAAGTCACACGCCAAAGATCACCACTCCCGTCGGGGGCTGATCAAGCTGGTGGGTCAGCGCCGCAGGCTCCTGAACTTTTTGAAAAATAAGGATATCGAACGTTACCGGACCTTGATCGAACAATTGGGTCTGCGTAAATAGGAGGCAGTTTAAATAACATGTCCAAAATATTTAAAGTAGAAGTGGGAGGCCGGGACCTCAGCTTCGAAACGGGGCGTCTGGCCCAGCAAGCCAGCGGCTCCGTATTGGTAAGATATGGAGAGAGCGCGGTGTTGGTCACTGCCGTCATCTCCGAGGCGACGAGGGAGGGCATCGACTTTTTGCCTTTGACTTGCGATTACATGGAAAAGGCCTATGCCGCGGGCCGGGTCCCGGGGAGTTTTTTCCGCCGGGAGATCGGTCGTCCCAGTGAAAAGGAGACCCTCACTTCCCGGCTGATCGACCGCCCTTTACGGCCCTTATTTCCCAAGGGCCTGACCCGGGAGATCCAGATCATCGCCACCGTGCTCTCCGGGGACCCGGAAACCGATCCGGATATTCCGGCCCTGAACGGCGCAGCCGCGGCCCTGGAAATCTCCAACATCCCCTTTAAAGGTCCGGTGGCCGCCGTGCGGGTGGCCAAGGTGGGGGAGGAATTGGTCGTCAATCCCACCGCGGCCCAAGTGAAGGAGGCCAAGTTGAATCTCATCGTCGCCGGCGCCCCCCAGGGCCTGGTGATGGTGGAAGGAGGCGCAGCCATGGCCTCCGAAGAGGAAGTGCTGGAGGCCCTGTTCTTCGCACAGGAACAGATGCAGCCCATTTTGGCCTTGATCACCCAGATGGGCCAGGAATTCGGGCAGCCGAAAATTGAGCTCCCGGAAGGCCCGGACTATGGGGACCTGCCCGAGAAGATCGCGGCTTTGGCCGGGGATAAAATCCTGGCCGCGGTGACTCAGCCTGAGAAGCAGGCCCGCAACCAGGCCGTGGAGCAGGTGCGGGACGAGGTCCTGGCGGCTCTGGGTGAGGACGCGGTGGGCCAGGAAAAGGAAGTGGCCGCCCTGTTCCAGGATTTGAAGAAACGCCAGGTACGGCAATGGGTGCTCAAGGAGCAGCGCCGCATTGACGGCCGCAGCTTCAACCAGGTCCGCCCCATCAGCGGTGAAATCAATCTCTTGAGCCGGACCCACGGCTCCGCGGTCTTCACCAGGGGAGAGACCCAGGCCCTGGCCGTGGCGACCCTGGGCACCCCTTCCGATGAGCAGAAGATCGAGACCCTGATGGGAGAGACCTTCAAGTCCTTCATGCTCCATTACAACTTTCCCCCCTACTCCGTGGGCGAAGCCCGGATGCTCCGGGGGCCGGGACGCCGGGAAATCGGCCACGGCGCCCTGGCGGAACGGGCCATCTCCCAGGTGCTGCCTTCGGCAGAGGAATTTCCCTATACCATCCGGGTAGTCTCGGAAATCATGTCCTCCAACGGCTCCTCGTCCATGGCCACGGTCTGCGGCGCCTCCATGGCCCTGATGGACGCGGGGGTGCCCGTCAAGGACGCGGTGGCCGGAGTGGCCATGGGCCTCATCAAGGAAGAGGACCGGGTGGCGGTGCTCTCGGATATCCTGGGAGATGAAGACGCGTTGGGAGATATGGACTTCAAGGTGGCCGGCACCGCCGCGGGCATTACCGCCTTGCAGATGGATATCAAGATGACCGGCCTCACCCGGGAGATTATGGCCCAGGCCCTGAGCCAGGCCCGGGAAGCCCGCCTGCACATCCTGGGGAAAATGGCGGAAGTGATCGCCGCGCCCGCAGCCGGGCTCAAGGAGCATGCCCCCAAGATCATCGTGCTCACCATCAACCCCGATAAGATCCGGGAAGTCATCGGCCCCGGCGGCAAGATGGTGAAGAGCATCGTGGCGGCCACCGGCGTGAAGATCGATATCGAAGACGACGGCCGCATCCACATCTCCTCCGCGGACCAGAAGGCCGCGAACGAAGCCATCCGCCTGATCAACGAGATCACCGCGGAGGCGGAAATCGGCAAGGTCTACCACGGCAAGGTGAAGAAGATCATGGACTTCGGCGCGTTTGTGGAGATTCTGCCGGGGACCGACGGCTTGGTGCACATCTCGGAATTGGCCCACGAGCGGGTGAAAAGCGTCACCGATGTCCTGAAAGAAGGCGACGAGTTGGATGTCAAGGTCCTGGACGTGGACCGGCAGGGGAAGATCCGTCTGTCCCGCCGGGTCCTGCTGCCGGTGCCTGAGGGTATGACCTTGCGGGAGCCGGAAAGTAGAGACAGCAGGGAGAGAAGACCCGGCCGTGGTTTTCCAAAAAAGCGTACTGACTAACGGCCTGCGGGTCGTCACCGAAGAGGACCCTCACTTCCATTCGGCGGCGGTGGGGGTTTGGCTCAACGTGGGCTCCAGGGATGAGGCGGCCGCGGAAAACGGTCTCAGCCACTTCCTGGAGCACATGGCCTTCAAGGGTACGCCCCGGCGCAGCACCCTGGACATCGCCCGGGAGATCGATCAACTGGGCGGCACCTGTAACGCCTTCACCAGCAAGGAAAACACCTGCTTCCACGGCAAGTTTCTGGCCGAACACCTGCCCCGGGCCGTGGACCTGCTCAGCGACCTGGTGCTCCACCCCAATTACCAAGCCGAGGACCTGGAAAAGGAACGGCAGGTCATCCTGGAAGAGATCGCGGCCCAGGATGACAATCCCGAGGATCAGGTGCAGGTGCAGTTTGCCCGGGGGTTCTGGGGGGATGACCCCTTCGGCCGCCCCATCCTGGGGGAGGAAGACCAGATTTCCCAGGTTACCAGGACCCAATTGCTGGCTTACCGGCAGACCGCGTACCGGCCCGAAAGCACCATTGTCGCAGCCGCGGGCCGGGTTAACCATCAAGAATTACTGAAATTACTCTCCGTCCAATTCCAAGGCTTTCATAACGGCACTCTCCTGCGCCCCCGGGGCGCGGTGACCACCCATCCCGGAGTTTACCAACAGGCCCGGGACCTGGAGCAGGTTTACGTCTGCCTGGGGACCCGGGGGCCTGCGGCCGGGGATCTTAAGCGCTACCCGGCCACCCTCCTGCAACTGCTCCTGGGGGGGAACATGAGTTCCCGCCTCTTCCAGGTGGTGCGGGAGGAACTGGGCCTGGCCTATAATATCTACTCCTTTACGAGTTTCTTCAGCGATACCGGCCTGTTGGGCATCTGCGCCGGTGTGAGCCCCAAAAACCTGGAGAAACTGCTGGAGGTGACCTGCCAGGAACTGCAGAAATTGAAAGCCGAGGCAGTGCCGGAGGTGGAACTGCACGCGGCCAAGGAATACCTGCGGGGCTCCATCTATCTGACTGCGGAAGACTGCGATCACCGCATGATGCGCCTGGCCAAAAACGAGATTCACTTCGGCCACTACATCCCCCTGGAAGAAATCGTCCATGGCCTGCTGGCCGTGACCCAGGAGGAGATTCAGGACCTGGCCCGGGAACTCCTGAATTCCCGGAACTGGGGCTTGGCCCTCTTGGGGCCGGTGGAGGGGGAGGCTGCGGGGTTGGATTTTTAACAGTGAGCAGTGAGCAGTAAACAGTAAGAAGTGAACAGTTCCAAACCCTTTGCTGCCGCTAAATTAAGAAAGCCCAGTGGGGCGGGCCTCCGTGCCCGCCGGGGCGCCGAGCGGCCAGAGACGGCCCCCCCACCAACGCCTCGCCGGAAAAAGGGGCCAAGGCTTAATGCCTTGGCCCCTAATTATTTTTTAACCAAAAACCGAAAACCCAAAACGGTATCAGAAGTCCTCGTCGTCCTCCATTATGGCCTTGTTGATGAACTTATAGAGGCTGCCGATCCATTCCAGTTCGTTTTCCAGCTCCGAATTGGCGAAGATCCATTCGCCTTCCCGGTCCTTGGCGATGACCACGATCTCTTCGATGTCATCCAGGTCCTGATAGAATTTTTCGATGACCTCCTTTACAGATCGTTTGGCGCGGGCAAAAGGGATGATGTTTTTTCTCATGTTCAATGCGGCGGTTTGCTATAAGCCAATTCAAACTTCCCTTTCTGTCATCCTGAACGCCGTGAAGGATCTCAAGCCCTCGAAAAAACGAGATCCTTCTCGGCACCCGGAAAGACCCTTCCGGGGTATTTGAAGTTTTGAAATGGCTTTTAAAAACCGTCACCCTCCGGTGTAGAAATTTCCCTCAAGAATGCAGGGATACTAGAAGCCATTGCCAAACCTCTTTTCTGTCAGCCTGAACGCCGGAAGGATCTCATCGCCTCGAAAATACGAGATTCTTCGCGGCGCTCAGAATGACAAATTGGGATAATTGAAGTTTTGCAATGACTTCAAGGCACTTTAATTGTTTCCTGTGCGGGTCAAAAAATCAATGATTATTTCGTTCACCGCATCCGGGGCTTCTTCCTGGGGGGCGTGGCCCACCTCCTCGAGAGGATGGAACTGGGCTTGGGGCAGGCGGGCCTTAATCCAGGAGGCCTGGCTTACCGGCAAGATGCGATCCTGCCGCCCCCAGATGAGGAGGGTGGGCTGACGGATCTGGTGGAGCATGGCCTTGATGTCCGCCAGAGGAAAGATTTGCAACTGTTGGCAAAAACGGCGGAAGGCCAGGCGCCGCGACAGCTCCCGGAAGGGGCGGGCATAGGCAGCCTGCACCTCCGGAGTGATGAGTTCCCGGCGATGATAGGCCAGGCGCAGGCCCAGGGCGATGGTCCAGGGACCGAATAAGGCCGCGGCCAACCCTCCCAGCACCGGCAGGCGCAGGGGATAGAAGATCATGGGCACCCGGGTGACGGCCACGGCCGGGGCCAGGAGGATGAGAGCGGCCACCCGCTCCGGGTAATCCCGGGCCAGCAGCAGGGCCAGGCTGCCCCCCAGGCTGTTGCCGGCTACGGCCACCCGCCGGAGGCCGCGCAGTTCCAGAAAATCGTGCAGGCCCCGGGTCAAGGCCTCCAGCCGGTAATCCCCGTTCCCGGGGGCGGGGGAGGAGCCGTGCCCGGGCAGGTCCGGGGCCAGCACCCGGAATTTTTCCGCCAGGCGCGCCAGGTTATGGCGGAAGGAAAAACTGGAGGCTCCGAGGCCATGGAGCAGCAAGAGGGCGGGACCATCACCCTGTTCCGTCCAGTGCCAGGTGCTGGGGTCGACTATCTGGGCCATATCCGGGACCAGGATGGAGGCATGACGGTAATTATTACATATATTTTTGATTTCAGGAGATATTTCCTGCAAAAAACCCCATAAGCCATTTTATAATCGACCCTAAAAGCCGTTATGGAATTATCCAGGGGGCTGCCGCCGCTCCCCACTTCCAGGTCAAGGATGGAGCTCTTTCCCCGCGGCGAATCAAGGCGGCAATTTCCGGCGGCCATTGCCAAAACCAAACAAAAGTTGCCCTTTCATTTATTTTAAATTATAGGTAAGCCGATCTTTTATTAGAGGTATAATGAAAAGGGAGGTTATGTCCTGCATAGCGGTGTGGATGGTATGATGCCTGAGAAAGATGTGGACATGGGAAAATGAAGGAGAATAGAATTTAAAGGAATGAAAAGCTACTGCCTGCAGGTGAGCAACTTTTACAATTTTCTCCCCCTTTCAACTAAATCTGGGATGGGCTCCCGCCGGAGAGTTGAAAGTTGAATAAGAAAAGAATTTTTGTACCATTAAATCCCAATAAACTACGACCGGGTGAAGTAGTTAATTTCAATATCTACGTAAAATCCGATAATCCCCGGGCGGAAAAACCGGAGTATTCCCTTTTTTGCCGGCGGGGGGAGGTTTTTAATCCCGGATTGTTTGCAAAAATCAAATTTGATTCCACCCATTCGGTCTATTATCACCATAGAGATACAGAAAATGTAGATTATTATCTGAACCCTGATTTTACCTTAGTTGGGAATATCCAGTTTCTCAAGCCCCAGAAAAGGTTGGGGGCGAAGCTGGTAAAGCGTGAAGAAGTATATATACCCTTGCCTATCAAGAACTTGCTACTGGGCGCAAAAGTTAGTTTTGATGTTTTTAAGAAAGTCAAAAGTATTAAAGCGATGGATTACAGGTACAGTCTCTTCATACCTGAAGGAGAAATCTGTCAAGCAGCTATGATCGATGACCTGATACAGAAAGGTATCCATTATGTTTACTTTCTGGAACAGGAAGAGGGTGAAGTACTTCAGTATCTCTATCATAATCTGAGTCTGATAATAAAGCACCATAAACTGCGTCTTAGCACCAAAGCAGAGCTGATTTATAATGTAGCTCTTATTTGGACGCGGCGGTTTTATTACGAGAAGTACGTCAGAACGCTGGGGGAACTGCAGGCAGGTTTTTGCTTGATTGATTATTTATTAGAAATGGTTAACCAGGACCAGCAATATCGCCTTTGGCTGCAAAGGGTACGCCGGCCTGGAGAAAAATTGCATGCCCATTGTTTAAATACCTGCATGCTGGGCATGGGCTTTACTAAGTTTCTGGGCTGGCCGGATGAACAGATCAGGGATTTCGCTCAAGGAGCCTTACTGCATGACCTGGGCATGGTGGAAGTTCCGCAGACGTTGTTGGATAAGCCGGGCCGCCTGTCAAAAATAGAAATGGACTTGATCAAGAAGCACCCCCAGGATGGTTATCTTATTCTCAGAGACTTGGCTTCTCTGTGCCCGGAGAGCATGGTCATGATCTTTCAACATCATGAGCATGGCGACGGTTCCGGGTATCCCCAGGGCATCAAGCTGGTGCAAATCAGCCCCTGGGCGCGGATTTTAAGAATAATCGATAGTTATGAAGCAATGATCTCGAATCGCAGTTGGCGGGAGAAATATAATCCTGTAGACGCGCTGCAGCAAATTCACAAGGATTGGTCGGACAGGGGCGTCTTCGATACCAACTATCTGATAGATTTTCTTAAGTTCTTATCTGGAAAGTAATGGCCTGGAGCAAATGCGGTCAAAAGGATGGCGTGGTCATGCTGAGCGCGGCGCGGCAGCTCAACTAAACGATTCGAAACGAAACTTCCCCCGTTTAAAATAACAGCTCGAGGTTATTTCTCTGACTGTTAACCCCAATCATCCAGGGAAAGTCAGATAAGATTCAGGCTAGGTGCCTTTGGCGGCCCTGGGCGCACCTGCCAGGAAGCTGAAGAACGCCTTCAGATATTGATAGTCGTAGATTTTGCCTTTCTCCCAATGCTGGCGCATAGTCCACAACGCTTCTTTGGGGGACAGAGGCGGGTGCCAGGGGCGTTCCGAGGTCAAATCCTCATAACTGTCAATGATGCGCATGATGCGGGCCCAGGGGTGGATGGCGCTCAGTTTTATGCCCTCCGGGTAACCGGAGCCGTCGCCGTTTTCATGGTGCCGGAGCACCATCTGCAGCGCTTCCCAGGGAATGTGGGCGAAACTTTGCAACATCCGGAATCCCTCGATGGGATGCCGCTGAATCCTGGTCATATCGTCTTCATTAGGCCCTTCCGGTTTGATCAGCAATTCCCGGGGCAAGCGGGTATAGCCGATATCATGGATCAGGGCCCCCAGGCCGAAGTTCCGGGCCTTACCCGCCGGCCACCCCAGGTAATTAACAAAGGCCAGACCCAGAAGGCAGCAATTCACGGAATGGGTGTAAATGAAAAAGTTCTGCTTGCTGAGTTCCAGTAACAGCAAGGAATTGTAGCTGACCTGTTTCACGGCTCCCAACAAGTCATCCACCAGGGATAAGGCCAGGGAAATCTGCTTGCCGGTGCGCTCCTGCTCGGCAGAAAAGAAGTGCAGGACCCAAACCTGGGTGCAATCGCAAACGAGTTGGGCTTTCTCCACTTCGCTATGGCTTTCATCCTTTAAGAAGTCACCCAGATTACCCTGGAGGTAGTCAAAGACCTGGTTCACATCCGCCAGCGAAAAATAGAGCCATTGGATATTTAATTTCTCCAGTTTCCAGAACCAATCTTCCCGGAATTTCTCCCCGGAGGCACAGCAGCGGACGATTTTAGGCTCGGTTTTCCCTTTGGCTACCGTTTTCAGAAAGAGGTCAAAGGTCACCGGTTGTCCCACCCTGATACTTCTTAAAGGCAAAGGGCCATATTGCTCCGTCTCGCTGGAGAGGATGGAAGCGAGGACTTCGCAGGAGTGCATCTGTTTTTGAAAGAAATTGGACATATGTTATTAGCCGGATTTCTGCGGCAGTTGGGTTTTTTCAGAAGAAATTGATTTTCGAGATTCTTATATAATTTTAATTCCCTGCCGCTTTTTTGCAAAACTAATTTCAGTCTCAGGTTAGTTCTTCTGAAATTCTCCTACCCCCAGCATAAAAACAGAGTCACCCGCTGAAGTCTGCGAGGGGAAAAGCTGTGGGCGGGCTATTATTTGCTAACCGCGGCCAATTGCCGGCCATAAAATTTTTTCAGCTGCTGGCTGCAAGCTACGGCCTGGCAGCTTCATCATCTCTTCGGGATCAGCACCGGAAACGGGGTGCCGCGGCTAGCTTCTACATGGATTTGGCGATGCTCATCACCCAGTTCCTCGATCAGTTCCTGGCCCCGCCGCAGCATCTGCCACACCCGCCGCCGAAAGGGCGTCTCCGGCGGCTGCGGCCGCACGGCCAACTCCCTGAAATTGGGGTAGGCCAAAACCTGCTCCCACAGTTTGACGCATTTCTCGAAGAGCTCGGGGTAGAAATAAGGCAGCTCTTCTTTACTCCCCTCCAGGAAGTCCAGGGCCTTTTGCAGCCGCCGGGTGGGGCCGATGTGCGGACCTTCCCGCTGGACCAGTTTCTCCAGGGGGTGCAATTGATGGGCCTGGGACACGTAAGCCAGATGCTGCACCACCTCCCGGTGCAACTCCGGGTGGCGGGCAAAGGCGTCCCGATGCTCCCGGTTGAGTAGGTAGCTGTTCAACAACTTCTTGGCGGCCTCAAAGGATTCCTGGCTATAGGTGCCCAGCCGCCGCTGGTTTTTGGTGAGCCAGGCGGAAAGAAACTTAAGACGGTCTTCGTGGGTCTTGGTGGAAGCAAGGAGTTCGGCCCGCTGGTAAGAAATGGAGCCCGTGTGTTCCCCCCGGACGATGTCGGTGAGTTCCTTCAGGAAACGCTTGGTGTCCTTTAAAAGGTTCAGGCTCGTATCCCGGCTGCCGTTGACTGGGTGGATGAGCTCCTGCCTGACCACCGCCAGGGCCCGGTCCTCCAGGACATTGAAACGGTTGTATTTGTGTTGCTGGTAGGTCACTTTCAGAATTACCACCCGCCGCCGGCGGTCCACGTAAAAACCCTGGTCCCGGAGATGGGGCGCGGCTTCGCCCAGGCCCGGAGGCAGAGATATCAGGGCCACTTTTTCCACCAGAGGGTACATTTTTTGGTCGAATCCCGAGAGGCTGGTAATGGTGCGGTCCGATTGGCCCAGGACCTTGATGAGATATTGCTCTTTCAGGCGGCTTAACTTGCGGGCGAACAGGGCTGCGGACGTGCGCCGCTCCGCGGCGATGGGCAGGCCGTAAAGCTCCATGAGGAACTGGTAGACGAATTCCCGTTCCTTTTCATAGACCGCATGATCCAGCTTTTTGAATTTGCCCAGGCGGCGGCCGAAGGTCTTGAGCTCGCTATCCAAATCGGAAGGGAAAGAGGCGTACACCCCTAGCAGGCGGAAATCGCCGTTCGGGTCTTTGGCGATCACTTGCGCCCGGTCCATGTGGAAGAGGAATTGCGTCAGCTCCTGGTAATGGGCCAGGTCGGTGAGGTCTTTGCCGGCGAAAAGCTGTTTAAACGCCGGGCGCAGGTCCCGGTCCAGGTGGGGGCTGATCCGGTCCAGATTCTCCCGGACGGCCCGCTTCCCGCCTTCTTCCAGGGTATGGAGCAGGTCGAACTGAAAAATTTCTTCCTGGTAGGCCAGAGGCCGGTTGAAGGCTACCATGCTGAAGCTGGGCAAATGCCGGTATTCCGCGAAATTCTTTTCAAAGGAGGGTAGCAGCTCCCGGATTTCAAGGATGGGATACGAGGAGTCGTAGGGGGCCAGCAGACCCTGCTGGATATGGACGTATTCCAGGAAATCCTTTAGGACGTAGCGATCCTTAATGGCCGCCCCTTGTTTGAACGCGGCCAGGGAAACCCCGCCCAGTTGGACTTCGGAGAAATATTCCAAGATTCTTTGTTCCTGGTGTGAATTAGTTCAAGGTTCAAAGTTCAATGTTCAAGGTTAAAATCCGCTGGTAAATCTTACAACCAGGTCACGGCTGTTCCGCCGCCACCTGCATCTGAAGCCAGGGTGCAACTATCATTAACCTTGAACTTTGAACCTTGAACTCGTACAGCCATCCCCTTAAGGCGTCAGAATAGGTTTTAATTTGCCGGCGATGAGGCCCGCGGCGTAGCGGGAACCGCGGTCATTGAAATGCACCATGTCATAGAGGTAAGCCTTATCCGGGGGCACTTCCCGGGCCAGATCGATGACCAGCACCTGGTTCTGCCGGCCGATGCGCCGGATGGTCTCGTTGAAGGCATCATAAATCTTTTTGAAGTCCCGGTAACTGAGGCCCGTATCATTGCCGAAACGGTTGATGTAGGCCGCCACCACCGGGTCCGGATGGTCGGTGATGCGGTTGGCCTGGGTCATGAGCACCGGGGTGATGCCCCGGACCTTGCAGAGATCCACGATGCTCTGCAGGTTCATGGCGAATTCCCCGGTCAACCTGGCCTGATCCACCTTGAGCTTCTTGCCCCGGGCCTTGGCGAATTCGTCTCCGTGCGCGGTTTCCAGCATGCTGCGCAGATTGCGGTAAGCATAATTCAGATTGGGAATCAAAATTTCCTTGAGCAGTTTTCCCAGCAATTTGGTTTTTTTCAAGGTCTCTATGGGGGCGCGGGTGGTGTTCTGACTCCAATAAGTGCCCTCATAGAGCAGGGTGCTCAGGTCGTTGATATCTTCCATGAACACCACTACCCGGGGTTTCAAGGGGATCACTTTGTTTAATAATATATCTAAGCATTGCAGAGAGTTAAGTCCAGACATGCCGCCGTTATAAGAATTGATCTTCTTGCCGGTTTCTTGCTCCAGCAAGGTGCCCACCACGTAAGGAAAGCGGTTTTCTTCATCCACGAACATGCATTCCGTGGTGGAGCCGCCCAGAAAGACCACGCTCAAGTCCGGGTGGGCATATTTCTTGGAAGGCTTGATAAAGCCGTTGCTGTCCACATCTATCGGGTATTTTTTGGTAAAGACATTATCGGTGTAGGGCCGGTGTCCCGGGGGGAAGGGGAGCAGAATCCGGGAGCCGGGCCGGTATTCTTTCAGGCGGATATAGCGGGGCTCGGTTTCCAGGAAGACGCCGTGATGGTGGTTATAAAATTGCAGGATCTTTTCCGCAGCGCCAACGATGAGGAGAATGGCCAGGGCGGTGAACACCGCCAGGGTCTTCTTGGGGTTCTGCTGGAACCAGTTGGGTTTTTGAATTTCGGATGTTTTGCTGGTCATTTTGTTCAAAGTTCAAAGTTCAAAGTTCAAAGTTCGTCCAACCCCAACTTTGAACCTTGAACTTTGAACTGTCCAAAACGAAGAATCTTTTCTCACCCCTCGACAACTTTCACCAGGAGCCGCCGGGAGCGGGGCCCGTCAAATTCGCAGAAAAAAATGCCCTGCCAGGTGCCCAGCACCAGGCGGCCCTTGCTCACGAACACGGTGATCTGGGGGCCGATGAGGGAGGCCTTGACATGGGCCGGGGCGTTGCCTTCCTGGTGGCGGTATGGTTCCCCATCGCTGATGAGTTTGTTCAGGACCATGAGGATGTCGGCCTTCACCGCGGGGTCGGCGTTCTCATTGATGGTCACCCCCGCGGTAGTGTGGGGCACGAAGACATGGCACAGGCCTTCGCTCACGCCGCTCTGGGACACCACCTCCTGGACCTGGCGGGTCAGGTCCAGCAGCTCGATGCGGGTATTGGTGCGCACGGACAGGGTCTGGAGCATGATCACCTCCGGATGAGCAAGGATTCCGTGGGCGGGGCCAGCAGCGGGGAGGAAGAGGCCTCCTTCTGGGTCTTTTCCAGAAATTCCCAGGCCAGCCGCAGACTCTCCCAGACCAGGCCCTGGAGGAAGGGGTTCTCCCCGGCCAGAGGACCCCGGGGCGCGGCGGCCAGATCCTGGGCCGCGGCCTGGGCCAGCCGGGCCTCTGCTTCCTGGCCCCGGAGTTCCAGAAAATAAGCCATTTCCAGGAGACGGCCGCGCCATAAACCCCGGCTCTCCGGGGGGTAAAGCGCGCCGACTGCCTCAAGCACTACGTCATCCACCCGGCTCTGGCGCTGCTGGTCGGACAGGACCAGGGGGCTTTCCTGGATTTCCCGGATCTTGTTCAACCAGGGGCTGAGCTCATCCAACCCGGGCAGCCAGGATTGAAACAGGGGGTGCCGGGCCAGATCCCCGGCTTGCTGGAGCAGGTGGCTTAATTCCGGAGGACTTAATGGGGGCAGAAGGGCTTCCCGATCCGGGGCTGCCTCCGGCCTTCCCCACTCCCGCCAGATTCTGGACTTCAAGGAGCGGTAGCGGCTGCCGCCGGGGGCTTGGGGCTGCAAAATGTCGGCCTCCTCCAGCAGGCGCACTGCATAGGCTGCCGGCGGCGCGGCCCATTCCTCCAGACCCTGCTCCCGGAAGTGGTCCCAGAATTCCTGGCGCTGCTTGCTCTTGAGGTTCAGGATGTGGCATTCCTGGAGGCCTTCCTGGTCGCTGACGCGCACCACCATGAAGTTGCCCCCCAGGACCTCCCTGGGGCCTTCCAGGACGACGTAGCGTTCGCCGTTGCCCAGGACCGGGGAGACATAGGCCAGGGTCCGGCCCGGGGTCTTAAGGGATGCGGCCTCCTCCCGGGGCAGGAGGTCCTCCGCGACTGGCACTCCCCGGGTTTTGAGGAGATGCAGCGCCTTTTTCAGGGCTTTGCGCCGGGGTTTATCAGTGCTGGCCCCAAAAAGCGTGGCCAATAGCGCGGGCACCCCGGGATGGGCCAGGTTGCCCAGGGCCTTGAGCAGATGCAGGTCCCAGGCCTGGTCCCCGGTCCGGCCCGCGGCCATCTCTTGTAGGGTTGCCTGGTCCCGGCCCGCTTCCAGGGCCGTGGCCAGTTGCGCCATCAGGTCTTGCAGGGCCGCGGCCTGGTCCGGGGCCAGCGGTGGCAGAGTCGATACCTGGGAGGGAGATTTTTTCTGCTTGGCCATTACCTTGCCGGCGGCCCGGACTCGATGGCTACTTCATCGGCCCGCCCCATTTCCTGGAGGTAGACATTCACCCTTTGGGCCGGGGCCAGTTTTACGGTCCGGCCGGTATAGTCCGCATGGATGGGAAGTTCCCGGCCGCCCCGGTCCACCAGCACGGCCAGCTCAATGCGCCGGGGCCGACCATAGTCGATGAGGGCGTCCAGTGCGGCCCGCACCGTGCGGCCGGTGAACAGGACGTCATCCACCAGCACCACCTCCTGACCGTCGATGGAGCCGGGCAGTTCGGTCTTGCCCACCAGGGGCTTATGGCTGAGCTGGGTCCAGTCATCCCGGTACAGGGTGATATCCAACACCCCCACCCGCACCGACCGGGAGGTGTGCCGGCTGATCTTCTCCGCCAGCCGCTGAGCGAGAAAGGCCCCGCCGGTGCGGATGCCCACCAGCACCAGGTCCTCCAATTTTTGATGGCGGGTAAGAATCTCCTGGGTTAGGCGTTCCAGGGTGAGATCGACTTCCTGGCCGGGCATGGCTATGGTTTTCTTGGGGGTCATCTAACCGGGTTCCCCTTTAAATTTTGAGTATTAGAATAATAACTTAACATGCGCCTGCGGAGATGACAAGGGATTGAAGGCGTGTTCCAGGTTCAAGGTTCAAAGTTCAAGGTTGGGATTGCCTCTACCTGGAGCCTTTTCTATTACTGCATTGAAAGGCCAAAAGCTAGTTTTTGCAACTCTAGTGCCGAGGTATAGAACTTTGAACTTTGAATTTTAAACTATCTGAACCAACCGCAAGGCTGTCAAAGTTGGCGATCTTGCGTCCTTTCCTTTATAATGTCAGTCATGACTTTGGAAGAAGCCCGGAAATTGCTGGGTCTAGATCTGAAGGCCACCCGCAAGGAGATTCGGGCCGCGTATCGCCGCGCCGCCCGGCGCTGGCATCCGGACCGGGCCCCGGCCCGCCGGGAAGAGGAATATCGGGAGAAGATGCAGCAAGTGAACGCCGCGTACCAGCGGATCATCCAATTCATCGAGGAATATCGTTTCGAACTGGTGGATCGTTCATCTCCGGAGGATGTCCAGCAGTGGTGGCAGGACCGGTTCTTTTCCGGGGTGTGGACCCCCCCGCCGCCTCCGGATCCGGAGGAAGATCAAGAATGATGCGGGCTATCTGGATTTTATTATTGGTTCTGGCTGCGGCCCTGGGACCATCCGGGCCGGTGCGGGCCGCGGCCGGGAGCCCAACCATCCTGGAAGATCTGCAATACCAGGTCAGCCTGGGGATGTGGCAGGATCTGGCCCGGGTGCACCTGCGGCTCTTCCGGGTAGAGCCGGGCCGGTTCCGGGCCGAAGTTACCGGCGCGGCCCAGGGGGCCTGGAAGATCCTGAACCGCTGGCTGCCGGAACGCTATGAGACGGAAATGGCCCTGGAAGGCGGACGCCTTAAACCCCTGGTCTTCCGGGAGGTGTTCGAGGCCCAGGGACAGCGCATTTCCAAGGAATACCGCTTCGACTACGCCGGGGAAGTCCTGGAGTCTTGGCGGGGAGTGGACGGCCGGGGACCGGTGCGGGAATGGCAAATCCCCCTGAAGGAACCGGTCTACGACCCCTTTACCTTGTTTTACAATGTGCGCCTGGGAGCCATGGGTCCTTTGAAGCCGGGCCAGGTCCTGAAAGTGGCTGCCATCCCCAACCCCGAGCCCCGGGAGATGGTCATTAATCTGGGACAGAAGACCCGGCACAGCTGGAAGGTCATGCTCAGCGTCAAATTCAAGGGTGGCGCTGAGGAGTACGGCCCTTATTTTCTTCTCTTCACTCCCCAAAAAGTGCCCCAGACGGCCTGGATGAGGGTGTTGGGCGTGGCCAAGCTGTCCGGGGAACTGCTAAATCCCCAGGGGATCATGAAAGACGGCATTCCGGGGGCGCCGCAACTGTCGCAGCAAAACGGAGCAAGCGGCAAACCGCCGGCCCCGGCGCTGCCTTAAGTCATGGATAGGGCAATAGAACTTATGGGAGGCCTGAAAGCGGTTGGGGCAAGAGGGGTAAGGAGGCTGGCCTTCTTCCTGCTCGCACTGATCCTGGCCGGGCAGCCGGAGCTTTGCCTCCCGGTCGCGGACGCCGCGCCCCAGGAGCAGTTGCTGGAAGATCTGCAGTACCAGGTGAACGCTTGGATCTGCGGGGGCGCGGCCCGGGCCGGGATTACCCTGAAAAATACGGGGAAGGAGCGTTACCGGGCTGATCTCTGGGTGGAGCCCCTGGGGCTGCTGAAGATCATCAGCGGCAACCGCCGGGATTGCTTTCAAACCGAAATGGTCTATCGCCAGGGCCGGATGGTCCCCCTGGTGTACCGGGAAGAAACCCGGAAACGGGGGAAACTGGGCCTCAAGGAATACCGCTTCAAGTACGACCAGGGCCGCCTGGAGTTATGGGAATATCATAAGGGCAAGGGCATGTTGCACAAGTGGGATACGGCCTTGCAGAAAGAGCCGTTCTATGATCCCCTGAGCGCGTTTTACAACTTCCGCCTGGGCGCCATGGGGCCGCCCAAGGAAGGGGAGACCCTGAAGGCCTCGGGTATTCCCTACCCGCATCCGGAGGAGATCACGGTGCGCATCGGTCCCCAGGAAGAAGCGGGCCGCAAGGTCATGGTGTCCATCATCAACCGGGTCTTTGCGAATAAGGAGGGGGTGATCTTTGTCTATTTTGACGGTATGGGGTCTCCCACCCAGGCTTGGACCAGGGTGCTGGGCGTCGGCAAAGTGGAAGGGAAGATCCTCCCGCAGAGCAAGACCTTGACCCGCCCCCTGGGGGAGGTGCTCTCCGTCCCGAATAAGCAGGTGGCGTTGCCGCAGTGATAGAGAAGCCTTTATCCCTGACTACTCCGGATTGCTGCCCTTTTCTCCAGTTTTCTCCCCTTGACTTGAGAGGAAACGATGATTACTAGATAATCAGAACAGCCTGAGGACCGGAAAGTCTGCTACCGGCCCCCCTGAAGCATTGCGCCTAGAAGGGGAAAAGGATGCGGGGGTGCAGTCCCGCCAGGCTGTTTTTTTCATATCCAGCCATGCCGGTGTGCATGGCTTTTTTTTGAGTCTCTGCGGGTTAGCGGATTAGCGGTTCAGCGGGTTAGCGGATTGGCATTCATAACCAATGGCGAAACCGCCGAACCGCCAAACCGCTATAGTTCTTGACAGGCTTTTTTTATTAAGATATTTTAACAACAGCATTTGGTGAAGGATTCTGTAAATGACATATTTCAACTTCAGCAATGGCGGGACTGAGCTGCTTCTGGTGGTAGCCGGCGTAGCTGTATGCGCCGCGGCCTGCCTGTCGGTTTCGGCTCCGGTGGGGTGGAGGAGGACCTTTCGGAAGTAGCAGCACCCCCGTAACCGAGATTCCCAGGCAGGGCCGCATGCGGCCCTGTTTTTTTTTTCGCTGCGGCCCGGGAGGCCGGCAGGTTCGCCCCGGCAGCTTTTTTCAGGCGGGCACGACCTGCAATTGGAGAACTCTGCAAAAGTCCTCTTATTTGTCATTCTGAGGGAGCGTAGCGACCGAAGAATCTAGTGTTAGGGACGTCTAGATTCTTCGCTTCGCTCAGAATGACATAAAAAGGGCCTTTCGCAGAGGTCTCAATTGACAAATTTCTCACATTATTTTAGCATTTTGTATTCAACTTTAGAAAATCAAGGCCAGAGGCAAGCCATGGAAAGACAAGATTTAGAAATGATTGAGGCATGGAAGGAGCGGGATCCCGAATTGAAACGCTTCGTGGATGAACATGAGGAATACGAACGGCGGTTGGAGGAATTCAACCGCCGTCCTTACCTGACCGCGGCGGAAAGCATGGAGCGGAAGCGTCTCCAAAAACTGAAACTGGCCGGCCGGGACAGGATAGAGCAGATCCTGGCCAAATACCGCCAGAAGGAAAGCGCGTGATGAAGAAAATGACCGGCGCCCAGATCTTCCTGGAATGTCTCAAACGGGAAGAAGTCAAACACATCTTCGGTTATCCCGGCGGGGTGGTTTTGGATATTTATGACGAACTCACCCGGCATCCGGAAATCAGGCACATCCTGGTGCGCCACGAGCAGGCCGCGGCCCACGCCGCGGACGGCTATGCCCGGGCTTCCTCCAAGGTGGGGGTGGCCCTGGTGACCTCGGGCCCCGGCGCCACCAACACCGTGACCGGCATCGCCTCCGCCTACATGGACTCCATACCCATCGTGGTCTTCACCGGCCAGGTGCCCACCGCGCTCATCGGCAACGATGCCTTCCAGGAAGTGGACATCGTGGGCATCACCCGGCCCTGCACCAAGCACAACTACCTGGTCAAGGACGTCAACCAGCTCGCTTACACCATCCACGAGGCCTTTCACATCGCCCGCTCCGGCCGCCCGGGACCGGTGCTGGTGGACCTGCCCAAGGACATCATCCAGGCCCGGACGGTCCCCGAGTTCCCCAAGGAGATCAAGATCAGGAGCTACCAGCCCACTTACCATGCCAATCCCCGGCAGGTGAAACGGGCCCTGGAGATGATCATGGCCGCCAAGAAACCGGTGCTCTATACCGGCGGTGGCATCATCCTCTCAAATGCTGCGGAGGAGCTGCGGGTCTTTGCCGAAGCCATGCAGATCCCGGTCACCAGCACCCTCATGGGGCTGGGAGGCTTCCCTGGAGACAGCCCGCTGTGGATGGGGATGCTGGGCATGCATGGCACCTATTGCGCCAACATGGCGGTGTCCGAGTCAGACGTCCTCATCGCGGTGGGGGCCCGCTTCGATGACCGCATCACCGGCAAATTGTCGGAATTTGCGCCCCACGCCAAGATCATCCACATTGACATCGATCCCAGCTCCATCAGTAAGAACGTGTCGGTGGACATCCCCATCGTCGGCGACTGCAAGGACGCCCTGCACCAGCTCTATGATTTGCTCCAGGATAAGCCTCCCAGGGATTGGGCCGAAGTCCGGGCCCAGTGGCTGGACACCGTCCATGATTGGGAGAAACGGCACCCCCTCACCTACGCCTGGAGCGACACGGTCATCAAGCCCCAGTACGTGGTGGAGAAGCTCTGGGAATTAACCAAGGGCGAGGCCTATATCACCACCGAGGTGGGGCAGAACCAGATGTGGGCCGCACAGTTTTATAAATTCAAGCGCCCCCGGCAATTGATGACCTCCGGCGGCCTGGGGGTCATGGGCTACGGCTTCCCCGCGGCCATGGGGGTGCAGATGGCCAAACCCGGGGCCACCGTCATCGATATTGCCGGGGACGGCAGTATCCAGATGAATATTCAGGAGTTGATCACGGTGGTGGAAAACGAGCTGCCGGTGAAGATCGCCATTCTGAACAACTCCTACTTGGGGATGGTGCGCCAGTGGCAGCAGTTGTTCTACGAAAAGCGTTACAGCTCCACGCCCATGCGCGCCCCCGATTTCGTCAAGCTGGCCGACGCTTACGGCGCGGTGGGCCTGCGGGCTACCAAGCCCGAGGAGGTTGTGCCCGTCATACAAAAAGCCCTGGAGACCCCCAAGCCGGTGATTATGGACTTCCGGGTGGAACCCGAGGAATGCGTCATGCCCATGGTGCCCGCAGGGAAGGCCATGCACGAGATGCTGTTGGCTTAGGAGGGGAGAGATGGAACCGCGTCACACGATTTCTGTTTGGGTGGATAATACTCCCGGAGTCCTCTCCCGGGTCACCGGCCTCTTTTCCGGCCGGGGGTTCAACATCGAGAGCCTGTGCGTGGCCGAGACCATGGACCCTGCGGTCTCCCGCATCACCATCCTCTCCACCGGGGATGAGCAGATTATCGAGCAGATCATCAAACAGCTGCACAAGCTCATCAACGTCATCAAGGTGGTGGACCTGAGTGAACTGGACCACGTGGAGCGGGAGATGGCCCTGGTGACCGTAAAGGCGGAAGACAAGTCCCGGGCCGAAGTCCTGCGCATCGCCGACATCTTCCGCTGCCGGGTGGTGGACGTCAGCCCCCATACCTACACCCTGGAGATCACCGGCAACCACGAAAAGATCGGGGCCGTGCTCAGCTTGCTGAAGAACCACGGCATCCTGGACGAAGTGCGCACCGGCACCTTGGCGATACAGAGGTCGAAAAAGGATTGAAGTAGGGGCGGTTCCCGCACCATTCTTCGCTAAGATGATGTTTTGGGGTCGATTTAAAGATGCGGCTTGTAAAAAGTCGCCTGGACGGCACCATCGGGCGTTACTTCTGGCACTGGCGGTCCTCATATTGGGACTGACCCCGGCTTGTAATTTCAAGCTTAACGATCCCCAGAAGTTAATTCCCTTCCTCAGGGTTGAACTTCCCGGTTGGAAATTGGCGGAAGGTTATCCCCGGGCCAATCGGGTGCAAGATAAGGGGCGCTCATTTCTGCTAGCCGAAGGCCTCTTTTCTTCCGGGAAAAGCACCATCAGCGTGATTATCCGGGATGGCGAGATAGCCCCAGAAGTGGCTATATTTAAGATGTTAAAAGAAAGTGACAACGAGAAAGAATATTGCCGGAGAATCATGGTTCAGGGATTCACGGCTGTGGAAATGGTTATGAAAGAACAAAAATTCGCCTTCCTTTTCATCAAGGTAACGGACCATTGCCTGATTACTATGAAAGCTTCAGAGATGGCGGATACAAAGGTCTTAAAGGACCTAAGCAATAAAATCGACTTGCCAAGGCTGGCGGGTATGGTCAAGTGAGCCCCCTTGGGCCTACTAATAACTTATCGGCTGAACAGCCAATGAGAAAGGAAACTTCATGGCGATCAAGACTTACTACGACAAGGATGCGGATTTAAAAGTTTTAAAGGGCAAGAAAGTGGCCATCATCGGCTTCGGCTCCCAGGGCCACGCCCAGGCTCTGAACCTGCGGGATTCCGGGGTGGATGTAGTGGTGGCCGAAATGCCGGGCACCGACAACTATGAAGCCGCCAAGAAATACGGCTTCAAACCGGTGGCCGCGGCGGACGCAGCCAAGGCGGCCCAGGTGGTGCAGATACTCACCCAGGACCATGTGCAGGCCCAGCTCTATGAGAACGACCTGAAGCCCCACATGGCCGCGGGCAAGACCCTGCTCTTTTCCCACGGCTTTAACATCCATTTCGGCCAGATCGTGCCGGACCCCAAGGTGGACGTGGTCATGGTGGCCCCCAAGGGTCCGGGGCACCTGGTGCGCAGCGAATATGAAAAAGGCGCGGGCGTGCCCTGCCTGGTGGCCGTGGAGCAGGACGCGTCGGGCCAGGCCCTGAAGACTGCGCTGGCCTACGCCAAGGGCATCGGCGCCACCCGGGCCGGGGTCCTGGAGACCACCTTCCGGGAAGAGACGGAGACGGACCTCTTCGGCGAGCAGTGCGTGCTCTGCGGCGGAGTCTCGGAACTGGTCAAGGCCGGGTTCGACACCCTGGTGGAGGCGGGCTACGCCCCGGAGATCGCCTATTTCGAGTGTATGCACGAGCTCAAGCTCATCGTCGACCTCTTTTACCAGGGGGGCTTGAATTACATGCGCTACTCGGTAAGCGACACCGCGGAGTTCGGCGACTACACCCGGGGCCCGCGCATCATCACCGAAGAGACCCGGGAAGAGATGCGCCAGATTCTCTATGAGGTGCAGTCCGGCGAGTTCGCCCGGGAGTGGATCCTGGAAAACCAGGCCCGGCGGCCGGTTTTCAACGCCCTGCGGCGCCAGGAGGCGGCCCATCCTATTGAGGAAGTGGGGAAAAAGCTCCGCTCCATGATGGGCTGGCTGAAAAAATAGGATAGAAATTTAGAAAAAAGGCGGAAAGAAAATATTGGCGCGGTCCAATATTCAATCTTTTCGCCTTTTTTGTTAAAATATTATAGATAAGAGATCATGAATCCACCAAAGACGAATATTTGGGGGGCGATCGCCGCTCCTGGCTACCGTTTCATCCTGGCCGCGGGCGCGGTATTTCTCCTGGGCCTGTTTCTTAACTCCACCTGGCTGGCCCTCCTGGGTCTCCTGGGGGCCGGGTTTTTCGTTTATTTTTTCCGGGACCCCCAGCGGCCCATCCCGACAGAACCGGGCCTGATCAGTTCCCCCGCGGACGGTAAGGTGGTGCTCGTGGATGAGGTCCGGGAAGATAAATTTCTGGGAAGACCGGCCAAACGCGTGTGCATCTTTATGGACGTTTTCGACGTTCACGTGAACCGGGCGCCGGTGGCAGGGACGGTAGTCGAGTCAAAACACCGGGCCGGGCGGTTCCAGGCTGCATTCCGTCTGAACGCGGACCAGGTCAATGAGCAACAAGCCACCCTGCTGGGGACTGAAGCAGGCCCCCAGGTATTGGTGGTCCAGATCGCCGGCCTCCTGGCCCGGCGCATCATCTCTTTTGTGACGCCCGGACAGAAGCTGGAGCGGGGGGAACGCCTGGGCATGATCTGCTTCGGCTCCCGGGTGGACCTGTACCTGCCGCCGGAGGCCGAAGTCCTGGTCAAGGTGGGGGATAAGGTCAAGGCCGGGTCCAGCGTCATCGCCCGGTGGTGGCCGGATGCCGCTTGAGCGGCAGGGACGGCTGAGGCGCCCTGCCGTAGCAGCACGGAAAAAGTCATGGCTTTCCGTAAAAGACGCAAGAAAAGGGACCGACGGCGTATCCGGGGAGTGTACCTCCTTCCCAACCTGATCACCACTGCCAGCCTCTTTGCCGGTTTTTATGCCATCGTCGCGGCCATCGACGGCCGCTTCCTGGCCGCGGCCTGGGCCATCTTTGTGGCCCTGATCCTGGACGGCCTGGACGGCCGCATCGCCCGCATGACCCACAGCACTTCCAACTTCGGGGTCCAATACGATTCCCTGGCGGACCTGGTGTCCTTCGGGGTAGCCCCGGCGCTCCTGGTATATCTCTGGGCCCTGAAACCCTTCAAGCAGTTCGGCTGGGTCGCGGCCTTTTTGTTTGTGGTCTGCGGGGCCTTAAGGCTGGCACGGTTCAACGTCCAATCCGGCTCCATGGACCCCCGCTATTTCAACGGCTTCCCCATTCCCGCGGCGGCCATGGTCATCGCCACCGCCATCGCCTTTTACTACCAGATCGGCGAATGGGCCCCGGAGAAGGATAAGTACATCCTGGTGATGATCTATGTCCTCTCCTTCCTGATGGTCAGCAATATCAAGTACTTCAGCTTCAAGAAGGTGGAGCTGTTCAAGCGCCATCCTTTTCAGACCCTGGTGGCCGCGGTGCTCCTGTTCGTGGCGGTGGCCACCGCCCCGGAACTCATGGGGTTCCCCCTCATGGTCATCTATGCCAGCTCGGGTGTGATCAGCAGTTACATTTACTACCGCCGCCGCCAACCGCAACAGCCGGAGAAGCAGGAAGAAGAGCCGGCCCCCAAGCCCACCGGGCCTTAAAGAATACGTCAACCTCCGATCGCAGCCACTCCCCCCCTAACCCCCTTCCACGGAGGGGAGGGGGGATAAGAATGGGCTTTTTCAAGCTGTGGGGATATTTTTGCAGATTACCAACATATAGTTACGAAGATTCGACTATGAATACCTAATACCGAGTTGCAATTTAACGGCAATTTTTTGTAGGGGCGGACCCATGTGTCCGCCCCTGCATCCGCAAATACCCCTGCGTAAGTTATATGATCATATGTATTTTTAGAGACCGAAGGATTGCGTTTTTGCGAACGTCCAGGGGGCACACATGGGTGCCCCCCTACAGATCCACGCCGTTAGATTGCAACTCGGTATAAGATTCGGACTTTTCCCCCTCCCCCTTGATGGGGGAGGGATGGGGTGGGGGTGGGTATTTGGCCGGGGAATATGTTACTCCCGCAAAAAATCTTAGAAAATGCTCTACTGACGCCGAAAGAGTCTTATGGCGACAGCTAAGGGGGAAACAATTAGAGGGTTACAAATTTCGCCGCCAAGAACCTATCGGCAGTTACATCGTTGATTTTGTGTGTTATTTCAAAAAGATAATTGTGGAAGTTGATGGCGGCCAACATGCCATAGATGCCGATAAGGATTTTAAAAGAGATAGCTGGTTTCGTAGGCAAGGGTTTAAGGTTTTGAGATACTGGAGCAATGAGGTATTAGCCAATACCGAGGGGGTTATCGAAACTATATTGAGAGAACTAGGTGCTCCTCCCCTCCCCCTAACCCCCTCCTACAAGGGGAGGGGGGATAAAGATGGGCAAGCCTAAGCAGGTTGAGAAAATACCTGCAATAATTGATAGGAGAAAGAAAATCTTCAAAAGCCAGAAAATTCAACAGTGATCTTTTTCCCCTTCCTTTCCGATTAAACTTCGTATATAAAATTATTTATCCTAAAATTTAGCGTAAACCCTATGACCTCTTCACCCACTCACCGCTCTTTAGTTTTCACCCGCCAGGGGCTGGCCCTGGTTCTGCTGCTGCCTGCCTAGGCAGGCATATACTTTTCCCCTAGACAATAAGGCAAAGATATTGTTTTAACTGCTTCTTTTTGAGGCAGACGGTGATATAATGCCGTTGCCTTCCCTGAGAAGCCATTTTAAAATCTGTTGCGCGCGTCAAGGTGAATCAGCTAACAGGATGGGAAGTAAGGAAAATCCCCCCCTTTGGTAAAGGGGGCAGGGGGGATTTAACAGGCGCCCCAAAATCCCCCAAAATCCCCCTTTTTCAAAGGGGGACTTAAAGACCGGCCCTTCCGGCCTTTTGTTGGTTGAGAATCTTAACGCGGCCTGAAGCCGGGTTTTGAAATGGCTTGCAAGGTCCCCCAAAGGGACAAGGAGTGCCAGATGCCAGACAAAGTAATTATCTTCGATACCACGCTCCGGGATGGGGAGCAGACTCCCGGGGCCAGCCTCAATGTGGACGAGAAACTCCAGATCGCCCGGAGCCTGGAGCTCCTCAACGTGGACGTCATCGAGGCGGGCTTTCCTTTTGCGTCCCGGGGTGATTTCGAGGCCGTGCGGGCGGTGGCCCGGGAGATCCGCACCCCCCAGATTGCGGGCCTGGCCCGGGCCTATGAAAAGGATATCGACGCCTGCTGGGAGGCCGTCAAAGAGGCCACCCAGCCCCGCATCCATACCTTTATCTCCACCTCCGACATCCATCTGAAATACCAGATGAAAAAGTCCCGGGAGGAGGTGCTGGAGATGGCCGCGGCCGCGGTGAAGCACGCGGCCAAATACACCAGCAACGTGGAGTTCTCGGCCATGGACGCGTCCCGGAGCGACCTGGCCTACGTGGCCCAGGTCTTCAGCGCGGCCATCGACGCGGGGGCCAAGACCCTGAACTTCCCGGACACCGTGGGCTACGGCATCCCGGAGGAGTTCGGGTCCAAGATTAAATACTTGATGGAGCATATCCCCAATATCCACAAGGCGGTGATCTCCGTACACTGCCACAACGATCTGGGGTTGGCCGTGGCCAACACCCTGGCCGCCATCGCCAACGGCGCCCGCCAGGTGGAAGTGACCATCAACGGCATCGGCGAGCGGGCCGGCAACGCCTCCATGGAGGAGGTGGTCATGGCCCTGGCCACCCGCAAGGACCTGTTTGCTTACTATACGGACATCGTCAGCCAGTACATCTTCCCCACCAGCCGCCTGGTGAGCAAGCTCACCGGGGTAATAGTGCAGCCCAACAAGGCCATTGTCGGGGCCAACGCCTTTGCCCACGAGTCCGGCATCCACCAGGACGCGGTGCTCAAAGAGGCCAGCACCTTCGAGATCATGACCCCCACTGCGGTGGGTATCAAGAAGAGCACCCTGCCCCTGGGCAAGCTCTCGGGCCGCCACGCCTTCAAAAAGAAGCTCCAGGACATGGGCTTTTACCTGGGCGATGAGGAATTGAACCGGGTCTTCTACCGCTTCAAAGACCTGGCGGACCGGAAAAAAACGGTCTTCGACGAAGACTTGGTGAGCCTGGTGGAAACCGAAGTGATCTACAAGTCGGTGCCCGAGCATTTCAAGCTGGTGGAACTGGTGGTGCTCACCGGCACGACGGTCAAACCCAACGCCAATATCAAGATGGAGGTGGGGGGCGAGCTCAAGTCCTACTCCACCTTCGGGGACGGCCCCATTGACGCGACGTTTAGGGCCATCACGCACCTGGCCCAATCCAAGTGCAAGCTCCTCAAGTTCGCGGTGAGTTCCATCACCGGCGGCACCGAGGCCCTGGGGGAGGTATCCGTGCGCTTGGAGGACGAAGGCACCATAGTCACCGGCCAGGGCGTGGACCCGGACGTGGTCACCGCCAGCGCCCGGGCCTATATCAATGGCCTGAACCGGCTGAAATTCTCCAAGGAGATGGGGCCCAAGAAGGGGAAGCCAGAAGAACTGTAGCGGTTCAGCGGCTTAGCGGTTTGGTTAAAAGCAATGTAGGGTGGGCATGGCCCACCCTACTAATAATATTACTAAGCCAGGGTTTAATTGATGGAAAACATAGTATTTTATGTTTCGCTATTGCTTGGAGTATTATTGTTATTGGTGGTAATCATCAATTTGATTAGAAACAAATATGATGGTTTTGCGGGAGTCTCGTTATTAACGGTTGCAATGATAGTTGGGACTATATTGATTGGCATGCCTGTTTGGCCTCTGTGGAAATCGGTAGATTTTCAAGTAAAAGATTTTAGAGTAAGACTTGTAAAGGCAGAACAAGAAATTAAAGAACAAAAACTGGAATTCAAGAATATTAAAAATGCAATAGCTAATTATCAAGCTTTACATGGAATTAAACCTACAGGAATAATTGATGATAACACATTAAATTTATTGAACAATAAAAAGAAAACAGGGAAAGAAAATTCTGGTGGAAGATGCCGCTTGGAATTCGAGCATTCAGATAATAAATAGTTGCATATTGATTTAATATTCATGATCTTAACGAACTTGGAATATATGCTTTCTAACAGCAGAAAGTGTGTCGCACTAGCAGGCTGTTGAAAAACTCTTTTCTTGATGCCCCTAAAATAACGCTGTCCATAATGCCGATAAGGTGTTATAGTCAACGATAACAATATGTTATCTGGAGGCAGCCATTATGCGCGGCAACG
>JAKAKP010000111.1:0-3890 GCA_021813445.1 Deltaproteobacteria bacterium
CAGCGCCTGGGCGAACACAAGGTTCGCCCCTACATTTCACACATGTTTGATGGCAACTTGGTATGAAGGAGTGCACCAGCAGCCTCAGCATAGGCTGGAAAGCCGGTGCTACCACTTGCACTTGGAAACTGAAACTCGGAACTATTAATGGCAGTAATCTCGGACACTTCCTGCTCACTGCTCGCCAGTCTCACCTCTGTATTCCGAAGCGTTCCCAGATAACATGGCGCCAGAAGCGGGGGCCGGCCAGGTCGAGCTCGATGGTGAGGATCTGTTCTGCGTCGTTCGATCCCTTAAGGATAAACCAATCCTGGAGGTCGTCCCAGTTGCGCACGAGGCGGGAGAGTTCCGCCCCGTCCTCGGGGCCCGGGGGTTGGATGGCAAAGGAGTGGCCGCCGTACATGGGATATTCGCGGCCGGCGATTTCGGACACGAAGGACGCGGTGTTCACCCCCACCACCGGCAGATAGTTGTCAAAGGCCCGCACCAGCGCCCCTTGGGGCCAGTGGCCCCGGAGGATGGGGAAGATGCTGGGATTGACCACCAGATCGGCACCCTGGTCGGTGAGCTGGTGGGCGGCCTGGGGCTGGCCCCAGAAATCGATGCACACGGCCAGACCCAGGCGGCCGAAGTCGGTGTCCATGACTTGAAAGCCGCTGCCAGGGGTGACGCCGAAGCCCTTGCGCTCCAGGTTGCCCAGGGTGCATTTGCGCTGGCGGCCCGCCAGGTTGCCTTCCCGGTCAAAGAGGGTGGCGGTGTTATAGCGGCGGCTGCCGCTTTCCTCCACCAGACCCGCAACAATGTATGCCCGGAGTTCCCGGGCGGCTGCGGCCAGGGCCGCGTCCCCGGAGAAGGGGAAATATTCCGGAAAACAGATGAGGTCGGCCTCCTGGCCGCGGCAGCGTTCCAGCAATTTGAGGGCCCGTTCCACGTTCTCCGGACTGTCCAACTGGGCCAGGGGCAAGGGCTGAATGAGGATGATTTTAACTGGAGCCGGCATGTTGATCCTTAAATTTTCTGCTCTTTAAAGCGTTGGTCCCGCACTTTCTGCGGGGCTTGGGGTGGGAGGCCTTTGAGCTGCATCTTCACCTTGGCCAGGCGCAGGGCCGTGGGCGGATGGGTCCGGTAAATGCCCCGTTTCTCGGTTTTCTCTTGCTCCACCATCTTGGCGAGGAGCGTGGCCAGGGCCCCGGGGTTATAGCCGGCCCGGTGCAGGGTGCGCAGGGCCTCCTGGTCCGCGGCCCATTCCGCGGTGCGGCCGTAGCCGTTGGCGGCCATGGTCTTGAACACGTCGTTAATGGAGCCCTCGAACAGGCTGGCCATGGCCGCGGCCCGGCCCCCCCGCTCCTTGGCTGCGGCCACGCGGCGTTCGGCCCTCACTTCGGCCCAACGGGATTTGGCAATGGTGTTGATGCCGTCCCGGTGGGCCACGTGGGCCGCTTCGTGGGCCAAAGCCGCGGCCAGCTCGTCTTCAGTGGCGCAGAGCTTCAATAAGCCCCGGGTAATGAGGATGGTGCCTCCAGGTGCGGCGAAGGCGTTGGGCTCCGCACTTTCCAGGACCGCGAAGTGATAGCCCCGGAAAGTGCGGGGCCGCGAGGACTTGCGAGCCACGGCCTGGCCCACTTCGTTGACGTAAAGCTGCAGCTGCGGGTCCCGGACCAGGGGGTAAGCGGCCAGGACGCGGGCCGCCACCGCCCGGCCCAGCCGGTATTCGTCGGGTTCGCTCACATTCGCGGTGGCCTGCTGCATCCGGGCCACCCGCCTTTCCGCCCGGGTGGCGGGGGGAAAGGCCTGGGAGGAAGCTTCACCCCAGGCAAGCAGAAGCGCAGCGAAAAGCAAGAAGAGAGGAAGAATTTTTCTCAAAAGTGCAGGGCCCTCCCTGGTTGCCTCAAAGTTTATTCATCAGACGATAATAGTCAACGGCTAAAAGGCCTTTTTTGAAAAGGGCAAAGACAATCAAGGTCTGGTTTCGACCGGCGCAGGCTGGAAAGCCTGCGCCACCAGTATTTCTTTATTCCGGTCCTTAGTCTGGGCCTGAAAATCAAGAAAGGAGCTTACTTTTATTAATAACACTGAACCCATGCGTCAGGCTTTTTTTGTCATTCTGAACGGAGCGCAGCGGAGTGAATATTCTTTTATCTAGTTGATATAATTGAGATATATCTGTCGCTTCGCTTCCTCAGAATGACAAAATAGAGCACTTTAGCAGAAGTCTCAACTTTGAACTTTGAACCTGGAACCTTAAACTCTCTTTTTAATATTTATACCCCACGGGCATCACCAGCAGGGGCACGTGTTCGGCAGGCAGGCCCAGGACCCGGTGCAGATTTTGATCCTCAAAGGCACCGACAATACCCGCACCCAGCCCTACCGCTTCGGCCTGGAGAAAGAGGTTCTCCCCGGCGAGGCCCGACTCCATGTGGGTGTACATCACCCCCCGCTGGCCGTAGCGCCTGGTGCAGCGGGAGTATTCCGCGGCCAGGACCACTATCACCGGGGCCGTGGCCATCCAGGACTGGTTCAGGGAGGCCTGGGCCACCCGGGCCCGCAGGTCGCCTTTCAGGGTGAGTGCCAGGGCGTGGTTCCCCGGAAGATAGCGATATACGCCTGGGTCCAGATCTTTGACACCCCTGTCTCCTGCCACCAGATAAATTTCCAGGGGGTAGGTGGCCCCCGCGGAGGGCGAGGTGCGCAGCCCCCGGGGATCGGTGATCCCTTGAGTGGCCCAGAGAAGCTGGGAGACCTGGGCCAGGTCCAGGGAGCGGGACGCGAAGCTGCGGATGGTGCGCCGCGCTTTCAGGGCCGCTTCCACGGATACCTGACCTGTGAGGGCCGGTTGCGGTAATTGGATAAATTCCCCCCCAGACCCGGAGGGCGGTTGGAAAAAGATGCCACAGATAATCATGAGCGCACCCCCAAATAGGTTCATGGGTAATTTCTCCATCAGCTGGTTTGAAACAAAACCTTGTTCTCTCTATCGGGGCATCTGCAGTCCCTGGGCGATGCCCAGCCCCTCAAGCGGGAGGGAGGGCCACGGTCCGGAGATACGACAGCAGGCGCGCCAGGTCGCGAGGAGTCAGATGCATCACCAGATCGGCCTCCTGGCAGGGGACGGCCCGGGTCCGGAACGCGCCCCGGACTTGCATCTCCATTGTACCCCCGGAGAGGGGCCGGACCTGCATCTGCGATTCTTCCGCAAAGATAAACATTTTTTTCGCGGGAATATGGCAGGCGGCCAGAATGGGCCGGGCGCTGAATTCGGGCTCCGGCGGCACCGGAGGGACGAGGGTTAATTTGTGCTTGGCCGCGAAGTGCTCGATTTTGTGGATTAAATTTTCGGAGGGCGACAGCTCGATCAGGAGAAAGAAGCCGGTTTCTTCTCCCGTCCCGGTAGCTTCCCGGAATTTCAGGTCCCCCACCTTGAGGATCAGGGTGCCGCCGTGTTCGTTCCAGTGCATCCAGGCCGGGCCGTCATGCTCAAGGAGGATCTTGTCCTGGGGCAACAGGACCTGCACCCTGGGGCAGTGAAGAAGCACGAAGATTCCCCCGATGACTGAGGTTCTTGCGAGAGATTGTAAATTAAATCACCAGCATTATTCACCAAAATTGTGGCCGGTTTCGAGCCAAAGGCCAAAATCCCAAAATAAACAAAGCCTTATTTGCGTTTCCGCTTGACCCTAACTTTGACAAATTTTATATTATAAAGTTGAAAAATTGTTGAAATCCTTTCCTGGAGCAAAAGTATGGCATATTCAGACATAGTCATGGACCACTTCAAAAACCCCCGCAACGTCGGGGAAATCCTGAAGGCGGACGGCCTGGGAGAAGTGGGCAATCCCGTCTGCGGGGATATGATGAGCGTCTATATCAAAGTGGAAGACGACCGCATT
>JAKAKP010000111.1:3900-7167 GCA_021813445.1 Deltaproteobacteria bacterium
CCGCATCGCCGACATCAAGTTCAAGACCTTCGGCTGCGGCGCGGCCATCGCGGTTTCCAGCATGATCACCGAACTGGCCAAAGGGAAAACCCTGGATGAGGCCATGAAGATCAAGAACTCCGACGTGGCCAAAGCCCTGGGCGGTTTGCCCCCCAACAAGCTCCACTGCTCCAACCTGGGTGCCGACGCCCTCCATGCGGCCATCAAGAACTATCTGGACCGCAAGGCCGGTAAGGTGGTGGCGAAAGAAGAAGGCGAAGAACATGTGCCGGAGAAGGGTGCAGCCTGCTATTGTCCCTACTGCGAGAAGCAGGTGGAAGAAGAGTCGCCCTTTTGCATATACTGCGGCAAAGAAATGCCCCATGACCACGATCATTAACCACCTCTCCGGGATTTAGGGAAAGAAGACTGCCATGGCATATATCTACCTGGACCACCAGTCCAACTATCCCCTTCACCCCCTGGTGAAGGAGGCTATGATCCACCATATCGAGACCATCTACGGCAACCCTTCCAGCGACCACCAGGTGGGACAGCCCGCGGCCGAGGTCCTGGGGAAGGCCCGCTCCCAGGTGGCGGCCCTGATCAACGCCGCCGATCCCCGGGAAGTGATCTTTACTTCCGGAGGCACGGAGTCGGTCAACCAGGCCCTTAAAGGCGTGGCCATCGGCTTGCGGGAAAAGGGGCGCCATATTATCACCTCCAATATCGAGCACAAGTCAGTGCTCAATTCCCTAAGGACCCTGCGTCTCCTGGATTACCGGGTCACCTCCCTGGACGTGGACGCCCACGGCTTGGTGGACCCCGCCGCGGTGGAAAAGGCCATCACCCCGGAGACCATCCTCATCAGCATCATGCTGGCCAACAACGAGATCGGCACCATCGAGCCCGTGGCCGAGATCGCCCAAATCGCCAAGAAGCATAAGATCGTCATGCATACCGACGCCGTGGCCGCGACGGGCAGCATCCCCGTGGACGTTCAGGAACTGGGGGTGAATCTTTTGAGCCTGGCGGCCAATCAATTTTACGGCCCTGCGGGCGTGGGCGCCCTTTATATCCGTAAGGGCACCCCGGTTTGGCCCTTGCTGGACGGCGGCACCCAGGAAAACAAGCGCCGGGCCGGCACGGAAAACCTCATCGGCATCGTCGGCCTGGGCAAGGCCGCGGAACTGGCCAAAGCTGCGCTCCCGGAACGGCCGGCGCGTCTCCGGGCCTTAAAAGACCGCCTGGAGCAGGGGCTCAAGGCCAGAATTCCGGAGATTCACATCAATGGGCATCCCACCCGCAATCTGCCCCATCTGCTGTCGGTCTCGGTGGGATACATCGAGGGGGAAAGCCTGATGCTCATGCTGGACGACGAAGGCATCGTCGTGGCCACCCGTTCCGCGTGCGCCTCGGGGTCGCTGCGGGCCTCCCACGTGCTTATCGGCACCGGCATGGACTTCGCCACCGCCCAGGGCACCCTGGTCTTCACCCTGGGAGAGGATAATACCGAAGCGGACATCGACCGGGTCCTGGAGGTGATGCCGGGTATCGTCCAGAACCTGCGGAATATGTCGCCCATCTACAAAAAATCTGCAAAATGATTTAGCAGGCAGGGCAGGTTGAAAAAAAGCCGGGAAACCGGCTTTTTTTTTATGGCTCCGGTCATGGTTTGGAGCTTCATTTTGAGATTTCTGCGAAAGTTGCCCAACTTGTCATTCTTCCGAAAAATCTCAAAATATCCAGATATTTATAACTTGCACTAGGCAAAATTTGCCCGCGGCTCATCCTGGAAATCAAGGGCTATGGGGGTAGAGCTGCCAACTGCCTGGTCAGGAGCGTCCAGGTATGGTAATTGCATCTAAGGGGGCCAGGAGGTGGGGCATGATTGCTTTAATCCCCCAACTTGATTCCAGTCTCGGCTATCTGCGGCCGGAAGCCCAATCTTCTTCGGAGAGCTTTGCGGAAGTGCTCCAAGCCGCGTCCAGCCAGACGCCGCCGCAGACGGCCTCACCCCCGCAGTATGTGGTGCAGCGGGGGGACACCCTCAACGAGATCGCCAAAAAATTGGGTTACGCCAACCCCATGGAACTGGCCAAGGCCAATGGCATCAAAAACCCGGATCTGATCCAGGTGGGGCAGGTCCTGAACCTCCCCTCAGGGGACAGCGGAAACCAGGGGCCGACGGCCATAGCCCTGGCAGCTAAAAGTTCCAAAACCGGGAAGAGTTCCCACACTGAGGCCTTGGCAAAAACCGTGTCCGCCCGGGCCGGCACCCTGGTGGTGGCCTCCTGGTACGGGGCAAATCATCAAGGCAAAACCATGGCCAATGGCCAGCCATACAACATGTACGCCGACACCGCGGCCCACCGCACTATGCCTCTGGGTACCAAAGTAAATCTTACCAACCCGGCCAACGGTCACACCGCGACCGTGGAGATCACCGACCGGGGACCCTTTATCCGGGGCCGGAGCCTGGATGTCTCCTATGCCGTGGCAAAAAAATTGGGGATGGTGGAGCAAGGGGTAGCCAAACTGCGGATGGCCAAGGTGCAGTCGTCATCGCCCACTCAACTATCTGCGGATGCGGCGATCAAGCCGAAGCTATATTTGTGAAATAGCTGCATGAGCTGTTTGCTAGGGCATCCACGGCCCAGGGTTTAATCAGACGTCGTTTCTTCTATCTGCGTCCGGAACTGGGACACAGCCCGGGGAATGAGTCTTCTCAGGAACACCGCCTGATCCATGGGATGGAGCTTCAGGTAGGCTTCATATTCCGGATGCCGGGTGGAGAGATGGGGCAGCTCCCGGGCGAAGGCCGAGCCTTTGCGCCAGGCTTGCTGCACCAACTCGATGAGGGGGGTGTCCATGCCCGGGGCCGTGTCCACCCAACCCAGACGGCGCATCACTTCGAACCGCACCCGGTCCACCAGTGCGAACGCGGTGTCCATAATCTTCAACTTCACCGAATAGTCCAGGTCATCCAGGCGGAAGCGCACTGATCCGCCCAGACCCTGGGCCCCCATGATCAGATCGAAATAGACATAGAGGTTATCTTCTCCCGGGCTGGCCAGGTACAGGAGGGTGTGGGGGCTCAGGTCCTGGAGCCGGGTCTCCGGGCCGAACTGCTCCTTGAAGCGGGCCAGCCAGGTGCGGAAGGCCTGGTCCGCGGCCAACTTGCGCCGGAAACCCTCCAGGTCAATGACTTCAGCCATTATGGTTTTCCCCCCGGGGGGCCGGGGACTGCCCGATTAACCTCAGTGCCCGATAGACATAATGGATCCC
>JAKAKP010000052.1 GCA_021813445.1 Deltaproteobacteria bacterium
AGTTGCCGGGGTAATGCGGCATTCTCCGTTGCTGCCGGCCCGATTCGGCACCATCTTTTCCTCCCCGGCAAACCTGGAAAAACTCCTCCAGCATCATCATGACACCATCTCTGCCTTCCTGGAACGAGTGGCAGACCAGAAAGAATGGGCCGTCAAAGGGCTGTTGAACCGGTCCGGGGCCAAAGAAAGACTGTTTTCCCTGAAGCTGGCCCGGGAGGCCGAACAGCTTGAGGCTTTATCACCGGGTAAGCGTTATTTTGCAGAGCAGCGTCTGCGGGCCGCGTGTGACCAGGAGTTGCAGCGGTGGATGCAGGCGGTTTGCCGGGAGCTGTGCGCCGACCTCCAGGATTTTGTCGGGGAGATGCGGGAGCGGCGATTGCTCTCCCGGGAAACCGCGGGCCGCAATCAAGAGATGGTCTTGAATTGGGCCTTTTTGGTGCCCGAGAAGGCCGCGGCCAGCTTCCAGGCCCGGATCCGGGAAGCCAATGCCCGGAATGCCCGCCGGGGCCTGGTGTTCGAATGCACCGGCCCCTGGCCGCCCTACAGCTTTACTCCCCCTCTAGACCTGGAGCCCGGGGCATGATCTGCTTGTGCTATTGCATCCGTCACCACCCCGGGCCGGAATTAACCAAAAACCTGGTAGGGGTGGGGGGGCGGCCGGTATACCAGGTGGCGCACCGGCGCTTGCGCGCGGCCATTTCCCAGGTCACCCCGGCGGATTTAACCACGGAACTCCCCAGAATCCGGGCCTATGAGCGGGTGGTGCTTTCCTGCCACCGGCAGGGCGCCATCATTCCCATGCGTTATGGCTGCGTTTTGCCGCGGGAATCCGAGGTCATTCAGCTCCTGGACGAACATAGCTGCCAATATGAGGCCCTGCTCCAGGAACTGGAGGGCTGCGTGGAAATGGGGCTGCGCGTCTTAGTGGCGTCCGGACCCTGGGCCGCGGCGGCACCGGAAAGCACCCGGGAGGTGGCCGGGCCTCCTCCTGCGGAGGCTGCGCCCCAACGCCCCGGCCTGGCCTACCTCCTGGCCCGCAAGGCCCATTATGCCCACGAAGACCGCTGGACCAGGGATTATC
Organism: Deltaproteobacteria bacterium; assembly: GCA_021813445.1. Lineage (GTDB taxonomy): Bacteria > Desulfobacterota > Desulfobaccia > Desulfobaccales > 0-14-0-80-60-11 > SURF-52. The sequence continues at coordinate 1,082 of JAKAKP010000052.1, forward strand.
GCCAGGCCGCGGAGCGGTGCCTGGCGCAATTTTCCGGATTGTTTGTCAAAGCCAAGACGGAGGGGCCCTCTCCCCGCCTCCCTTTGCTCTCCCTCTATTTTTTAGTGCCGCGCCGGACAGTGGCGGCTTTTCGCCAAGCCTTCCGGGGTCTCGCCGCCACCGAGTCGGCCAGGCTGCTGCTGAGCGGCCCCTGGCCCCCTTATAATTTTGCGACCAGTGGCCCTGGTCTTAATTTAAGTCCAGCAAGCCCATAGTGGGGATCAGTCATGGAGAAAAATGACGCCGCCGCGGAGAATGGCTCGGAATTGCAGCGCTACCGGACTCTTTACGACATGTTGCTGGAGGCCATTCCCTCCTCGGTGCTGCTCATTGACCGGGATCTCCGCATCGTCTCGGTAAATCGCAATTTTTTGGAGAAAAACCGCCGTACCCTGCCGGACACCATCGGCCGCCGCCTGGATGAAGTCTTTCCGGCCATTATCATCGACCAGATGGATTTTTCCGGGCGTATCCGCCAGGTCTTTGAAAGGAACTACTACATCAAGGGCGAACGGATGACCTACCGGGCCCCGGGCATCCCGCTGCGCATCTATTATTACAGCATTCTGCCTTTCTCCTGGAAAGGGGTGGTGGAACTGGCCATGCTGCTCATGGAGGATGTCACCGAGCAGGTGCGCCTGAGTGAAGAGGTGCGCCGGGTGGAGCGCCATCTGGCCTCGGTGGTGGAAAGCGCCCAGGATATCGTTCTGTCCACGGATATGGAGGCCAGGATCCTGACCTGGAACACGGCGGCGGAGAGGCTCTCGGGCTTTACTCTTAACGAAGTCAGAGGAGAATATTTCTTCAACCTTTTTCACCGGGACGATCAGGGAGAGATGAGCAACGTCTTTGCCAACCTGCGGGCCGGCAAAGACGCGCAAATGGTGGAATGGGACTTGAAAACCAAAGACGGAGGCCGGGTCCCGGTCTCCTGGATCTTTTCACCCATGAAGGACCACCTCTCCCAGACCGTGGGGGTGGTGGCCGTGGGCCGGGATCTGACGGAGCGCCGCAAGTTCGAGGCGCAACTGCTCCAGTCGCAGAAGCTGGCCGCCCTGGGGGTGATGGCCGGCGGCATCGCCCATGAAATCCGCAACCCCCTGGCGGTATGCGCTTCTGCCGCCCAGTTCATTATGAACCCCGAGATTTCCCCGGAGTTTCGCCAGGAGTGCGCCGAAAAGATCCATGCGGGCATCCACCGGGCCTCCATGATCATCGAAAACCTGCTGCGTTTCTCCCGTCCCTCGGTGCAGACCGACCTTAAAGAGATCGACTTGAACTTTCTCCTGGAGGAAACCCTGTCCCTGGTCACCAACCAGGCCCGGATTCAAAAGATTGAAATGCACTGGCAGGCGGCTCCGGAACCCATCCGCATCAACGGCATGGAGGGGCTGCTGCAGCAAGCTTTCCTGAACCTGTTGCTCAACGCCATCAAAGCCATGCCTGATGGGGGGGCGTTGGGCATTGCCATGGACAAGACCGATCGCGAAGCCTGGGTCAGCATCAGTGACACGGGCCACGGCATTGCCGCCAATGATTTGAATAATATCTTCGACCCCTTTTACACCACGGCGCCCGCGGGCCAGGGGTCCGGGTTGGGTCTGTCTATCTGCTATTCCATTATCAAACAGCATTTTGGCACCATTGTCGCGGATAGCGAGGCAGGCAAAGGCAGCACCTTTACCGTGAGATTGCCCATGATGGAAGCCAATGCAGCATGAGCGAGCAGAGCGATTTAATCCTCATTGTGGATGATGAGCCGGATATGTGCTGGGCCCTGGAACATCTGCTCCACAGCCAGGGGCTGGCCACCCGGAGGGGACTGAGCGCCCGGGAAGCCCTGGAGCTGATGCAGCAGGAGCGTTTCTCCCGGGTCTTTCTGGACGCCAAGCTGCCGGATATGGACGGCCTGGAACTGGCCCGGCGTATCCTGGAGATTGCTCCGGCCACTCGCGTCATCATGGTGTCCGGTTATTTCTACCGCAACGACGTCTCCATCCAGGAGGCGGTCTCCCAGGGGTTGATCCATGGGTTCATCAGCAAACCCTTTCTTCAGGAAGAGATCCTGAAGGTCTTGACCGCATAATCATTGATTTTCCGCCATAATCTAGGGAATTCATTCCATAGCGCCAATACCCCGGTTCTGTCCGGCAAGATCCCCGTCCTCAAAATAATGTACTGAATTAGTTACATGATATTTATTCCCCCAAACTGGCACAAATCTTGACTTCCAGAGAATGAGGCATGCCTTTTTTTCCACAAAACTCCATATCAATAAAGGAGGTTTCCCATGGCTAAGGTACAGAAATCCACTGATTCCTCCAGTCTGGCGGAAGTGGTGGATCGTATTCTGGACAAGGGTATCGTCATTGATGCCTGGGCCAAGGTGGCATTGGTGGGTATCGAGCTGCTGTCCGTGGAAGCCCGGGTGGTCATCGCTTCGGTGGAGACCTATCTGAAGTACGCCGAGGCCATCGGTCTCACGGCCAGCGCGGCCGCTCCGGCATAAGGCCGAAGGGGGGATAGTCCTCTTCCGGGAGGGGTCCGGCACGACTCCTCCCGGCAAGAGGCCCCTCAGATCCTTCAGGGGCGGGCAGGGCGATGCCGACCTACCCCTAAAGGCCTAAAGGCGGAATGAAAGGAGATACCACATGGGTCGCTTAACCGAAGATATGACCCGGCTGTGTGGTGAGATCGTGGCTTTGCGCAGAGGCCGGAAGGACTTTGTCAAAGACCTGAGCCAGAGCGTGGCTGCCATGAAGTCCAACCTCCGTCGGGCCCGCCATGAGATGGCCCGGAAGACCAAGGCGGAGCGGCGGGCCGCCGTATCTCACCTGAAAAAGATGGTGGGTGCTATGCGCCATGCCTTTGCCGCCGATCTGGACGGCGCGCGGCGGGCCTGGGCGGGTAAATGAGCCGGAGCCACGGTCTCATCCACCTCTGAACATCCTGCAACTTCAACCGACAAAACATCCTCTGATAAAGGAGAGATAGCATGGCCAAGATAAATAAATCAACCGATTCCTCCAGCCTGGCGGAAGTCGTAGACCGCATCCTGGATAAGGGCATCGTCATCGACGCCTGGGTCAAGGTGGCGCTGGTGGGCATTGAGCTGCTGTCCGTGGAAGCCCGGGTAGTCATCGCTTCGGTGGAGACCTATCTGAAGTATGCCGAGGCCATCGGCCTCACGGCCAGCGCGGCTGCTCCTGCTTAAGGCCGATCCGGGAAATAATTCCTCCTGGGGAGAGGGGACGCCTGCGGCGCCCCTCCCCGGCAGGGGGATGGCGGCCGGACCGGCCGTAAGGGCCGGCCGGGAAGTTACCCGGAAGCAGATAAGGAGATACTCCTCATGGGTCCTTTGACCGAAAGTATGAAGCGGTTATGCGGAGAGATCGTGGTCCTGCGCGGGGAGCGTTTGAACTTTGTGCGGGATCTGGGCCAGGATGTGGCCGCGATGAGAGCCGAGTTCCGCCGGGCGCATTCCGAAATGGCGCGGCGGAGCAAGGCGGAATGTCAGGGCTTCGTTGAGGCCTTGGGCCATGAAGTGGCCAGTTTGCGGGCCGGTTTCCGCCGGGCCCACAAAACCATGGCGCGGATGTCCAGGGCGGAACGGCGTGCTGACCTGAACCATCTGAAAAAGACCGTGAGCTGGATGCGCCGGGAATTTGCCGGGGATCTGGCCGGGGCGCATCGGGCCTGGTGCGGGCCTTCCCCCGCGGAACTCCGGGCCAAGGCGGAGGCTGAGCGCCGCGCCAAAGCGGAGGTCGAGCTCCGGGCCAAGGAAGAAGCGGAACGCCGGCACCGGGAAGCCGAAGCCCAGGCCAAAGCCGAAGCCGCCCGGGGTCCTGCTCCTTCTAAGCCCAAAGAAGAGGCAGCGCGCCCGGGAAAAAAGAAGGGCTGAAATCTGCCTGCGGCTGGCGCAGTGCGGTCTTTGGGCAACTATAACAACCTTGCGGCAAAACGGTGCAGGCGGAAGGAGTCGGAGGAAACATGGTGGAAGTGACCTGTTCTTTCTGTGGCGGCCACGGGAAGGACTCCTTTGGCATTATGTCGTGGCTCTCCACCTGTTGTGTATGCGGGGGGCGGGGAGTCGTGCAGGTGCCGGCCCTGCGCGGGCGCTGCGCCCACTGCCGGGGGACCGGAGCCGTCAAGACCTTCACCTGCACCGTTTGCCGCGGCACCGGCTGGGTGCCAGTGCTCCCTGGACTGCTTCCGGTTTGCCCGGAGTGCCAGGACACCGGGGATGGCGCGTCCTCGGCCCTGACCTGCCTCAATTGCCGGGGGCGGGGCTGGGTGGCGCCTGCAAAGGAAACTGGTTCGGAAAATTGGTAATGCCAATTTTGGCAACTGCAAATAAAACGTTTTACAGGAGCGACGCCCATGAGTGGCAAGCATCGGCAAAGGGCCGCGGTGGCCGTGGTGAAGACGGAAAGCCGGGATGACCGGGTGACACCGGAAGCCGGCCCGGAATTCGTGGAAACGTCCTATGTTCAGGACTTGACCAAACGGGCCTTGGCCTATCTGGCGGTGGGTTATCCCGTCCACTTCGCCGGGCCTGCGGGCACGGGCAAGACGACCCTGGCTTTTCATGTGGCCGCCCAGCGGGGCCGTCCAGTGATCCTGATCCACGGGGACGATGAGTTCGGGAGTTCCGACCTGGTGGGGCGCCATTCCGGTTACCGCAAACAGAAACTCATCGACAACTTCATCCATTCCGTGCTCAAGACGGAAGAATCCATGAATATTATGTGGATGGACAACCGCCTGACCATGGCCTGCAAAGAGGGCTATACCCTCATTTACGACGAGTTCACCCGCTCCCGCCCCGAGGCCAACAATGCCCTGCTTAGCATCCTGGAGGAGAAGATCCTCAACCTCCCCAAGATGAGCCGGGGGGGCGACGGCTACCTGGAAGTCCATCCGGAGTTCCGGGCCATCTTCACCTCCAACCCCGAGGAATACGCCGGGGTGCACAAGACCCAAGACGCGCTCATGGACCGTCTCATCACCGTCAGCCTGGGCCACTTCGACCGGGAGACCGAAGTGCAAATCGCCATGGCCAAATCCAATCTGGCGCGACCCGATGCCGAGGTCATTGTGGACGTGGTGCGGGAATTGCGCGGGTTTGGGGTCAATAATCACCGGCCCACCATCCGGGCCTGCATCGCCATTGCCAAGATCCTGGTGCACCAGCAGGGCCGGGCTCTTCGAGATGACCCGGTCTTCCAGTGGGCCTGCCGGGACGTCCTCAATACCGACACCGCCAAGGTGACCCGGGGCGGCCAATCAGTCATGGGCGAAAAAATCGGGGAAGTGATTCAGAGCGTCCTGGCAACACGGCGGCAGACCGTAAGAAATGCTCCGGTCCGGGAAGGGGGACCGTTGCGGGAGTGACAATATGATGGCCAAGCCCAGAAGAGGAATACAAAACATCCGCTCCCTGACGGGACGGGTACAAACGGTCACGCTTCCCCATGAGGTGTATTTGCGCATCAGCCACCTGGAGATGGAGAAGGCCAGGAAGACTCGGGAAAGTGAGAAGGCGCAGCAACTGGTGGCGGACATCGACGCCCGCCTCAAGGAGATCGAAGCGGAAAAAGACTCTCTCCTGCGGGGAGTCGGCGAACGGGAGGTCGATCCCCACCAGGTGTGCCGTGGGCCGTTGCGGAGTAGCCGCGGCCTGAAGATCAAGTATTGAAGTCAATTTGAAACTGCAGAGGGAGCCGATGCTAATCTTAAGGAATTCTAACCAGTTGCGAACCATGCGCCATGTCAAGAGCTTTCGTTCCTGTCCGACCTCCACCGGACCGCCCATGTGGGGAGCGGATCTGGGCCGCATTTGCCGGGAGGAGCTGCTCCGCTGGAACCGGGAACTGCGCCGCCGCTGGTTGGCTGTCGCCTGGCGCAGCCGCTATTGCTACCGGTAACCGGGGTTGGGGCTATGGAATATGCTCTGAAGGTCCTCAACAAGTATGGTCCGGCAGTGA
>JAKAKP010000107.1 GCA_021813445.1 Deltaproteobacteria bacterium
TTTTCTAATGAAAGAGCTTTTAGGGCGCTGGCTGGTTGATCCCACCGTCGACAAACTCCTCCTGATCCTGGGAGTGTTGTTGGTGGTGCGCCTGGCGGTGTACCTACTAAACCGTTACCTGGCCCGGGATATCCAAGACCCCCAAACCCGCTACAGCGTCCACAAGTTTCTCTCCCTGGTGGGTTATGCCGCCGTCATTCTCTTCCTGGCCATCATCTTTAGAGACGTACTCTCCGGGCTGGTGGTGGGCCTGGGGGTGGCAGGAGCCGGGGCCGCCTTCATTTTCCAGGAGGTCCTGGTCAACTGCGCCGGCTGGCTGGCCATCTCCTTCAGCCGGCTTTATGCCCCCGGCGACCGCATCCAGGTGGGCGCTATCCGGGGCGACGTCATTGACATCAGTGTCCTGCGCACCACCCTCATGGAGTGCGGCGTTTGGGTGGAGGCCGATCTCTTCACCGGCCGCATCGTTCGCATCCCCAACAGCACCATTTTTAAGGAGCCGGTGATCAACTACTCCGCCGACTTTCCCTTCCTCTGGGATGAGATCACCGTGCCCGTGAAACACGGCGACGACTACCAGTTGGCCCGCCGGATACTGGATGACGTGATCAATGAGATCGTCGGCGATTACGTCGGCCACGCCAAAAAGGCCTGGAAAGATGCGGTCAAGAAATACTTCATCGACGCCTCTTTGATCGACTCGGCGGTGACTATGGTCTTCACCGACAACTGGATCGAATTCAAGGTGCGCTATATTGTGGATTACAAGAAACGCCGCAGCATCAGGGACCGCATCTTTGACCGCATCCTGGAGGAGTTCGCCAAGACCCAGGGCCGCGTCACCATCGCCTCGGGCACCTTCCAACTGGTAGACCCACCTGTCTTCCAGGTCCAGGTTTCCTCAGCTTCTCCGCCAGGGCAAAAGGGCTCAAATCTATGAACGTTGGGCCAGATAGCTTAACTCTCCATATCGGGATGGTGCTTTGGGACAATTCGCCGGGGGATCAGTGATGCCCAGAGATTAAGCGGCCTCGTGGCGAGGCGTCGGGTATCTCAAAGTCATTCCCCAATTCTTACTTTTTCCGCCGCCGCAGCCAGTGTCCAGGCAATTACCGATAAACTGAACCGAGACCTGGCCTTTGGCCAGGCCTATGCCAGCTGGCCCTGGATGCAAGCGCTCCTCCAGGAAGACCAAATGGAAAAGGTGCGCCCCCACCTGCAGCAACTGGTGAGCGAGGCCGATTCCCTCGAGCGCGCCTTCATCACCTCTCCCCAGGGTGTGCTTTTGGTGGACTTTCCGTCGGACCCAAAGGTGCACGGCCAGGATTTCTCCTATAGAGATTGGTATCGTGGGGTGTCCCAGAGGTGGGCTCCTTACGTGTCGGAGTTTTTCCAACGGGCCGCCACCCCCCCAGGTTTCTCTTTAACATCGCCATTCCCATCAAATCCCAGGACGCTCGTATCTTGGGCGTCCTGGTGATGCAGCCCCAGGAGGATTTCTTTAAAGGGGCCCTGGAACGCACGGAAAGAAAGAAGGTTACCGCATATATTATCGACCAAAGGGGCCAGGTCGTCTATTGCTCAAATCAAAAGATAGACCGGTTGGGGGATTTTTCCTCCCACTTCCTAGTCCAACGGCTCCAACAGGGCCTCAGGGGGGAGGAGCGGACCACCTCCCTAAACGGCCGGGAAATAGGGATTGCCGCATATCGGCCGGTACCCCCCCTTTGGTTGGGGGGTAATTGCCGAAGAACCGGTTAAGGAGGCGTTGGCTCCATTCACCTCGGCAATCCTGAGCCTGTCGTTTTTTGCCCTGGCAGTTCTCTTGTTGGGGGGTTTTGGCACTTACCAGGGCGCCAATCTTCTCCTGGTCAGCCATCGCCTCACCAGGGAATTGGCAAGGGTGAACTCTGAGATGCAGGCGCAGCAGTAGGAATTGGCGGATACCAACGCCAGGATAGCAGAAGCTTCCAAAGCGAAGTCCGATTTCCTGGCCAATATGTCCCATGAACTGCGCACCCCCCTGAACGCGATCATCGGTTTTTCCGAGGTCCTCCAGGATGAACTTTTCGGCGACCTCAATCCCAAGCAGAAGGAATATGTGCGAAATATCCATAACAGCGGCATGCACCTGCTGGGCCTGATCAACGACATCCTTGACTGGCCAAGGTGGAATCCGGTAAGATGGAGCTGGAGGTTAACCGCTTTTCCCTCAGAGAGGCCTTGGAACTCTCCCTCACCATGGTGAAGGAGAAAGCCATGAAACATCGGATCGCCCTCAGCCTGGAGATCGAGCCGAACGCGGAGGGGGAAATCACCCTGGATGAACGGAAGTTCAAACAGATCATGTTCAATCTTCTCAGTAATGCGGTGAAATTCACCCCGTCAGGAGGACGAGTGACGGTGTCGGCCGGCCGATGGGCGTCGCCAGAATCCCCATGGCCTCGGGAGCAAAGGCTGAAGCCGACTTTTTGGAGATCCGCGTGGCCGATATCGGCATAGGTATCAAGCCGGAGGATATGGGCCGGTTGTTTCAGGAATTCACCCAAGTGGGACAGGTTTAGACCAAGATCTATGAAGGCACCGGTTTGGGCCTGGCCCTGGCCAGGCGCCTGGTGGAACTGCACGGGGGCCGGATTTGGGCGGAGAGCGAACCGGGCCAGGGCAGTCGTTTTTATTTCACCATCCCTAAGGAGGCCGCAGGGCCCCCTCGCCCCGTTTTCGCCCCCTCGGCCATCTTCCCCTCTTCGGAACAAGATGAAAGGGGGGGCCCGGTCATCGACGATGACCCAAGATTTTGACCATTTTGGAAGACGCCTTGCGGTCCGAAGGAGTCAAAGTAATCAAGGCGAGCAGCGGTCAGGATGGACTAGACCTGGCCCACCGACTCAAGCCTGATCGTATTATCCTGGGCTTGCTGATGCCCCAAGTGAACGGCTTCGAGGTTCTCGAGGCTTTAAAATCCGCAGAGGAAAACGGCCGCTATCCCGGTAATTATCTTTACCGTCATGGACCTGTCGTCGCAGGACAAGGCCCGAATACAACGTGGCTCTCCTGGAAGCGGTGCTGGTTTCCCGGGGTTATGAGGTCATCCCCGCGGGTAACGGTCCTAAGGCCCTGGACCTGATCCGCGCGGATAACATTGACCTGGTGCTCCTGGATATTATGATGCCAGGGATGGATGGTTTTGAGGTCTGCCGCCGCATCAAGGAGGATGAACGGCTGCGAGATATTCCCATAATTATGCTCACCGCCCTCCAATCCAAAGAAGACCGCATTCATGGCATAGAATCCGGGGCCGATGATTTTATTTCCAAGCCCTTCGATCAAGGGGAAGTTCTGGCCAGAATCAGAATGCTCCTGAAGATGCGGGAGACCAACTAAAGCCTCCGCTCTGCCTATCGCCATATCAACCTCTTAGGCTCACTGGGTGAGAGCATGATCCGCAATTTCGACCCCCATAATTTTGACGTCATGATGGGTATGGACCTGATGGTGGGGCAGATCTTGAGTCACCCTGGAGGGCCCATCGGCAGGTCCCAACTAGTCCTGGTGGGGGTTGTTCAGGAGAATCAGGTCTGGCAGTGACGACTCTATCACCTGGCCGGGGGGCAGTTGAGGGCACAAGATCTTAACGGCATGAACTTCCAGAATCTTCTGGCCCTGATACCAGAGGATAAATTTGGAGCATTTCACTATAACGAAGGTGATTCTTTGCCGCCCGAGTTCCATGATACTTTGCATAAGCTGGACGTATTGGGCTTGAAAGTGGCCAATATGGTGGGTTATGTCAACCCCCAAATGTGCCTATTCGCCTGCAACTATGGACGTCCAGTTAATCAACATGATGTGGCAGTAATCAAGCACCTGATCATGGAGAGGCTCTTTTTTAAATCCATTGCCGACCAGATCGCCGCGGTGGAGGATGCCTTCGCTTATACGGTGCAGGCCCTGGCCCGGGCCGCCGAGGCCAATGATGAAGATACCGGCAACCATATTGTGCGGGTGGGCGAGTACGCTGCAGTTTTGGCGGAGCATTTGCGGCTTCCGGAGAAATTTGTCAGAAACATCGGGGTTCAAGCCCAAATGCACGATGTGGGCAAGGTCCACGTCCATCCGGATATTCTGCGGAAACCGGGGGCGCTTTCCCGTGAGGAATGGGAGGTCATGAAAACCCATCCTCTGGCCGGCGGCAAAATCCTGGGAGACCACCCCCGCCTGAGCATGGCCAAAAATATCGCCCTCACCCATCATGAAAGATGGGATGGTAGCGGTTATCCTTACGGCTTAAAAGGAGAAGAGATTTCCCTGGAAGGCAGGATTACTATCTTGGCTGACCAGTATGACGCCTTGAGAAATGCCCGGGTGTATAAGCCCGCATTTGATCACCAGACTACTTACCAAATTATTACTGAGGGCGATGGCCGGACCTTGCCAGGCCATTTCGATCCCCAGATATTGGGAGGTTTTAAAGCCATGGCCTCCCGATTTGAAGAGATTTACGAGGCACTTAAATAAGAGGGATAGATCACTGCTATTCTCCTAAACTTATCCCGCGGCTAAAACCCTCCTCTATCAAGACCATAATCCGCAATTTTCCTCACTTCACCGATAATTCTCATTCCTGGCAAGCTATATTGCTGTCAACATGCACAATGGTTCCCTTCTATGCCAGGCGGGGGTATGTGAATGGGGCCTCAGTTTTTCCTTCAGCTCAGCATTACCGAGCGGTGCTGTACTGGGGTTCATATTCGACAGACTAACTTTTAATCTGCAAATAAGGGGATTCTACGAAAAACTCTGGAGAAAAACTAACTTCTTGCCGAAGTTAATATTTGATAGAAAAGAGGAAACTTTCTCGGTGTTGAACTGGGGAAGAAAGGTTCCCAAAACCATTTTTTGACTGCGGTGGCCAAGGTTGCCGCATAATCCCGGATAACCTCAGGATATTGGGTCCTCCCGACCTGCTTAAAAATTCCCAGCGCCATGAACGTGCCGGATACCGCTACAAGAGTGGGTAATGACCGATCTTCTTAGTGGCCAGATAGATTTCATTTACTTCGTTTACGGGCTGGGGTTTATCCTCCTGTTCCCCATCTGCCTGTATCTGCACCGCCGACCGCGGAGTTCGCTCCCATGGATTTGGCTGTTGCTGTTCGGGATCACCCACGGGCTGTTGGAATGGCTGGACCTGGCGGCCCTGAGCCTGGGGACTGATCCCGTCTTTGCTGTAGTCAGGATAGGCCTGCTCATCCTGTCTTTTCTGCTTCTGGCGGAATTCGGGCGAGCCGGCCTGGTCATGCTCCGGGGCCGTGGTCCGGGGCGTTGGGTCCTGGCCGTACTCCTGGGGTTGGCCCTGTTGGGAGCCTTCGCCGGCCTTCCCGGCGCCCGGGCCTCAGCCCGTTATGCCTTGGGGCTGGTGGGCGCTTTGGGGGCCGCGGCCGCGTTATGGCTGGCCGCCCCCCGCGCCGGCCCAGGCCGGCGCGCTCTCCAGTGTGCGGCCCTCTGCCTGGCCGGTTATGCCGCGGCTGCCGGCCTGGTGGTGGACCCCGCCCCGTTTTTCCCAGCCTCGTGGCTCAACACCGAGGTCTTTCTGGCCGGTATCGGCATCCCTATCCAACTAGGGCGCGGCTTGCTGGCCGCTGGCCTCAGCGTCTGTCTCTCTTTGTTAGCCGTGGCCTCCCTGGGGCAAGAAAAGCACCGCCGCCTCCAGAAGTGGGGGCGCAACCTGATGGTGGGAACCGTGGTGAGCGTCCTGATCTTGGTGATCACCGGCTGGTTCGTCACCCAATATTTCGGCCGCGTCGCCACCAGGGAAGTAAGGTCTGGCCAAGAGCACCATGGCCAGGTGCTGCAATTCGTCCTGACGGATAAGATGGCGGAAGCCGATCGGCTGGTGACCACCCTGGCCGGATCCCCGGGAATTGTCTCCTACATGGCCTCCCGGACTACGCAGAACCGCGACCAGGCCCATGCGATCCTGGACCGGTACTCAGCCTCCCTGCCGGGTGCCATCATGTATGTGATGAACCGGGAGGGGCTGACCATTGCCTCTTCCAACCGCTTTGCCCCGGACAGTTTCCTGGGCCAGTCCTATGCATTCCGCCCTTACTTCCGGCAAGCCTTGCAGGGCGCGATGGGCAGCTATTATGCTTTGGGGGTGACCTCCGGAGAACTGGGCTACTACACCAGTTTTCCGGTGCGGGATTCCCGCTTTGAAATCATCGGGGTCGCAGTGATCAAGAGAATCCTTAGTGACCTGGAAGGTTTTTTCCCGCAAGAAGCCCCGGCCGTGATCATTGATGCGTACGGGGTCGTGGTCATGGCCAACCGGCCAGCCCTGGTCTTGAAAAGCCTCTGGCCCCTGTCCGCCGCGGTGCGGGAGCAGTTGAGCGCTTCCCGCCAGTTCGGTCCCGGCCCCTTTACCCCCATCCTGGCGCAAGCACCGGTGGATAAGGGTGACTGCCAGTTCCAGGGCCGATGCTATTTGGTCCTTCGGCAGCCGCTCCCTTTTCAGAACTGGTCTACCGTGATCCTCACCTCCCCCTACCCTATCGCCGTGGCCCGACTGCAGGGCCTCAGTATCACCATCCTTTCATGTCTCGTGCTCCTGAGCCTGTTAACCATCATCGGCTTGACCATCGAGTCCACTTCACGAGTACAGCGATCCGAGAACCGGTTTCGCCAATTATACGGCAACCTCCGAGACGGCTCCGCGGTAGTGGATATGAGTGGGAACATCGTCGAATCGAATCCGGCTTTCCAGGCCATGCTGGGTTACCCGCCCGAAGAGTTGGTCAAGCTTTCCCTCCAGGATCTTACTCCGAAAACCCGGCAAGAGCAGGAAGCCCGGATCATTGCCGAACAGGTGCTGCCCAGGGGGTATTCCGATCTTTACGAGCAAGAATACCTTCGCCGGGACGGATCGCTATTGCCGGTGGAACTGCAAACCTATAGCGTTTGCCGAAAAATATTTCCTAAATGAGCGGGAGTGGTCCTTACCTGAATCGTTCCAGGGAGCAGGTGCTTTGATTGCCATCGGGACGAGACATGACCCACAAGAGAGCCTGATCAATCCG
>JAKAKP010000038.1 GCA_021813445.1 Deltaproteobacteria bacterium
TATTTTTCAAAAAATATAAGGGGTTGGGGAAGGGGGTTTGGGGGAGGGGGCTGGGGCCCTCGGCCCCTGGCCCCCTCCCCCAACTCATACCAAAACCATGTTTCCAGAACTGGACCAAGAATTAGCGGCATTGGCAGCCCAGGCCCTGCGGCGCCGCCTCCAGGTGGTGGAGACGGTGTTGCCCGGCGGCCGGGTGCGGGTGGCCGGGCAGGTGTTGCTGAACCTGTCCTCCAATGATTATCTGGGGCTGGCCCAGGACCCCCGCCTCATTGCCGGGGCCCAGGAAGCCGCGGCCCGTTGGGGGGTGGGGGCCGGAGCTTCCCGGCTGGTGGCGGGGCATCTGGGCCTGCATGAGGACGTGGAAAAGGAACTGGCGGCGTTCAAAGACGCCGAGGCCGCGGTGCTGTTCAGTACCGGTTACATGGCCAACCTGGGGGTGATCACCGCCCTCATGAGCCAGGGCGATGTCATTTTCAGCGACCGGCTCAACCATGCCAGCATCATGGACGGCATCAGACTGTCCGGGGCGACGCTGCACCGCTTTCCCCACCGGGATATGAATCAGCTGGAAAAGATCCTGCGGCAGACTCCCGGAGGCAAAAGACGGCTGATCATCACCGATTCCGTCTTTTCCGTGGACGGCGACCTGGCGCCTTTGTGGGAGCTGGTGGCCTTAAAAGAACGATACGGCGCCTGGCTGATGATCGATGAGGCCCACGCCACCGGGGTCCTGGGGCCGGGGGGGGCGGGGCTGGCCCAGGCCCTGGGCCTGGCCGCAGGGGTGGACATCCACATGGGCACCTTATCCAAGGCCCTGGGTTCCCTGGGGGGGTATGTGGCCGGGGAGCGGCGGCTCATCGATTACCTGCACAACAAGGCCCGATCTTTCATTTACACCACGGCCATGCCGCCTCCGGTCCTGGGCGCGATCCAGGCGGCCCTGCGGGTGGTCCGGGAAGAACCGGACAGGAGGCTGCGCCTCCTGCAAGAGGCGGAAAAGTTTCGCCGGGGCTTGCAGGACGCGGGTTTCGACACCCTGGGCAGCGAAACCCAGATCGTCCCCGTGCTGGTGGGAAAAAACGAACCCGCGCTGGAATTCGCCGCGGCCCTGCGGGCCCGGGGCCTGATGGCCGTAGCCCTGCGGCCGCCCACGGTGCCGCCGGGCCGGGCCCGGGTCCGTTTTTCCCTGTCTGCGGCCCATAGCCCGGCCGACCTGGCCCGGGCGCTCCAAATTATCGTGGCCACGGGCCAGGAAATGGGGATAGTGTCATGAAGACCCTGATCCTGGTCCACGGCTGGGGCGCCAACGGTGCGGTTTGGCGCCGCCAGGTCCAGGCCTTTCAGGAGCGGCTGCAGGTCTTGACCCCGGATATTCCGGTCTGGGACCCGGAATGGCTGGGGGATTATTTGCAAGAATCTTCCCTGGCGGATTGTCTCCTGGTGGGCTGGTCCCTGGGGGGGATGCTCCTGCTGGAGGTCCTGGCCCGGCGGGCCGCGTCCCCGGGCGGCCTGGCCCTGGTGGGGGTCCCGGCGGTCTTTTGCTCCCGGCCGGATCACCCCTGGGGGCAGCCCCTGGCTGCGGTCCGGGCCATGCGTCTGGGCCTGAAAACCGAGCCCCGCAAGGTGCTCCAGGATTTTGCCGGCAGTTGTTTAAGCCCCGGGGAGGCGGCGTTCCAGGCAGAGGTCAGCCCCTTATTTCCGGAAAGTGACCGGGCTAACCTGGCCGCCGGGCTGGACTATCTGCGGCTCCGGGACCTGCGGCCCCTCTTGGCGCAATTGGCCGCGCCGGCCGCCATCATCCAGGGGGAGCAGGATGCCATTGTCCCCCCGGAGCAGGCCCGCTTTCTCCAGGAATACCTCCCCGGCTCCAGCCTGCACCTCCTGCCGGGCGCCGGACATATGCCTTTTTGGACGCAGGCAGAGCGGTTTAATGGAATTTTGGCAGAGATTTTAAGAAACGAGGCAGCGGCTTAGCGGTCAGCTTTCAGCTTTCAGCTTAATAAGGATTTAGCTGGCTGTTAAAAAAACTTAGCCCCCGATTAGAAGAGGTTTTTATCCCCCCCTTTGAAAAAGGGGGGTTAGGGGGGATTTGATAAGCGCTGGAAATCACCCAAATCCACTTATTATTACTTATGGATATTAAACAAAGCATTAGACGTAATTTCGCACGCCGGGCCGAATCCTACGACCGGTATGCGGGCGTGCAGCGCTTGATGGCCCGGGGCCTGCTGGACCGGGTGCAGGAGGAGCTGGCCCTGTCCCGGCGCATCCTGGAAGTGGGCTGCGGCACGGGTTATCTCACCGCCTCGCTTAGGCGGGGACACCCCCGGGGCCGGATAGTGGCCCTGGACCTGGACGCGGCCTTGATCGAGCAGGCCCGCCGCCGCCTGGGGCCGGATGCCCGGGTGTCCTGGCTGGTGGCGGACGGCGAATTTTTCAGCCGGGGCGACTTCGACCTGATCATTTCCAACGCCGCGTTTCAATGGTTTACCAATCCCGGGGGGGCGCTCCAGGCTTATGCCCAGGCCCTGAGCCCCCAGGGGTGCCTGGCCTTTTCCACCCTGGGCCCCCGGACCTTCGGCGAACTGGACGCCTCTTTGCACCAGGCCGCAGCCTGCCTCAACCTGACCGCGCCCCCGGCCATTGCCGCCCGGGAGTTTCTGAATTACCGGCATTGGGAAGACTTGCTGGCTCTGGCCGGGTTCTCCCAGGTCCGCCTGACCCGGCAAATTATCACCGCCGACTTTCCCAACGTACCGGAGTTTCTCCGGGCCCTCAAGGCCATGGGGGCCACGAACCCCCGACCCCGGCCCTTTTCCCCCCGCCTGCTCAACGCCCTGATCCAGGCCTATGAGGCCCGGTTCCGGACCAACGGCAGCGTCCCCGCCACTTATGAAGTCATCTGGGCCATAGCCCGGAAGTAGGATGATATATTGAGTCGCCATTCTAAGCGGCGCGCAGAATCTTGGGTCTCATACCGGGTTGCAATCTAACCGCGCGGATCTGGGGGACACCCATGTGTGCCCCCAGGACGTTCACAAAAACGCAATCCTTCGGTCTCTAAAAATAAATAAGATCATAGAATTAACGCATGATTATTTACAGCCGCCAGGGCGGACACCTGGGTCCGCCCCGACAAAAAAATTGCCGTTAGATTGCGCCCCGGTATTAGCGATGTAGCGTTGTAGGGCGGGAAAGCGAAGCGCATCCCGCCTTGAGACCTCTGCGAAAGTCTCCCAACTTGTCATTCTGAGGGAGCGGAGCGACCGAAGAATCTCAAGCGTTCCAACCAAATACGAGATTCTTCACTCCGCTGCGCTCCGTTCAGAATGACATAAAAAAGACTTTCGCAGAGGTCTCGCCTTGGTTGGCCGGGATGCGATCCTAAGAACGAATCCCAAATTATCAGTTTCCCTTTACTTTTATGCATCCCCTTGACGTTTTCTCTTGGAAAAATCTGTAGATATGTTAACTATAAAAGGTTCTACACCATAAATTGGGATAACTGTCCATGTCCGAATTGCTTACAGGTCAGCCAGGAGAAACGCGGTTATTCTTGGGAAATGAAGCCATTGTCCGGGGGGCCCTGGAGGCGGGAGTGGCCCTGGTCGCCACCTACCCCGGCACCCCGTCTTCCGAGATCGGCGACCGTTGCTACGAAATCTCCCGGCAGACGGACCTCTATTTCGAATATTCGGTGAACGAAAAAGTGGCCCTGGAAGTGGCCGCGGGCGCGGCCGCGTCCGGCTGGCGCTCTCTGTGCTCCATGAAGCACGTGGGCCTGAACGTGGCCGCGGACACCCTCATGACCCTGGCCTATGTGGGCGTCAAGGCGGGCATGGTCATCGTCAGCGCCGACGACCCCTCCTTGTTCTCCAGCCAGAACGAGCAGGACAACCGCTACTATGCCAAGATGGCGGGCCTGCCCATGCTGGAGCCGTCCTCCCCCCAGGAGGCCAAGGAGATGACCCGGGCCGCGTTCGCCCTGTCCGAGGGACTGGGTCTGCCGGTGCTGCTCCGCACCACCACTCGTATCAACCATACCCGGGGTGCGGTGACCTTAAGAGAACTGGTATCCCGTTCCGGACCCGGCATCTTCGCCAAGGAACCTTTCCAGAAAGTGATGGTCCCCGCGGTGGCCCGTCTGGCCCACGCCCGGCTGCTGGAATCCCAGGCCCGGGCTGCGGCCCTGGCCGAGGATTCCCTGTTTAACAAGGTTTCCGGCAAAGGCAAATGGGGCATTATCACCAGCGGCGTCAGCGCCAATTACGTGGAAGACGCGGTGGCCGAACTGGGGCTCGAGGACCGGGTGCAGGTCCTGAAGTTGGGTTATACCAACCCCCTGCCGGCCAACCTCATCCTTAAATTTCTGGCCCCCCTGGAAAGGGTGCTGGTGGTGGAGGAACTGGAGCCCTTTCTGGAAGAAGGCGTCCGGGCCCTGGCCCAGGCCCAGGGACTGGCCCTGCCCATCCAGGGCAAAGGTCCGGCCCTGTTTTCCCGTCTCTATGAGTACCACCCGGCCCTGGTGCGCCAGGTCGCGGCCCGCTATTTCGGCCTGCCCGGCAAAGCCGCGGCCCCCGCGGATCCCCAGAAAATTCTGGGGGAGCCCCTGCCGGACCGGCCCCCCAACCTCTGTCCGGGCTGCCCCCACCGGGCCATGTATTATTCGGTGAAAATCGCCCTCAAGGACTTGGGCCTAGAAGGGGTCTTTCCCACGGACATCGGCTGCTACACCCTGGGGTTGCTGCCGCCCTTGAGCATGGCCGATTTTCTCATCTGCATGGGCTCCAGCATCAATACCGCCGCGGGCATCTCCAAGGCCACCGGCCAGAAGGTGGTGGCCTTTATCGGTGACTCCACCTTTTTCCATGCCGGGTTGCCGGGCCTGGTCAATGCGGTGCACCAGGGCCATGACTTCCTCCTGGTCATTTTGGACAACGGCACCACCGCCATGACCGGCCACCAGCCCCACCCGGGGGTGACCCTCACACCTCCCGGCTTCCCTTGCGAACACGTGCCCCTTAAAAGGGTGGTCCAGGCCCTGGGGGTGACCCAACTTTGGGTGGTCAATCCTTTAAAGTATAAAGAGACTTTGGCGGCCACCAAGGAGGCGATCGGCGCCACCGGGGTGCGGGTGATCATTGCCGAGGCCCCGTGCCATCTCCATGTGCAGCGGCTCAAAGGCCGGAAGAGCAAGGCCCGCTTCCGGGTCACCGAGGCCTGCCGGGACTGCCGGGACTGCCTGGATAACTTCGGCTGCCCGGCCATGCAATTGAACCCGGGACCGGAAGGCGGCCGCATGTTCATCGATACCGACCTCTGCTCCGGCTGCGCCTTCTGCGTCCAATGGTGCGAGGCGATCAAGCCGGTGAAGAAGGAAGCAGTGAGCAGTGAGCAGTAAGCAGTGGTCAGTGGTCAGTGGGCAGTGGCCAGTGGTCAGTAAGCGGTGAGCAGTGAGCAGCAAGCAGTAGGAGGGAAGGCGGTGGTCCAGTAGCCGGTGGCACAGGCGTCTCGCCTGTGCAGTAATATCGGGGTAGAGACATATATGAAAGATAAGATTGAAAAGAAAATTGAAGAAATTCTTGAAAAAATTGCTGAGCAAGCTGATGAAGATGGTATTTATAATAACGAATGGTGGACAAAGAAAATTAAATCTGAACTTTGTAAATTAGGACATGAAAACAAAGTAGTTGTTTGTGCATCAAGATGTGAAGACGCTGATTCAGGGGAATGGCTTCTTGATCTTATTTGGATAAAAGGTGACGAAAAATCACTATGCACGTTGGTAGAAATGCCTTTGGCAATGGAATGCGAATGGTCCCTAGATAATGTTGAAATCTGTTGGGATTTTGAAAAATTGCTAATTGTAAGAAGTAAATATCGTATATTTATCTTTAATAAACCAAAAAACGAAGAAGTTGAAAGAATTTTCAGCAAACTTGAAAATACAATTCATAATTTTAAGAGTTCACAACCAGGAGATAGATATCTTTTAGCCGGGTTTTCTTGGGAAGATTGTAAATTCAGATTTCAACATATAATCGTCTGAGAAATTATGAACATGACCGAAAACCGAAAACCGAAAACCGAAAACCCCATTATCAGGCTGCGCCTCTTCTTTACCGGCGTGGGCGGGCAGGGTACCTTGCTGGCCAGCCGGGTGTTGGGGGAGGCGGCCCTGGAGGCCGGGTTCTCGCCGTTGGTGAGCGAAACCCATGGTATGGCCCAGCGGGGGGGCATCGTCGTCTCCACCGTGGTCCTGGGAGAGGTGAAGAGTCCCATCATTTCTCCGGGGGAGGCGGACGTGCTCCTGGGCTTCGAGGCCCTGGAGACCTTCCGGGCCCTGAACTATTGCCACCCCAAAAGCCTGGTGATCGCCAACACTGCGGCCATTCCCCCTTACCCGGTAGCCATCGGCCAGGCCAAGTATCCCGGAGTGGGGCGCTTGATGCAACTGCTGGCGGAACAGGTGGGCGGGGTCTTGGCCTTTGACGCGGGGGACCGGGCCCGCCGGGCCGGCAGCCCCCTGGCGGTGAATATGGTGCTCCTGGGCGCCCTGGCCGCCAGCGCCTCCCTGCCGTTTAGCGACGAGGATTTGCGCCAGGTGCTGCGCACCCGCACCAATCCCAAGTTCCTGGAGGCCAACCTCCTGGCCTTCCAATCCGGGGTGGACGCAGCCCGGGCCGCCAAAAATTGGTTAAAAAAGCCGGGGGCCTGGCATTGAGGCGCTACCGTTATTAACTTAAATGGCAATCGTAGGGGCGCACCTGTAGGGGCGGACCCGTGTGTCCGCCCTGGCGGAGGAAGCACACATGAGCGCCCCCGGCATCAAGAGTTTTTTAGGAAAATTCCCGGCAAATATTGGGGTGCATGAAACCGGCTGCCGCCAGCAGAAAGCGACCGAGAAAATACCGGCAACTGGCCCACACCGCGGACCTGGGCCTGCGCATCTGGGGCGCGAGCCGGGAAGAACTGTTCGAGAATGCCGGCGCCGCCCTGATGGGCGTGCTCACGGACCGGCGGCGGCTGCGGCGGCGAAAAACCGCGGAAATTTTACTCGATGCCTCCGATCTGGAAGCCCTCCTGGTTGCGTGGCTGAATTACCTGCTTTATCTTTATGACGTAGACGCCTTCTTGGGGCGGGAATTCAAGGTTCTGGAGTTAACCCCCCAGCGTCTGGCGGCCCAGGCCCGGGGGGAAACTTATGACCCCGGGCGGCACGTGAGCCGGACCGCGGTCAAGGCCGCCACTTATCATCATTTGGAGATAGTTAAGCGAAATGGCCGCTGGCAGGCCACGGTCATATTAGATTTGTGAGTGATCAGTGGCCAGTGATCAGTGATTAGAAACCAATTAACAGATTAGGGTCTTGAAAAACTTTTATGTCATCCTGAGCGAAGCGAAGGATCTAGATTCTTCGGTCGCTTCGCTTCCTCAGAATGACAATCCCTGGCTAAAAGAGATTTTTGCAAAAGATTCTAACTGAACACTGGCAACTGACCACTGTTTTAACATGGCCACCCAGGTCAAACTGCGGCAGGTAGACGAATACCGCTGGGAGATCCCCCGGGAGGGAAAGATGCGCACCCGGGGCTTGATCTTCACCTCCCAGCGGATGCTGGCCAAGATCCAGGAGGATCAAAGCCTGCAGCAGGTGGCTAACGTCGCCACTCTGCCGGGGATTGAAGGTGCGTCCCTGGCCATGCCCGACATCCATTGGGGCTACGGCTTCCCCATCGGCGGGGTGGCGGCCTTTAACCTGGACGAGGGGGTGGTCTCCCCCGGCGGCGTGGGCTACGACATCAACTGCGGCGTGCGCCTGCTGCGCACCAACTTGCAGCGGCCGGAGGTGGAGCCCCGCATCGAGGAGCTGGTCAACGCCCTGTTCGGCAATATTCCTTCAGGGCTGGGCTCCCGGCGCAAGGATTTGAAGCTCTCGGCCCCCACCTTGCACGAGGTAATGCGGTATGGAGCGGGATGGGCCGTGAAAAACGGCTACGGGTCCAAAGAGGACCTGGCCCACATCGAGGCCCAGGGCCAGATTGCCGGGGCCGACCCGGAGTTGGTGTCCGATTTTGCCCAGGACCGGGGCAAGGACCAGTTGGGCACCCTGGGCTCGGGCAATCACTTCGTGGAAGTGGGTCATGTCCTGGAGGTCTACGACGCCAGGCTGGCCGCGGCCCTGGGGCTGTTCAGAGACCAGGTCACGGTCATTGTCCATACCGGCTCCCGGGGTTTGGGCCACCAGGTGTGCGACGACTACATCAAGGTGATGCTTAGGGCCGCGGCCAAGTACGGCATTGAGCTTCCGGACCGGCAGCTCTGCTGTGCGCCGCTTTCTTCGCCGGAGGGCAAACAATACCTGGCGGCCATGGCCGCGGCCGCGAATTTTGCCTTTGCCAACCGGCAGATGATCACCCATTGGGTGAGAGAAAGCTTCGAGCAGGTGTTGCATATGGGGCCCAAGGACCTGGGTCTGGAGCTGGTCTACGACGTGGCCCACAACATCGCCAAGATCGAAGATCATCACGTGAACGGCAAGAAGAAAAAGCTCTGCGTGCATCGCAAGGGTGCGACCCGGGCCTTCCCCCCGGGCCACCCAGAGACCCCCCCGGCCTATCAGCAAACCGGGCAGCCGGTGCTCATCCCCGGGGACATGGGGCGTTATTCTTTCGTGCTGGTGGGGACGGAGCAGGCCCTCACCGAAACCTTCGGCAGCACCTGCCACGGCGCGGGCCGGGAGATGTCTCGCCACGCAGCCCTAAAAGTAGCCAAAGGCCGGAACATTGTCCGGGAATTGGCAGGGAAGGGCATTGTGGTGAAGGGTGCGGGCCGGGGCACCATTGACGAGGAAATCCCCGAGGCATACAAGGACGTGGAAGCAGTGGTGGCCGTGGCCCACGGCGCGGGCATCAGCAAGAAGGTGGCGAAGCTGAAGCCGCTGGGGGTAATTAAGGGATAGAAGAGAGACTTCACGCAGAGACGCAAAGACGCAAAGAAAGACGCAAAAAATATAGAGGTATTTTTTGTAGGGTGCGTCTCACGCACCATCTTGTAGGGTGGGCATGGCCCACCGGCTTTTGTGGATTTTGTTTCATTCCCTTTATCCCTAGTTGAACTTGGGGGCGCAAGCGGTGTCCAAGCAGAGCTTGGGAACGAGATAGAGCGGTATCACAGGCTTTCCAGCCTGTGCGGAGGCGGTCTTTTGGTACGCAGGGATCACCCTACGGCGGGCTTCTCAACCTTGAACTTTGAACCTTGAACTATTCAAGGAAGCTGGCAGCCCATATTTCTCTTGCGTCTTTGCGCCTTGGCGTCTTTGCGTGAGATTAAAAAATGTTCGATCGCTTATCCGACAAACTGGCCGGCGTCTTTAAGAAGCTCAAAGGCCATGGCAAGCTCACCGAGGCCCAGGTGGAAGAGGCCCTGCGGGAGGTGCGCCTCGCCCTGTTGGAGGCCGACGTCCACTACAAGGTGACCAAGGGCTTCATCGAGTCCATCAAGGCCCGGGCCGTGGGCGAAGAGGTGATGCGGTCGCTGACCCCGGCCCAGCAGGTGGTGAAAATCGTCCACGAGGAGCTGACCCGGCTCCTAGGGGGCGAGTCTCCCCGCCTGGACCTGGGCGGCAAGCCCCCGGTGGCCATCATGCTGGTGGGCCTCCAGGGCTCCGGTAAGACCACCACCGCAGGGAAACTGGCCCGGCGCCTCAAGAGCCAGGGCCGCCAGCCCTATCTGGTGCCCGCGGACGTGCAGCGGCCCGCGGCCATTGAACAACTGAAAAGATTGGCCGGGGATCTGGGCGTGGACGTCTATCCCTCGCAAACAAACCAGAACCCGGTGGACATCGCCGTCCTCGCCATGGAAGCGGCCTATACCGCGGGCTACGACACGGTCATCCTGGACACCGCGGGCCGCCTCCATATCGATGCGCCTCTGATGGACGAACTCAAGGCCATCCGCGCCAAGACGGAGCCCAACGAGATCCTCCTGGTGGCGGACGCCATGACCGGTCAGGACGCGGTGCAGGTGGCCCAGAAGTTCCACGACCTTTTGCGCCTCACCGGGGTCATCCTCACCAAGATGGAAGGCGACGCCCGGGGCGGCGCGGCCCTGTCCATGCGGGCGGTCATCGGCCAGCCCATCAAGTTCCTGGGGGTGGGGGAGAAGCTGGACGCCCTGGAGGTCTTTCATCCCGACCGCCTGAGCTCCCGCATCCTGGGCATGGGGGACGTCCTCACCCTCATCGAGAAGGCCCAGGAGACCTTTGACGCGGCCCAGGCCCAGGCCCTGGAAAAAAAGCTGCGGAAAGAGGGCTTTACCCTGGAAGATTTCCGGGACCAATTGCGGCAAATAAAAAAGATGGGTACAATGGAACAATTACTCGGGATGATCCCCGGCTTGGGCAAGCTCAAAGCTTTGAAGGATATGAAGCCGGACGACCGGGAATTAAAAAGGGTGGAGGCCATCATCAATTCCATGACGCCCAAGGAAAGGGCCGACCACCTGATTATCAACGGCAGCCGGCGCCGCCGCATCGCCCTGGGCAGCGGCACCTCCGTCCAGGACGTCAACCGGCTGCTGAAGAATTTCGCCACAACCCAGAAAATGATCAAGCAAATGACCCAGGGAGGCAAGAAGGGCAAACTCCCCTTCATGCCGGGGAAGTTTTTTTAAGGACAGCGATGGAGGAGGAGCGGGAACCCCCTGGCTTCCCGGCTCCAATATTAAACCCAAAGGAGGGTAAAGCGGCCTCATGGCATTACGTATCCGGTTGGCCCGTTTCGGCGCCAAGAAGCGCCCTTATTACCGCATCGTGGTATCTAACAGTGAGTCCCCCCGGGACGGCAAGTTTCTGGAGATCGTGGGCTCTTATGATCCTCGCCAGGATCCGGCCGGGATCTCGGTGAAAGAGGAACTCCTGGCTCTCTGGATGAGCCGGGGAGCAACCCCCACGGACACGGTGGCCAGTCTTTTAAAGCGGCGGAGCGCCCCCGCGGCCGCCGCCGCGGCAGATTGAAGCCCATCCCCGGGAGACTAGAAAAAGGTGGAGCCCACCACCCCATCCTCGACGAGGTGGCGACAATGAAAGACTTGGTAAAGTTCATCGCGCAGGCTCTTGTGGATAATCCTGATGAAGTGCAGGTCAAAGAAATCGAGGGAGAACAGACCTCCGTCATCGAACTCAAAGTAGCCAAGGAAGATCTGGGGAAGGTCATCGGCAAGCAGGGGCGTACGGCCCGGGCCATCCGCACCATTCTGAGTGCGGCCTCCACCAAGATTCGCAAGCGCGCGGTCCTGGAAATCCTTGAGTAAGGGGCCAGGGACCGTTCCCTCAACCGTAGGATTGGGAAAAGTGGCCGGGGTCCATGGACTCCGGGGCGTCCTGAAAGTGAGAGCTGATGCCGCCTCAGCCACCACCGACCCCGAGGTGATCGCGGCCCTGGGGGAGGTGGAAATCGGGGGCAGAAGCTACCGGGTAACCAGCGCCAGCCGCCAGAAAGGGCAGGTGCTGCTGCGTCTGGAGGGTGTACAGACCCGGGACCAGGCCGAAGCCCTCATCGGCCAGGAAGTGAGCGGGGAGGTAGCTCGCTTTCCGCTACTTCCTGAAGGTGAATATTACTGGTTTCAGGTTTTGGGGTTGCCCGTCATTAATGGCGCGGACGGGGTTTTATTGGGGCATCTCCGGGAGATCATCGCCACCCCGGCCCACGATGTTTATGTGGTGCGCCGGGGGGAAGAGGAGTTACTCCTGCCGGCGGTGGAGGAGGTGATCACCGACATTAATCTGGAAGAGGGCTGGATCAAGGTCGCGCCGCCTCCGGGGCTGCTGGAGGCCTATGCTCATTGAGCTGCTGACCCTGTTCCCGGAGTTTTTTGCAAGCCCCCTCAGCCAGAGCATGATTAGCCGGGCCCAGTCTCAGGGTGCGGTGGAGTTCCGCTTGCTGAACCTCCGGGACTTCACCACCGACCGCCACCGGGTGGTGGATGACCGCCCTTTCGGAGGCGGGCCGGGCATGGTCCTGAAACTGGAACCCCTGGTGCGGGCCATCCGGACGGTCAAGCAGGAAGACCCGGAAGTCCGGGTGATTTTACTCAGCCCCCGGGGGCCGCTGTTTTCCCAGGAAAAGGCCCGGGAGCTGGCGGCCACGCGCCACTTGTTGTTGATCTGCGGTCATTACGAAGGGGTGGATGACCGCCTGCATTTTTATATTGATGAAGAGCTGTCCATCGGCGATTATATCTTAACCGGGGGCGAAATTCCGGCTCTGGTGGTGGCGGACGCGGTGACCCGGTTGCTCCCCGGGGTCCTGGGGGGTGAAGGGGCCGTGGAGGAAGAGTCCTTTGAGACCGGGTTGCTGGAATATCCTCACTTTACACGGCCCCGGGACTTCGAAGGTTTGGAGGCGCCGGAGATCCTGCTCAGCGGCGATCATCAGCGCATCCACCGCTGGCGGCGCGAGCAGGCCCTGCGGCGCACCGCCTCTGAGCGCCCCGATTTACTGGCAAAAGCGGACCTGGATGACCAGGACCGAGAGTTTTTGGCAAAATTATCCGATACTGGAAAGAAAGATTAGGTGGTTACTATGGAACGCGTAGATCAATTATCCCGGGAGCAGATGCGGGCGGACCTGCCCGCGTTCCGGCCCGGAGACACCGTGGAAGTGCACGTGCGCATCGTGGAAGGGGACAAGGAACGCATCCAGGTCTTTAAAGGCGTGGTGATCCGTAAAAGAGGGGCGCTTACCGGCTCCACCTTCACCGTGCGTAAAGTCTCGTACGGCGTGGGCGTGGAACGGATTTTTCCCCTGCACTCCCCCAATATCGAGCAGGTGGTGGTTCTCACCCGGGGCGA
Source organism: Deltaproteobacteria bacterium (assembly GCA_021813445.1). Lineage (GTDB taxonomy): Bacteria > Desulfobacterota > Desulfobaccia > Desulfobaccales > 0-14-0-80-60-11 > SURF-52. Next base: position 12,854 of record JAKAKP010000038.1, read on the forward strand.
TGTCAATCGCAGCCGTCTGTACTACCTGCGCCAGCGGGTGGGCAAGGCGGCCCGGATCAAAGAAAAGCGGACCCCCCACGCATGAGCCCCCCCCGGGTCGGCAAGCAGGTTTTTGCTGACCCGGAGGCTTATTGGCGCTCGCAAAAACTACCCGTCATCGCCGGCACCGATGAAGTGGGCCGGGGCCCCCTGGCAGGACCGGTGGTGGCCGCGGCCGTGATCATCCCTGCGGCCGCGGTCTTTCCGGGCCTGCGGGATTCTAAGCGCCTCACCCCCGAGATGCGGGAGGCCCTGGACGCGCAGATCCGCGAGCAGGCCCTGGCCTTTGCCATTAAAGAGGTGGGGCCCCGGCAGATCGAGACCCTGGGCATCCTGGCCGCCAGCCTCAAGGCCATGGCCCAGGCGGTGAAGGCCCTGTCCCTGCTGCCGGAAATCGTGCTGGTGGATGGCCCGCACCCCCTGCCCCTGGCTTATCCCCAACAACCGGTGGTCAAGGGGGACGATCTCTGCCCCTCCATCTCCGCGGCCGCGGTCCTGGCCAAGGTATACCGGGACCGGCTGATGACCTCTTACCATCGCCAATATCCCCAATACAATTTCCATAGACACAAAGGCTACGCCACTGCCGAACACCTGGAGGCCCTGCGCTGCTGGGGCCCCTGCCCCATACACCGCCGCACCTTCAGCGGCGTCAAGGAATGGCTGGGTGATAGGGAATAAATGGGGGCTTGCTTTTTCTCCCATAATAATATTTCCTTTGCATTCCTGCCATCTTTGCGTGAGATTATTTCCCGTAGGGGCGGACCCACGTGTCCGCCCCGGCGCTCGCAAATACAACTACATCCTTAACTCTATGATCACCTTGATTTAAGGACAGATCAAAATGCCTCTTTGGCCATGGAAGCGCAAGTCTCCCCGGTTAGAGGGATTCGACTATGCCACGGAAGGAGCTTATTTTATTACGGTTTGCATCCAGAAACATGAATGTTTATTAGGGCGGGTGTCTGAGGGGATTTTTCAGCCGAATGCCGCCGGGAAAATGGTGGAAAGATGGTGGCAGAAATTGGAAAGCAAGTTCCCTCGAATCAAAATAGATTCTTTTTATGTGGTTATGCCCAATCATTTTCATGGCATTGTGTTTTTGCGAGCCTCTGATGGGGCACACACGGGTGCCCCCCTACAAGAATCCCCTGTAGGGGCGGACCCATGTGTCCGCCCTGGTGCGCCCGCGTTGTCTGGGAGGGCTCATAGGGGTGCCCCCTTACAGAAGATCGTGCAGTGGTTCAAGACTATGAGCACTAATGAATATATTCATGGGGTTAAAGAATATGGCTGGCCCCAATTTAAAGATAAATTATGGCAACGCAGCTTTTATAATCATGTTATCCGCAATGAGGAATCGCTGAGTCGTATTCGGGAGTATATTGCCACGAATCCCAATCGCTGGATCCTGGACCGGGAAAATCTCCAGGCCACAGGAAAAGATGATTTTGATGTCTGGCTTGACACCTTCAACAGCGGGCCACAAACATCACCTGGTGGGGGCGCACCCCGTAGGGGCGGACCCAGGTGTCCGCCCGTGGAGGCCAGACGCCGGTTAGGCGACGCCGGCGAAGACCTGGCGGCCGCGGCCCTGAGAAAGCAGGGCTATAAAATCCTGGAGCGCAACTATACCACGCCTCTGGGGGAGATCGACCTCATCGCCCGGCACCGGGGGGATCTGGTCTTCATCGAGGTCAAGACCCGGAAAAGCCTCCGCTACGGCGCGCCCCAGGACGCGGTCTCTCCCGCCAAACAGGCGCGTCTCCACAAACTGGCCGATTATTATGTAAAACGGCAGCGCCTGGGGGAGGTGCCGCTGCGCTTTGACGTGGTGGGCATTACCGTGTCTGTGGATGGACCCCAGGTAGAAGTTATCCAGAATGCATTTTGAGCGGTAGCACAGGCTTTCCAGCCTGTGCGAATTACCAGGGCGGGCGAGATGCCCGCCGAATTTTTCATGATTTATGGCTGGGCTTGTGGCCCACGGGCAACTGCATTGAGAGATGGAAGGATGGGTACCCTCTACATCGTCGCCACCCCCATCGGCAATCTGGAGGATATCACGCTCCGGGCCCTCCGGGTCCTCAAGGAGGCGGATCTCATTGCCGCGGAGGACACCCGGCACACCCGCAAGCTCCTCAGCCATTACGGGATTAAAACGGCCCTCATCAGCTATCACGCCCACAACCAGAAGACCCGGGGCCCGGAATTGATCCGGCGCTTGCAGGCAGGCCAGAATCTCGCCCTGGTGTGCGACGCGGGCACGCCCGGGTTCTCCGACCCGGGGACCGACCTGGTGGCCCTGGCCTGGGACGCGGGAGTAAAGGTAGAGGCCGTGCCCGGCCCCGCCGCGGGCGTGGCGGCCCTGTCCCTGTCCGGCTTCCAAGGCGACGTCACCTTTGTGGGTTTCCTGCCCACCCGGGAGGGCAAGCGCCGGGAATTTCTGGCCACCTTGGCGAATGAGCCCCGGGCGGTTATAATATATGAGTCACCCCGCCGCCTGCCGGCGACGCTTAAGGAAATCGCCGCGGTCATGGGCAACCGCCAGGTGCTGGTGGTCCGGGAGCTGACCAAGAAATTTGAAGAATCCTGGCGAGGGCCGGTCCAGGAAGTGGCCGGGCAATTGGCCGGCCGGGAGCTCAAAGGGGAGTGTGTGCTGGTCCTCTCCTGCCCGGCAGGAAAGGTGGCCCAGGAAGTGGATCTGAGCGGTTATCTGCTCCAGGCGGCCCGGGAAAGCGGCTTGCAGGGACGGCAGCTCACCGACTTGGTGGCTGGGAAATTGAAACTGCCCCGGCGCCAGGTCTATCAGACCTATCTGGCCCTGAAAGCACAAGGCCACGTTAAATAAAATCGGATTGCAGAAGGAAGGATAGAGGGGGCAGCAGTCAGCTATCATGTATCAGCTTATATGTTTTATTCCTGGCTGAAAGCTGTAAGCTATTAGTCTCATTCAATCTGAAATTTATCAATGTCTAACTTATCCATGTCGCAACGCAAGCCAAAGACGCCGGTCGTCGAAAAGGAAATCTGGGTGGAAAATCGTTTTGGACTTCATGCCCGGCCCGCAGCCCAGGTAGCGCAGATGGCCCAGAAGTTCGACGGTGAGATCTTTCTGGAAAAGGACGGCGCCCAGGCCAACGCCCGGGATCTGCTATCCCTGCTGGCGCTGGACTGCCCCCAGGGCACCCGCCTGGTGATCCGGGCCACCGGCCCCCAGGCTCATGAGGCCGCGGCGGCCTTGTTTTCCCTGTTTGCCAGCAAATTCGGAGAAAAATGACACCCCATAATCGGGTCATCCAGGGTATCCCGGCTTCCCCCGGCATCGTTCTGGGCCGCGCCAAGGTGTTGGCCGAACATGCGGAGGCTCAGCCCTACAATTGCGTGCTTTACTCCCCGGAAGAGATTGAGGTGGAGCTGGACCGCTTCTTGAAAGCCGTGGAACAGGCGGAAGCGGACCTCATCGCCCTGCGGGAATCCCTGTCCCCGGAATATCAGGAACATGGCCACTTGCTGGACGTGCAAATCCTGATGCTCAAAGAGCGCATGATCTTCCAGGAAACCCAGCGCCTCATCCGGGAAGAGCGCTTCAATGCCGAATGGGCCCTGTTCCAGGCCTGGCAGAAGGTGCGGGAGCTCTTCCAGGGCATCGGCGACCCTTACATCAAAGGCCGCGTCCAGGATGTGGAGGAGGTCTATCGCCGCCTGCAAAGCAATCTTGCCGGTAAGGAGGCCTGGACCATTTCCGGGGAAGCCCCTGTGATTCTTGTGGCCCGGGACTTGTCTCCCGCGGAAGCCACCCAGATGACCAGTTCCCAGGTGCTGGGTTTCGTAACCGAGCGGGGCGGGCGGACTTCCCACACCGCCATTATCGCCCAATCTTTGGAGATACCCGCAGTGGTGGGGGTGGACTTCGCTACCCGGGAGATCGTCACCGGCGACCCGTTAATCATGGACGGGCTGACCGGCCAGATCATCCTGGACCCGGACGAGGCCATGAGCCGCTCTTACCAGGCCCGGAAAAGGGATTTTGAGGCTTTCAAAGGAGAGGTGGCCCAGGCCAGTAACCTGCCCGCGGTCACCACGGATGAGTATCCTACCCAGATTCTGGCCAATATCGAACTGCCGGAAGAAGTGGACTTGGGGCTCAAGTACGGTGCCGACGGCGTGGGCCTGCTGCGCACCGAGTTTATTTATCTGCGGCAGCGCCAACTGCCCACCGAAGAGCAGCTTTTTCAAGATTACCGGCGGGTGGTGGAAGCCATGGCCCCCCGGGTGGTGACCATCCGCACCCTGGATATCGGCGGGGACAAGTTCCTCTCCCACCTGGAATACGCCCCGGAAATGAACCCGGCCCTGGGGCTCCGGGCCATTCGCTTCTGTCTTAAAGAACAAAATATCTTTCGCACCCAGTTGAAGGCCATCCTCCGGGCCTCGGTTTACGGGCGGGTGCGGGTCATGTTCCCTCTCATTTCCAACGTCCGGGAGTTGCAGGAGGCGCGGCAGCTCCTCAATAGTGTCAAGCAGGAGCTGCAAGCGGCAGAAGTCCCCTTTGACGATCAGATGCCCGCCGGGGCCATGATCGAGGTGCCCGCGGCCGTTACTCTGGCCCATCTCCTCACCAAGGAGGCGGACTTTTTTAGCATCGGCACCAATGACCTGATACAATATGCCTTGGCTATTGACCGGGGCAACAAGCAGGTGGCCGACATGTATCAACCGCTGCACCCGGCGGTGATGCGCATGATCCGGGAGGTGGTGCACGCCGCCCGGGTGGCCCAAATACCGGTGGCCATGTGCGGGGAAATGGCGGGCGACCCCCTGTATATTCCGGTGCTTCTGGGACTGGGGGTTTCGGAGCTATCCATGAATGCCATGGCCATCCCCATGGCCAAGCACATTATCCGCCTGATCACCATCGAGGAAGCCCGGAAGATCGCCCGCAACGCCCTGCGGCTGGTGACGGTGGAGGAAGTCAACGAATATGTGGCCCAGGAGATGAATCGCCGTTTCCCCGAAGTATTCCGTTTCGTCCATATCCTGGGGGCCAATCCTGAACCATGAAAGAACCCAAGGAAGAAAATCTGAAGATCATTTGCCGCAACCGGAAGGCCTATTTCGACTTCGTCATTGACGCCATGTACGAGGCCGGTCTGGTCTTGAGCGGGACGGAAGTCAAGGCCCTGCGGGAGGGCCGGGCCAATATCAATGACGCCTACGCCCGCTTCCGGGACGGAGAGATCTTCCTCTATAACGCCCATATCAGTCCTTATTCCCACGCCGCGGTGGACAGCCACCAGCCGGAACGGCCCCGGAAACTGCTGCTGCACGGCTGGGAAATCAAACGCCTCCTGGGGAAGCTCCAGGAACGGGGCTATACTCTGGTTCCTTTGAGAATGTATTTCAAGAATGAACATGCTAAAGTGGAACTGGGTCTGGCCAAAGGCAAGAAGAAAGTGGATAAACGGGAAGCCATCCGCCGCCGGGAGGAACAGCGGGAAATGGACCGCGCCCGCAAACGCCGGCGATGATAAGAAATATGTGGGGGAGGGGGCTAAGGGCCGCGGGCCCTTACCCCCTCCCCCCACCCCCTTCCCCAATCCCATATTTTTTAGGATGGAGTAATCGGGGCCAGAACTCCTGCCCCAATCCCTTAATTATAAATGGGAGGGGCGGAGAGCAGGGATCGGCGGGCGTCAAGCCCGCCCCGTCAATCTGAATAGGCTGGAAAGCCTGAACCATCACCTGGCCCTTTGAAAATATTCTTGCGTCTTGCTTTGCGCCTTGGCGTCTTTGCGTGAGGCTATCTTCTTCAGAATAAGGGAACTACTCGTTGGATTCGTTTCAGAGGATCGCGGAAAACCGCATTTTGGAGGCCATCGACAATGGCCTTTTTGACAACCTGCGGGGGAAGGGCCAGCCCCTCAAGTTTGAAGATGAAAGTCACATTCCCCCGGAATTGCGTATGGCCTACAGGATTCTGAAAAATGCCGATTGCCTGCCCCCCGAGCTGGAGTTGCGCAAGGAAATCGTGCAGTTGCAGGACCTGGTGGCCTCCTTGCCTGACGAAGCCGAAAAGCTCAAGCAGATGCGCCGCCTCAATTTCTTAAAAATGAAAATGGACATGACCCGGCCGGTCTCCGCGCAATTACTGGAGCACGACCTCTATACCCCCAAGATTTTGGAGCGTCTGCAATCCAAGCCGGGCAAACAATAGCAGTTTTCTTGTTCCCTCCCCCTTCGAGGGGGGAGGGTTAGGGTGGGGGTGGAGTCTTTTTGGCGGTGGGGGGGCCACAAGTCACCACCCTCCCCCCAATTCCTTCCCTCACAGGGAGAGGGAGTTTGTCATTACGATGCCCTTGAATAATGATTGATTAACGGGAAATAGATGGCCTTGGGTATCAAAACTAAAAACCGCATTCATAATGAAAATCCGCTTAGATAACCCCCTCTGGCGGCACCGGGCCCCGGCCCTGGCCAAGACCCTGGCCCAGGCCTATCTGCGCACCTGTACTCCGGATTTGCGCATCAACCCGGACTTGAAAGATCTGGTGCTCTCCGGCCAGCCGGTGATCTACACGGTCTGGCACTGCCAACTCCTCTTTCCCCTTTATTATATGCGGCGTTACTATCCCCAATTGCCGCCCCTGGTGGTGATGGCCAGCCCCAGCCGGGACGGCGAATTCATCGGGGAGGTGGCCCGGGGATTGGGTTTTACGGTGTGCTTCGGGTCCCGGCGCAAAGGCGGGGTTAAGGCCTTGCAGCAATTGGCGGACTACTTCCGCCGGGGTTATAGTTGCGGTCTCATTGCCGATGGCTCCCGGGGGCCGGTCCGGGTGGCGCAAAAGGGACCTTTATATCTGGCCCGGGAGAGCCGGGCTCCCCTGGTGCCCCTGGCCGTGGCCAGCCGCCGGAAAATCACCTTCCAGACCTGGGACCGCTTTGAATTACCCCTGCCTTTCAGCCGTATGGCCGTGCTGGTGGGCGACCCCCTCTATGTCCGGCCCGGAGACCGGGGCCAGCTTTTGGAGGACCGCCGCCAGGAGTTGGAAGAGCGCCTCAACCTTCTCTTTGACCAAAGTCAGCAATATTTTTCCCGTTAAAAAAACGACATAAAAGTGGGGATAGCCAGCATTAATAGTTCCCCCTGGGGGCATAATATGTTAAATTTAAAGAAAATCCCTTAACTAGATGGTATAACATGCGATTTGAAGAATTGGACGCCCAAACCTTGAGCCAGATCGGCTCGCCGGAGGCAACAGCTAAGGCCAAAGATCTGGTCCAAGGCCAACACGTGTTGCATGGGTACCGGTTGCCTGACCGCCTCCAGGGAGTGGTATGGGATGACCAGCCCCGCCAGGTGGAGGTCAGGATTCAAAATGACCAGTTATCCTATGTTTGCTCTTGCCCCCAAGTAGAAACTGGAGAAATCTGCTCTCATGTCCTGGCCCTTTTATGGGCCTGGGTGGAAGATTCCGGCAAATTCCTGAACCGGGCGGAGCTTACGGAAAAGCTGAAGAAATATTCGAAAAAAGAACTGATAGAGATCATCCTGGACCTAGCGGGTCGCACCCCGGAGGCCCGGGAAGTCCTCAAAGAGGAGGAGGAGGGCCTCGAAGATATCCTGGAGTCCATCGACCACGTAGTCGAGGAAGTCTCCGGGGATTCCACTTCCATCAGTGATGCGGAAGCCAAGCTGCAACGGGCCCAGGCCCGGGCCGACCGGCTGGCTCAAAGCGGGCTGTTGGCCGAAGCCCGCTCCATTTACTTCTATATCCTGGACAACATTCTGGGTTTGGAAGAGCGCTTTCCCACGGGTAAGGGCTTTTCCCCGGACCTGAAAAGCGAACTGTTTGAGGAATATTGCCAGTTCATCCATGAGGACCGGCACTTGGAAAAAGAGCTGGTGCAGCAGGAGATCGAACAATTGGAAAGCCGCGCCCCCGCGGCCCGGGGCGGGCTTGATCTCGCAGAACTGAAACGGGAAGTCTTAGGCGCAGCCTGAGAAATTCAACGAAGATGCGTTTTGCCGGGGCGGACCCGCGGGTCCGCCCCTTTTTTTGGCTAGGACCCATTTCCCGCCGGGGTGATGGGTCTTTTTTTTTGGGGTAGGACCAGCGCGGCCGCCAGGGGCGGCGGAGCCAGGATGGTCTTTTGGTAGATGCGCAGCAGCGCCAGGAGAAAGGAAAGGATCAAGGGCCCCAGGATGAAGCCGATCATCCCGAAGTAGGTGATGCCCCCCAGGATACTGAAGAGGATAAAGATGGAGGGCGTGGAGCGGCTGCCTTTCATCAGTATGGGCTTCAGAATATTGTCAATGACGCTGACAATGACTCCTCCCCAAATGATCAACCCCACTCCTGCGCCCACATGCCCCGCAAAGATAAGATAAACTGCGGCAGGCCCCCAGATCAGGGCGCTGCCCACCACCGGGATCACTGCTGCGGGGATCATCACCGTGCCCCAAAACGCGGGTTGGGACAGTCCGAAAATCAAGAACCCCACCCCTCCTAAAATCCCCTGCACCACTGCGACGATCACTGTGCCCCAAAGAGTGGCCTTGATGGTAGTTTCGGTTTCCCGGAGAATCTCCTGATTATGGGCGGCTTCCAGGGGGGAGAGTTGTAGGATCTCCTCAATGAAGTCGTCTCCCTGAATAAACATGAAAAACGCGATAAACAACACCAGGACCAGGTCCAGGAAGAAGTAGGTGAACCCTTTGAGGAGGCCGATGGCGTTGGTGTACACGAACTCGCTGGCTTTGGTGAGGACCGTCTGCACGATCTGCTCCAGCTTGATCTGCTCTGCAGGCACGGGCAGGTTCAGATGGACCAGATAGGCTTGAATGGCGTTGACCTTCGCGGTCACCAATTGCCAGAGGTGGCCGCTTTGCAGCCCCTGGCGCACAACGCCGGAGAACTCCAGGGCTTGGTTGGCAATGATGCTTACCAGGCTTACCAGGGGAATCAAGATCACCAGGGCCAGAATCAGGCAGGTGAGGAAAGAGGCCAGGGTGCGCATGCCGAAAAGGGCGCGGCTAAGGGCCCGGTACAAGGGTTTGGCGGTGAAAAAGAGCACCATGGCCATGAAAATGTCAATGAGATAGGGTTTGATGATCAGGTAAGAAAAATAGAGGACCAGGATCGTGATCACCCCGAAAAAAAGACGGGCGAAATGAGTGGGGAACGCGGCCTGCTCTCCTGCCGGGGGGCAGGGGGGACAAACCTCCGCCGGTCCCGGCGCGGGCGCCGGGGACTCTGGCGGGGGGGCCTGGGTTCCTCGAGATTCCGGGGTGGTCATGGAATAATTCCCTATTTTAAAGAAATTAAGGGCAATATACGGCAAAAATGGAGGTTTGCAAAGATGAAAAGGGGGAGCACGGCTTTATTGACCACCTTTAGGGAGCTCCGGTCCCCTGAATAAATAAGGCGGCCACTTGGCCGCCTCGGAAATAAGTGCAGTTAAATTGGTCATGAAGAGCGAGATTTGTCTCTTGCCGAGGATGTGAAATTACCGGTCCTGACCCAATTGAGCAGATCCTCACGCAACCCGCTGCCATGATGAGACCGTTCCCGCTTTTTTATCAGTTCCAGTCTCATTCTTAAGGGCATGGTAAAGTATAGCGGACTTTCCATGCACATCTCGACGACCTTTTTTCTAGTCATAACATCCCCCCCCAGGACATTATGCCCTCTATTCCGGCCTTAATTAATCCATCCTCAGGCTAAGATGATGCTTCCGTCAGTACGCTGGCGCAGCCGGGATAATAATGTGGGTCTAACTGCATCTTCCCCCATAACCATTGGTATTCTTTAAAACTCTGCGGCCATCTCCTCCTTCCTGTGGGTTAGTTTTTCCACAACTTCCCACTGTTTCTGTCGGTATCCTAAGTTATAAATAAAATTTTGTCAATGATATTTCTTAATAAGTCTTTGAAGAAAGGCGGAAAAACACCGAGTAAACCGGGAAAAAGCCCCGTGGATCTCCAGGTAATTGACAACCACAATGAAAGGCTTGAAGCGGCCAGGGCAGCAAAGTTTTGGACTGGCGGATGTTGCTAAATCTAGCAGACTACTTATTTTAAAAATAATTAAAGTCAGGAGGAAAATAATGAAAAGGACGGTTATTGGGGTTTTATCGGCGGCGGCGTTGGTGGTGCTCTTAGGTTCTGGAGCTATGGCCGATAAACTGCTCTGCGTTTCCAATCAGAACCTAAAGGGAGAGACGACGGTAAATAAATGCCTTGACCAGGGCATGGAGTTCGCCATCGTCGAACCCAATGGCTTCGTGCGTATCCTGCGCCCCCGGGAAATTGAATTGACCAAAAAGATCAATCCCAAGGCCTTCGAAACCCCCGGCTTTGGGTTGAAATACTACCGGATGGCTCCGGAGATCCCGCCGCTGCCCGTTTCTCCGGAGGTACAGTAAAGCCGGTTCACAGTTCCCTGGGGGGAGCAGTTTCCGAATGAGCATTGCGAGGTGATTGCACCTCGGGGAGACGTTTGGCCACCACGAAGGTGCCTGCGTGATAGGGATCATCCAGATCGCTGATGATCACGCCCCGGCGGCTGGCGCAATGGATCATCTTGCCGTCTCCCATATAAATGCCCACATGACCGATATGGCGGCCCCCCTGGCCGAAAAAGAGGAGATCCCCGGGAAGCAATTTGGCAAAATCCAGGGTGCGGGTCACCACCGCGCCCGTCTGGGCCTGTTCGTTGCTAGAGCGAGGCAGATCGATATGGGATTTTTGATAGATATACTGCACAAATCCTGAGCAATCGGTGGCCCGGCTGGTTTCCAAGGAACCGCCCGAGCGGTAGGGAGTTCCCAAATAACTACGGGCCTCGGCAAGTATCTGGTTCGTGGTGGTACTTGATACAGGCCGGTTAACTGGCGGTTTTGGCGGTGGCAAGACCCTGGGGCCTGACGACGCAGAGTACAACTGGCGAGCGAGCGGGCTGCGGAGGCTCTTGGGCGCCAGCAAGTCGCATCTGTCCCCTGGAATGAGGGCTCTCGTAACCGGAGTTTTAGGGAGAACTGCGCTGGCAGGTATTCTCCGCAGGGGGCCTGGGTGGGAATTGTGTAACAAGCCCGGGGACCGGGTTAAAGGCGTGCCCGCGCTTATCCGGCACATGCTGCTGCCTCCGCGGGGAGAAAGGGAAGATTTTGCCGGACCAGCCAGGGCCGCGGCAGGAGCAACGGTGAGGCCGATGAGGGAGATTAACAGCACCAGGACGATTTTTGGTAACTTCGCTGGTATCATGCTATTCCTTGTTTTTCCGGTTCTAATTCGTGGGTTACCGGTTTGGCCAAAGGTGTCTGGCCCAGGTTAGGCGTACGGTTCTGCAGCAGCTATTTCGGCCCAGCCTCAACGCCGCAGGCTCGGGACTCCACAGAAATCTTTGCAAGGGATGGGCCAAACAGGTCTCAAGTTCAAAGGGGTGCCTGGCTCTCTTTGACAATTATTCCAGAGGTGCTTATAGAATTGTTAGGGCCGGAATATGGAGGACGCGTCAGCAGCCGGCGAGGATAGAGAAACGGAGCTCGAAATATCCTCAGAAGGGCTCGGGAAAATAAATAATGATCGCACCAAGGATGTGAAAATGGAACAATGCCCTGTCAAGCTTTATGCCTTGAGTACCTGTATTCATTGTAAAAATGCCAAAGAATTCCTGGATCAATGCGGCATCCACCCCGATTGTGTGGATGTGGACAAATTGGAGGGGGAAAAGAGAAGAGAACTTTTGGAGGAAATTAAGCGGATCAACCCGGAGTGCGCCTTCCCCACCATCGTCATCGGCGATAAGGTCATTGTGGGCTTTAAGAAAGATGAAATTAAAGAGGTCCTGGGCATCAAATGAACGTTGACCAACTCTATGAATTCTTGAAAAAATCCCAGGAGGCCCGGGGCTATTATTTTAATAAAGACCGGAAAAAAGTTGATGAGCTCCTGGAGGGATTGCTCTTCAATAAAGAGCGTTATGGTTATATGTGCTGCCCTTGCCGGCTGGCGGCCGAGGACCGGGAGTGGGATCAGGACATCATCTGCCCCTGCATCTACCGGGAGCCGGACGTGGCCGCATACGGCAGTTGCTATTGCAACCTCTATGTGTCCGCGGCCTGGAACGAAGAGCAGATGCCCCACACCTATGTGCCGGAGCGCCGCCCCCTGGAGAAGAGATTCAAGCTCTAACTATAATTACTTCGCGGTTTCTGAAGGGCAAGGGGCAAAACGAGGGCGCAGCAGAGCTGCGCCGGTGCACCTCGCCCCCCGGCCGGGCCGGCCGCGTCTCTCCAGAAAAACGAAACGCCGCCATTAACCTTGGGGCAACGGACTCAACCTATAATTTTCCCGGGAATTCCCGGCTTGGCCCAGTTGTAAAAAAGAAAACGGGCATGCAGGGGAAATATCCGAATACAGCCGTGGGAGGCGGGATAACCAGGGACTATGCCTTCATGAATGTAATAATCCAGGCCAATATGCAATGCATGATCCATGGGCGCCTGATCAAATTTACTGGAGTTATGAAATTCATCCATATTGATTACCACGAATTTTTTAAAAGGCATCCATTTGTAGGTTCCGGAAGAGATGGGAAAACAGTGGGTTAAATTTCCCCATTCATAGAGGCCGAGATATTGCTGGCGGAGATCTATCAGAATGTACTTTTCATAATTGGTTGCCCCTGGCAAAAATTCCGGGAGAATTTCCGGCTTGATGGAATAGTCCAGGGGCACGAACATTCTGTCCTTATCGGTGCTGATATTGCCGGACCCATGCACGACCAGGAGATAATGGGTTTTATTAATGAGAGCGATCCGGTCCTGAGCCATCAGGGACTTATTCCGCAAAGAAGGTAGGGAATCGACCAGGGTCCTGATGCTTTCCCCATCCTCCAGCTTAACTTCAACGCAGGGCACGCCATAAACCGTGACTACCTCCCCGGTGGTCAGCCTTCCCTGTGCCGCCAGTTCCTGATAAATAGGATTGTTTTGCTCCAGACCTTGAGCTTGAGCCGCAGGACTCCAAAGCAACAAGGAAATTATTGCGGCACTCAATAACCATATTGCTTTCATTCGATTTCGCCTATTTGGTATTGATGCTGATATGCGCAGCCCTGGCCGCAACCGATTGCGCATTTGGCTCCGGCGGTTGGGGCTGCGGCTTAAACCTGACATCGGCGGCCTCAGCAAGGAACATTAATGCTGTCTGCCAATATTCTTATGTAAAAGATAAGAATAGATGAGAACCGGCGCAACCTTGGCGAGGGAATAAGGTTGCACCGGTACCGTCTGGAAGAGGAGAGGGGATAAGAGGGAAAGGGCGTTTTCTGGGGTAGGGGGGTGAAAGGACGACGACGCTGAGCTGCGCCGGCAAAAGGCATTCCCCAGCTAAAGCCGGGGAACGCCGGTGCGGGGGTAACCAGTAATATTAGCGGTGATGGCCGCCACCGCCTCGGGCAAAACCGCCACCGCCCCGGGCAAAACCACCGCCACCCTGGGGGAAGCCACCGCCAGCGGGACCGCCCCGCCCACCGCCGATGACGGCGGGACGACCGCTGCTGGGACCACCGCTGGGACCACCCCGGCCGCCGCCGATGACCATGGGACTACCCCCGATGGGACCGCCCCGGCCACCGCCGACTACGCTCGGGGGGCCGCCAACGACCCCGCGGCTGCCGCGGCCGCCGCCCCGGTAGTAGCCGCCCCCATAGTTACCGCCGTAGGGGCGACGATAATTGCCTCCGTAATATCCTCTGCCTCCATAATATCCTCCGCCACAGTAGCCGCCGCGGTAAGGCCGACACCACCCGCCATAAAACGGGTAGAAACCGCCGTAATATACGATCGGGGGCGGAGCATAGTAAACCGGCGTAGGATAGTAATAACCGCCATATGCCGGATAGGCCGGATAACCCCCATAGCCATAGCCTGGGTAGGACGAAGCCAAGGCGGCGGCTCCCACCAGGGAGTTGAACGCGGCCAAACCGAAGAAGGCCCAGCCTAATGACTGCCAGTTGGCCATGGCCGGTGTGGCTAGAGCCATAACGAGGGCTACAACCACGATGATTTTTACCGCTTGTCTCGTTCTATTTCTTTTCACCGTCGTTTCTCCCGCAGGTGCAGGGTCATCTTGGCTAATGGAGGCTGACCAGGAAAAGTGATTTATCGGAACCTTTTTTTAAACATTTAGACTGGATTAACTCTAGAAAGTTAATAGCCCTCTTTCATAAAACTGCAAAAGAGATAATCATCCCCTGCTCTACCCTAAGCCCGGGGAGCTCACGGCCAATCTGATTTCCGCCTGGCAGCAGCTTGCCATCCAAGTCCGTCGCCAAGAAGAGGTTGGGAACGAGGGGAAAGATTATTTTTTTTATAAAAATTAATGATGGCCTGGGGGGAGGGGATAGCCGCCATGAAGATAATAGGCAGTGAATCTCATCGGTCTCGGAGAATGATGGATTATGGCAAATAATCGCCACCTCCGGCTGGGTGGCAGTCCGTCTAATGTCTGTCCAAGATTGACGGATCCGAAATTTACAAAAATCACCACTCTGGACAGTTAAGGGCATAACAAATGTTGCAGGTGTCCATCTAAGCTATTGGGGAGAGGATGGGAGAGAGGCGTTCGATGGGCGTATTGGGGGCGTCTGCCGCCTAATCTCCGCTAAAATTCCTGGCAACCTGGTCTTCTCCGGAGCCGGCAAGCAGGAGGAAAGGTGAAATACGCAAGAATTATGGGCTTGGCCGCTTCAGGAACGATTTTAATCCTGGTGCTCCTGGGGCTGGCAGGCGGTTCAGTTGCGGCCCCGCAGGCTCGTGGAGTTCAAATCCAGGCAACCCAGCAGATCCTAGGGGCTTCAGCCCAAGTGCGTACTCCCGAGCAGATGGCTGCAGCCGCCGCGTTGCAGCCGGCTGCTCCCTCACTGCCGCCAAGGCCCAAACCCTTCCTCCGCCGCTTAGACGCGAATACTTATAAGGAGCTGAAGGTCAAAGCGGCCGCAAATGCCATGGGCAGGCGCCCCGCGACGGCCCCTCAGAGCACTGTCCCTCGGACCCCGGTAACCAGTACGGTTAATTTTGATGGGGTGAACGCCTCCACCGCCGGCTACTACCCGCCGGATACCCATGGTGCGGCAGGCCGTACCTATTTTGCCGAGGTCACCAACACCCATCTCGACATCTATCAGAAGGCCGCCCCGTATACCCTGGTCCAAAGCATCTCTACGGAGGCTTGGCTCGGAGCCACCCCCGGCTATTTCTCCAACCCGCGGATGGTCTACGACCCGGTTTATGATCGCTGGATCTTTTTGGCCACCCAATGGCGGACTCCCTCCGACCCGGCGCACCAGTACTTATACCTGGCGATCTCCTTAACCTCTGATCCCACGGGCAGTTTTTACCTTTACACCCTCGATGTCAGCGATTCCGGGGTGAGCAATAACACCCAATGGGATTATCCGCAGCTGGGTCTGGACCGCAATGCCATCATCATCACCGGGGACCTGTTTAATCTGAATACCGGCAACTACATCGACAGCCGCATGTTTTCCGTGCCCAAGTCTCTGGTTTATAACGGCCAGGCTTTCAATTCCCCTC
Source organism: Deltaproteobacteria bacterium (assembly GCA_021813445.1). Taxonomy (GTDB): domain Bacteria; phylum Desulfobacterota; class Desulfobaccia; order Desulfobaccales; family 0-14-0-80-60-11; genus SURF-52. The sequence continues at coordinate 28,496 of JAKAKP010000038.1, forward strand.
TCTTTACCGGCCTGGACGGCACCCTGGCGCCGCCCATTGTCCTGGACCTGAATCCCTACAGTTACCTGGTGGCGGCGGATTGGTATGTCCGCAATAATTATGTCACCATTTACGCCTTGCAGGGCTCCGACACCAGTAATCCCGTGCTGTACACCAGTTACATTGCGGTGCCGACCTTTGACATTCCCCCCTATGCCATCCAGCCCGGCACCAGCCAGATGCTGGACACTATGGACGCTCGTTTCGAAAACGCCAGCACCCAGATCGGCAATTCCCTTTTCCAGGTCCACACCGTGGCCTACAGCGGCTTGGCCACCCCCAGATTTTATGAATTCAACACGGCCACTGACAGCATCATCCAAAGCGGCATGTTTTACGGCAGCAACACCTCCAATGATTTCAACGCCAGTATTGCCGCCAGCCGCTACAAGGATGTCTACGTCACCTGGTCTTCCACCGATGCGCCCAACAGCGTCAACGCCCAGGTGCTGGTTGCCGGACGCCTGCATACCGACACGCCCGGGGTCATCGCCAATGGCTCTCCCCTTTACACCAGCTCCACTTTTCTCACCGGGGACCCATCGTCTTGGGATCAGTATGTCCAACGCTGGGGCAACCATTCCGCGGTCTCCCTGGACCCCTCTGACCCCAGAGGGGCCACGGCCTGGATCGTTAATGAATATGTCCTGTCGAACAGCCTCTGGGGCAGCCGCATCGGCCGGATCAACCTGCCGGCGCAGAACCGCGTCATCCCGGCCATCAATTTCCTGTTATTGCTGAACTGATTGGGGGGGAAAGAATAATGGCTTGGGTGGAGAATCTATTTTCCTCCCGGGAGGAAGGCCTTTTTGATGGCGTTATGGTCAAGGAAAATAGGGCCGGTGAGCCCTTCCAGGTCAATGCCGGTGGCCAGGCGGGGCACAGCCGACGGCGGCAGGAAATTTTCAAGACCGGAGGAAAGTTTATCTGAAATCTCCTCCGCCTTTCTCCGGATTGCCCCCAACTTGGCGCAGACGCGCAGGTAAGCGACTTTCGCCTCTTCCAGTTCGACCATGCCCCTATGCCAATCGCGGCGGAGTTCTTTGTTGATGATATCTGCGCCTTCATGCAAAACGTCCTGGGACGCCTTGTAAATCAGGCTGGTTTTGTCATTGCCGGAGATGGCGCCGTCCCAGGTGTCCCGTTCCTTGACCCTGATGTCAATTTGATTTTGCAGGGCGTCGATATACTCGTGCAATTCCTCCGGGTCCTCGCCTGCCTGCACCTGTTGATCGAAGACGGCGATTTTGTCGGCCAGGATTTTTTTCAGGTAGTTAATTTCCACGCCCAAAGTATGTTTCCGGGCCTCGGCCTCGGCCAGCAACTTTTCAAAGGTGGCGAAGGAGTTAATTTCCATAGGTCCCTCCCGTGGGCCTGAAGAAATTAGACTCAGAGCAGGATAACGCCGGGTCTGAGGGAGCTAATTTCCAAGCCGAATTAACCGGCGGCACTACCGATAGAGCAGAGTGACCACAATAACCCTCTGGAGAACATCCTTTCTGGGCCGGAAATGTGAAGCATTATAGCAGCTTCTCCGGGAAAGGGGGAGAAAAAGGAAGGGAAGCCGAGCCGCGCCGGCAACCGGCGTTCCCAAGCCGGAGCTTGGGAACGCGGGAATAATCTTGATATCTGGGTAGATAGGGATCGTTAAGAATTCCCGGCAGGCTTATGCGCGGTTAGTTTTACGTATTTCTGCGGCTGGGGGGCTAAAGGTTCCACACCTTTTGCACAAAGACTCGGGCTGGTTAGCTGGCTGCTGGACCGCAGCGCCTTGGACCCGGATCAGCAGCCGCTGGCCACCACGAAAAGAAGCGGCAGAGACAGTAACAGGGCCAATTTCTTCATCAGGTTTTCCTCCTGGAAGCTTTTTATCCTAGATTTACTCCCCGTTCGCAAGCTCTATCGTTGGGAACGCCGGTATCCGGCAAACCTCTGGTTTGCCACCTCTATTCCAATGCCTCCAATTCCAGCACGCCCTTTCCCCGGCAAAATCCCTGGCGCTGGGATAGACCCAATCTTGCGCATGCTCCACCACCCCGGTACGCACGGGATTGTGATACAGGTCAGACCCTTCGCTTCGCTCAGGGTGACAGGGAAAAAAGAGGTTTCGCCATGGCTTCTATGCCTTGGCAGCTTGCTTCCCATACTGCAACTGGTTCAGGACCCAGGTTTTTTGCCCCTGCTCCAATCGGGCGATAAGGCTGTTGGCGGTGTAGCTTTTGAAATCCCGGATGACGTCCGTCAGTTTGTCACCCGCGACCATCAGGTGTAAATGGTTGTCCAGGATAACCCAGGCGTATATCTTCAGGCCCCTATGCTGGCGGCAAAATTATAGGGGGGCCCCCATGTGTGCCCCCTGGCGCTCGCAAAAACACCAAGCCCCCGGTCCTTACCTGGATGACCATAGAATAAGGGCGCATCAGCATTTGCGGGCGCCTGGGCAGACACCTGGGTCCGCCCAGGCGATAACTACAGCGTAAGGGATGCGGGGAGAATATCAATGCAGGGCTTGCGGGTGAAGAGGGGAAGCCATTGGACCACGGTGCAGGTGATGAAGTAGGTGCCGCCCGGGTCTTTAATAGCGTAGCGGCTTCTCATGGGTCAAGTGAGGAAGAGGTGGCGAAGCAGAGCTTCGCCGGCAACCGGCGTTCCCAAGCTGGAGCTTGGGAACGAGTTGCTGTAGGGTGCGTTCCCCGCACCATTGGGGGCGCGTCTGACACCAAGTCGCAATCAAAAGGCAACAAGGGGCGAACCTGGTGTTCGCCCAACGCGGCAGGGCGAATACAAGATTCGCCCCTACGAAAAAAATCCGTTTGATTGCGGCTTGGTATGACACCCCCTGACCGGCCTAAAACCTCTGCGGAGGTACTCTTTCTGGTCATTCTGAGGGAGCGGCGCGACCGCAGAATCTCGCCTTTGGCGGCACAGCTTTTCCTGGCTAACCCTATGATACCCAATTCATATTGCCATGCAACAAACCGGCATAATCAGCGGCGTTCATCTGCGTTTATCGGCGGTCAACTATTAGCCGCCGATACACGCCGGTCTTTAGGATTTGTTGCATGCAAAAGCGAACATGGTATGATTTGGGAATCCTGGCCGCCAAAATGACAAACCGGCTCCGCCCTGGTTCCCAAGCTCCAGCTTGGGAACCCGATTTTCCGGCAAAGCTCCGGCTTTGCCTGCCCCCGCCCCAGGGCCGCCCGGCGCTCGCCAAGCTTGAGCTTGGCGGCCAAGGGCGTTCCCAAGCAGAGCTTGGAAGGAGGAGGGAAGTTTATGTATTGTTACGGGGACCAATTTCGTAACAATGATCCATACTTGAAAAGATTTGCCAGAGATTATTTCGAAATTTCAGAGAATAGACTTCTTGTGAGTCCTCGAAAATTGGAAGCCCGTCTGACTCGCGAGCGAGTTCAAAACGATAATGAACCTTCGCTGTTGCGGTTCCTTGCCTTGGACCGATGCTTATATCGTCAAAAACTAATGCAGGAACTTTGATTACTGAGTACTTCTGACATGAAGACCGAAACTTCTCAAGGATTTGCGCCTTATCCTCCTTTATAGGGGGACTCGGAGCCTACTATTTTAACTGCATCATCAGCCCAGCAGGAGGAGTAGGCATTCAGATCCTTCATCTCCCATGCAAAAAAGAGGCGTTCTACCAGTTGCTTAATTCTTCGCTCATCTGTGTTTAGTTTTAATCGAAGATAGAGCGCGGGATTCCTGAAAAATGCCATCATGCGCTTCTGCTTTACCAAAGGCACATCTATTTCGAACCATCGGAAAAGAAAGCTTGCAATTACTGAAGCTAACACCCCTGAAATGAAGCCAACTATAAATTCCATAAGCAATCACTTCCGCCCTGGTTCCCTATCTCTAACTTGGAAACCAAATTAGGGCTACCCGACGCTCGCAAGCTGGAGCTTGGCGGCCAAGGCGGTTCCCAAGCAGAGCCTGGGAACGATGCGAAATTATGCTAAGCGATGCACCTCTATCATTTCATTCATACCCTCTACTTCGAGGAAATATCGTCCCCCTTGTTGCCAAACCTTTGCTTGTGGTCTGTATCTATATCGATACGTATATTTATAACGCGATTGCTGCCACTTTGTTCCATTGTCAAGCTCGAAAATAGCATCACCATCCCAACCATTAAATTCGCCAGAAATTCTACTTTTATATCGTAATTGCATCGTAATTCCTGTATTTTCTAAATGAAGCCTCAGTAGAAGAATGATAAAGAACCCAACCTCTTCCCATCACTTCTCGACCTTGCTTAATAAAGTTGATGTGGGGTTAGAGTGCGTTTCACACGCACTTTTGGGGCTCACACCCGACCTCTGGTTGCCAAGCCGGAGCTTGGAAACGATGAAAATAAACAATCTACATGTCATGTACTCAAGACTGAGCTTGAGTACATGGTGAGACATTTATTATCCCCATTCGGCCCAAAATCTTCCCCGTCTTATGGGGAATAATTATGGGGGATGGGGAATAAGGTTGGGAACGGGTAATTTTAGTAAGTTCCCTTCCCAAATTTGCAACAACGCAGCGCTAGTACCGTTATGCTACCTTTTCTTTTTCTTATCAGGTGCTTGCGTCAATGCGCTGGCGGCAACAGATTTAACATCTCTAGGTGTCTTTGGATCTCTTAGTAATTTGGAAGCCTTACTCGCTACAGTCTTTGAGGTTCTCTCATTTTTAGCCATTTTAAATCTCCTTTGATTTCATTATTCTTCTAACTACACTTCGAAAAGCCGCAGCTATGGCAGACTAGACAGCCGCTTTCGTGTTCGATGGCGCCGCCGCAGTCGGGGCAGGCGGCCATGGTCATGGTGGGGGCCGGGGCCTCGATTTTGGCGACGCTGGCCAGAACCTTGGCGATGGCGTCGGGGCAGGACAGCACCTGGTGGCCGTTTTGCCAGATGGGGCTGGGGCAGCGGATGCCGGTGATCTGCTTAATCAACGATTCGATCTTGACGCCGGAGCGCAAGGCGAGAGAAATGAGGCGGCCGGTGGATTCGATCTGGCTGGAGGCGCAGCCCCCGGTCTTGCCCATCTGCGCAAAAACTTCGCAGAAGCCCAGGTCGTCTTTGTTCACCGTGACGTAGAGCTTGCCGCAGCCGGTGTTGATGAGCTCGGTGACGCCGGTGGTGCGCTCGGGCCGGGGCCGGGGGGTGATGTACTCCAGCGTTTGGGTCTTCTTGGCGCCGCCGAAGCTCAAGACCTGCTGGTCCCGGGAGCCGTCCCGGTAGATGGTGACGCCCTTCAAGCCCAGCTCGTGGGCCATGAGATAGACCTGGCGCACGTCGTCGGCGGTGGCCTGGTGGGGGAAGTTCACGGTCTTGGACACGGCGTTGTCGGTGTATTTCTGGAACGCGGCCTGGAGGCGGATGTGCCACTGGGGCGAGACCTCGTGGGCGGTGACGAAGAGGCGGCGGATGTCCTGGGGAATCTCGGGGAATTCGCGAATGGAGCCGGTCTGGGCGATCTGGCGCATCAGTTCGCCGCTGTAAAACCCCCGGCGCTTGGCTATCTCCTCGAAATAGGGGTGGACCTCCACCAGCTCGGTGCCTTCGAGGACCCGGCGCACGTAGGAGATGGCGAAGAGGGGCTCGACGCCGGACGAGCAGCCGGCGATGATGCTGATGGTGCCGGTGGGCGCGATGGTGGTGGTGGTGGCGTTGCGCATGCGGCCGATGCCGTTGCCGTCATAGCGGGAGCCGGCGTAATATTTGAAATTGCCCCGCTTATCAGCCAACAGGGCGGAGGCCTGGCGGGCCTCCTTCTGGATAAAAGACATGACCTCTTCGCCCACCGTAACGGCTTCCTCGGTGTTGTAAGGGATGCCCAGCTTCAGGAGCAGGTCGGCGAAGCCCATGACCCCCAGGCCGATCTTGCGGTTGGCCAGGGTTTGTTCCTTGATGGCCTCCAGGGGGAAATTGTTGGCGTCGATGACGTTGTCCAGGAAGTGCACCGCGGTGTGGACCATCTTTTTTAGCTGGGAATAATCCACCGCGCCGTCCTTGACCGCCTTGGCCAGATTCAGGGACCCCAGGTTGCAGGACTCGTAGGGCAGCAGGGGCTGCTCGCCGCAGGGGTTGGTGGATTCGATCTCCCCCAGGTGGGGGAGCGTATTGTGGCGGTTGATGGCGTCCAGGTAGATGATGCCCGGCTCGCCCGTGGCCCAGGCGCTCTCGACGATGAGGTTGAAGAGGGCCTCGGCCTTGACTTTCTTCACTTCCTCGCCGGTGCGGGGGTTGATCAGGGGAAAATCCGCCTTATTCTTCACCGCGTCCATGAAGGCGTCGGTGAGGCCCACGGAGATGTTGAAGTTGTTGAGGCGCTTGGTGTCGTTCTTACAGGTGATGAAGCGCTCGATATCTGGGTGGTCGCAGCGCAGGATGCCCATGTTGGCGCCCCGGCGGGTGCCGCCCTGCTTGATGGTCTCGGTGGCCACGTCGAAGATGTTCATGAAGGAGATGGGGCCGGAGGCCACGCCCTTGGTGGACTGGACGCCGTCGTTTTCGGGGCGGATGCGGGAAAAGGAGAAACCGGTGCCGCCGCCGG
>JAKAKP010000055.1 GCA_021813445.1 Deltaproteobacteria bacterium
CCTGATCCAGGCTTGCAGCAACTTTGCCACCGAACATGAAACCCGGTTTATTGAGGGGCTCTGCCTGCCCCAGGCCGCACCCATATTTTTGGCGATCCTCGAAAATATCCGCATCATCGGGCAACAGGAAAGGGATATCGTCAAGCTCTTGGCCTGAGATGATGGTGGGCAAAGGAAGGGTTAGGGAGCCTTGGCCTTCCAGCAATCCCTTATTCTCAGGGATCAGGGGCCGGGGGCCAGGGATCAGTTGTTAGGAATTTTCTGCCCCCTGGCCCCTGATCCCTATCCCGCGATCCGGCTTACCAAATTCAGCACCGATCCGGGCAACAGACCCAGCCACAAAAGGAGCACAAGGATCACCGCTACGGCCAGGACCCCGGAGGGCTCAGCCCGGGGGACCGCCGTTCCTGCCGCCCGGGGCTGGAGATAGAGGGCGATCACCACTTTTATATAGTAATAAATGGAGATGATGACCGTGAGGATGCCGATCACCGGCAAAACCCGGTAGTGCGCCTGGAGTACCACTTTGAACAGCACCAGCTTGCCCATGAACCCCGCAGTGGGGGGCAGCCCGGCCAGGGAGATGAGGCAGACAGCCAGCACCGCAGCCCGCCAGGGTTGGGAATAACCCAGGCCCCGATAATTCTCCAGGGCATCCCGGTCGGCGGCGGTTCCGGACAGGGTTCCCACAATGCCGAAGGCCCCCAGGTCCATCACCGCATACACCGCCAGGAAGAACATCAGGGCCGGCGCCCCCCCCTCTTTCACGGCTACCAGGGCCATGAGCAGATAACCCATCTGCGCCACCGAAGAGTAAGCCAGCAGCCGCTTCACCTGGGTTTGACGCAGCGCGGTAATATTGCCCACCACCATGGTGAGCACGGCCAGGACCCAGATGGCCGGCAAGGCATAGCTCCAGGCGGCTGGCCCCAGATCCAGGGAAAACCGCAGCAGCGCCGCAAAAAGCGCCACTTTGGAGCCCGCGGACAAGAACGCGGTCACCGGTGCGGGCGCACCCTGGTAGACATCCGGGGTCCACAGATGAAAGGGCACCAGGGAAATTTTAAAGCCGACACCCACGAGAATCAGGCTCAGGGCCGCCATCAATAAGGGGAGGGCCCCGGGTTGCAGCTCGGCCCCCAGACTGGCGCCGATGTCCAAGGAGCCGGTGGCCGCATAGAGCAAAGCAATGCCGAAGGTGAGAAAGGCGCTGGCCACCGCGCCCAGGATGAAGTACTTCACCCCGGCTTCGTTGGACCCCGCATCGCCTTTGCGGATGGCGATGAGCACGTAAAGGGAGAGGGATAGCAGTTCCAGACCCAGAAAGAAGATGAGCCAATGGCGCGCCACGGCCAGCAAAGCCATGCCCAGAGCGGCAAAGAGCAGCAGGCCGTAGAGCTCATCCCCGGCAAAACCCCGCTCCCGGGCATAATGGCGCACGAATAGCAGGGTCAAGCCGGTGATGGCCAGGAAGAGAAAATTGAAAAACCGGCTGTAGCTCCCCAGGTCCAAGACCCCGGAGAAACTGGCAGCCTGGGGCGCCACCAGGACCACGGCCGCACCCGCGGCCGCCACCGTGATCAGAGACAAAGCAAAGAGCAATTCCCGGGGCCGGGAGCGCCAAAACGCGCCCGCGCCAAAGACCGCGGTCCCGCCCGCGGCCAGGGATAATAAGGGTAAGATGACAAGCCAGTCATTCGGCATATCAGCACCGGTGATTGGAGATAAGGGCGCAGGACCGTAATCCCTTAAGCCCTTCTCGCCGACAGGCTCCTGAAAGTTGCAGGCGCGCCTGCTTGAAAGAAGTTTTGATCCCCCCCTTTGAAAAAGGGGGGGGTAGGGGGGATTTTATAACGCCCCGAAATCCCCCTAAATCCCCCTTTTGCAAAGGGGGACTTTAAATACTTCCGGTTTTCTAAGAGGCCCGAATTTTACTTTGCAGGCATCTCTTTAATGGCCCGTTTAGTTCTTGTTTTCCTCTTACATCCCCTGCAGCGCCACCTGCTGGGTCTGTTGCAGCATAGTCGCCACCGGATGCTCCAGAAGATGAAGAACGGGGGTGGGGTGCAGACCGATGAACAGGACCGCCAGGGCCAGGGCCGCCAACATCAGGATTTCCCGGCCGTCCAGGTCCCAAAGGTCATGCTCGCTCCGGGGCTCGCCGAAGAGGGAGTCCTGGACCATGCGCAAGATATAAATCACCCCAAAGACAATGCCGCAGAACCCCAAAATCGCGATCACGGGCTTCGCCTGAAAGGTGCCGATGAGGATCAGGACCTCGCCCACGAAATTATTGAGGCCCGGCAGGCCCAGGGAAGATAAGGCAAACAACAGGAAAAAGGCGCTGAAGACCGGCATCCGGCCCCAGAGGCCCCCCATGACGGCAAAATCCCGGGAGTGGACGCGCTCATCCAGCATGCCCACCATGATGAAGAGGGCGGAAGTGGAGATCCCGTGGTTCACCATCTGCAACAGGGCGCCGCTAACGGCGATGGGATTCCAGATGGCGATGCCCACCACCATCAGGCCCATGTGGGAGATGCTGGAGTAGGCCACCAAGCGCTTGATGTCGGTTTGGGTCAGGGCCACCCAGGCGGCGTAAAACAGCCCCCCCAAACCCAGGGCCAGGAGCATGGGGCCGAAGAACTTGGTGGCGTTAGGGAAGAGAGGAATGGCAAACCTGAAGAGGCCGTAAATTCCGGTCTTCAAGAGCAGCCCCGCCAGATCCACACTGCCGGCGGTGGGGGCCTCGGTATGGGTGTCCGGCAGCCAGGTATGCACCGGGATCAAGGGAATCTTGATGGCGAAGGACAGGAAAAAGGCCAGGAACAGCAAGACCTCGATGGTAAAGCTGAAGCGGGTGTGCATGAGCTGATAAAGATTGAAGGTATACACCCCGGTCTGGTGGCCGTGCATGATGTAAATGGCAATAAGGGCGAGGAGCATCAGCAGGCTGCCGGTGAGGGTGTAGAGGATGAACTTGATGGCTGCGTGGATGCGGTTCTCATGACCCCAGATGCCCACCAGGAAAAACATGGGAATGAGCTGGATTTCCCAAAAGAGGTAGAACAACAGCAAATCGTTGGCCAGAAAGAGCCCCATCAGGGTGCCTTCCAAAAACAGGATAAAGAAGAAAAATGACCCCACTTTTTCTTCAATGGCCCTCCAGGAGATGAGGACGCAGAAGATATTGATGAACGCGGTGAGGGTGATCAGCACCAGGCTGATGCCGTCCAGTCCCAGACTATACTTGGCCCCAAAGCTGGCAATCCAGGAGTACTCTTCCAAAAGGAGCCACGTGCCCTGGGGGCTGGCGTGGGGGGTTAAGTCCAGGAAAAACAAGGAGCCTACCAGGGCCATCTCCACCAGGGTTACGGCCAGGCTGCTCCAACGGGCCACGACGGGATCGCGGCTATGGGCCAGGGGCAAAAAGCTGCCCAGGATGGGCACGAAGATGATCACGGTCAGTATGGGAAAATGCAGCATGGTCCTAACTCCGTTAAAGGAGATACCAACTCACTGCCAGGGCGCCCAGGAAAACCGCCAACCCCAGGAGCAACATGGTCAGATAGGTGGATAACCGCCCCGTGGTCCAGCCCCCCAGCCCCCCGGAAAGGCGCAGCAATTGCCCCGCGGCCTTCACCACCCCCTCATCCAGGGCCTCTTCATCCAATTTCTGCCAGAGGAAACGGCAGATGGCCCAGTAAGGATAGAAAAACCCTTTGGCCAGACCGATATAGCCCCGATCCACCACCCCTTCATCCACCCGCCGCCAGAGAAACCGGGAAACGGCCTGGTAAGGCCGGATAAAAATCAGCCGATAGAATTGGTCCAGGTAGAGCCCGGAGAACAGGAACTCGTGCAAGCCCTCCCGGGCCGGCTCCCTAACCGGACGCCGCCGGTAAAGGTAATAGGCCAGGATAATGGTGGCGATTACCGAAACCGCGGTGCCCAGACCCATAATCCACTCCAGCCCTACGGGCGCGCCCAGGTCGGGCCGGGCCCCGGGCACCGGCGCCATGTAATGTCCCAAAAAGTTCTTGCCGATCCCCCCGGGGAGGTTGAGCAGGCCGTCGCCCAGGGCCAGGATGGCCAGGGGCCAGAGCACCGCGGCCATGAACCGGGGCGGCAGGTGCACCTCTTCCGGCCGGCGGCCGTCCGGCCGCTCCGGAAAGGCGATAAAGAAGACCCGGAAGGTATAGATGGGGGTGAGCAACGCGGCCACCACCCCCAGAAACCAGAAAAACTTGTAGGCCAGTCCCGGATTGAGGAAGGTGGCCAACAGGATGCGGTCCTTGCTGAAAAACCCGCCCAACAGGGGAAACGCGCTCAAAGATACGGCACCGGCCAGAAAGAGCCAGTAGACCGAAGGCATGAGCTGCCGCAGGTTCCCCATGCGGAAGATGTTGTGCTCCTCGGACAGGGCCTGGATCACGAAGCCCGCGGCCAGAAACAGGAGGGCCTTGAAAAAGGCGTGGGACACCAGGTGGAAGGTCCCCCCCACGATATCCCCCGCGCCCACGGCCAGGACCATGTAGCCCACCTGGCTGATGGTGGAATAGGCCAGCATCTTCTTGATGTCCGATTGGGCCAGGGCTCCCAGCGCGGCATAGAGGGTGGTGACGGACCCCACCGCGGCGATGACCAGCATAGCCGTGGGAGATAGGGACACCACCGGGAAGAGCCGCATAAGCAGGTAGACGCCGGCGGTGACCATGGTGGCTGCATGGATCAGGGCGGAGACCGGGGTGGGTCCGGCCATGGCGTCCGGCAGCCAGACCGTGAGGGGCAGTTGCGCGGATTTCCCCACCGCGGCCCACAACAGCAAGAGACCCAGCAGGGTGGCCATGCCGCGGCTCAGGGAAGAGGCGTGGGTGTTGATATAAGTCAGGGAAAAATTATGAAAGAGGACAAAAAAGAGGGCCAGGCCCACGCCGAAGGCCACGTCGCCGATGCGGGTGCAGATAAAGGCCTTACGCCCGGCATCGGCATTGGCCGCGTCCCGGTACCAGAAGCCGATCAAGGCATAGGAGCAAAAACCCACCCCTTCCCAGCCCAGGTAGACGAAAAGCAGGCTGTCCGCGGTGGTGATGACCAGCATGGCAAATACAAAAAAATTCAGATAACAGAAAAAGCGCAGGTAGTCTTCGTCTTCCCGCATAAAGGCCACGGAGTAGAGGTGGATGATGCTGGAGACGAAGGTAACCATCAGGGCCATGACCGCGGCCAGGGGGTCGTAATGGACGTTGAAGGAGGTGGATAACTCCCCGGCGCTGAACCAGCTCCAGTAAGTCAGGTCGTGGCTGCGGTCCCCCAGCAGAATCAAGGCGATTACGGCCATGACCAGGGAGCCGATCACCCCGGTGCAGGCGATAACCTCCACCACCCGCCGGGGCAGATATCTCCCCAGGAGGGCGTTGAGCACGCCCCCGGCCAGGGGAAAGAGCAGCAGGAGCAGGAGGACTATCTTCACGTCAACCTTTCAGCAAATTGAAGCGGTCCGCCTCCAGGGTGCCGGTGCGGCGCTGGGAATAAACGATTAAAGCCAGGCCCACCGCCACCTCCGCGGCAGCCACGGCCATGATGAAGATCACGAAAATCTGCCCTTCCAGTTGCCGCCACTTCAAGGCCGCGCCGATCAGGGCCAGGCCCGCGGCGTTCAACATGACCTCCACGCCGATCAAGATCATGATCAGGTTGCGCCGGGCCAGGGCGCAGACCGCGCCCAGGACGAAGAGAATGCCGGCGAGGATGAGCACGTGGCTGAAGGGGACGATCACGGCTGCTCCTCAAGAGAACCAGCGGCGGTTCCGGTATCCCGCCGCCCCAGGTACAGGGCCCCCACCAGGGCCACCAAAAGGAGGAAGGACGCCACTTCCACCGCAAACCAGTGGTGGTGATAAAGGGCGCGACCGAACTCCCGGGGAGAGGCCGCGGCCAGGAGGAGTGGCGTGGCACCGCCCGGCGCGGCCACAATCAACAGGATGAGGCTGGCCAGGGTGATGCCGGCCAGGACCAGGGCCGGCAGCCAGCGGCGCACCCTGGTCCCCGCTTTTACCGGGGATTTCTCCGGGCGCAGCATCATGATGATGAACAAGAACAGGACCATGATGGCCCCGGCATAAATAATCACCTCCAGGATGGCCACAAAGGGCGCGCCCAGGAGATAGAAGAGCATAGCCGTGGCGAAAAAGGAGACCACCAGATAGACCACGGCGTGGACCAGATTGCTCCGGGTGATGGCCAGGATGGTTGCCGCGACCGTGACCAGGCCCAGGAGATAAAAAATGACGGTATATAGAGTCATGGGAATCTCATTAGTTATCAATAGCTGCCAAATTCGAGATTCTGGCGTTGCCTGCCGCCGCCCCCCCCTCACCCCGGCCCTCTCCCCCCGCCGGGGGAGAGGGAGAAAAAAACTTTGAACCTGGAACCTGGAACTTTAAACTTTCTTTTATGGCATATTGCTCTTCAGGTCCACCGGCGGGGCTTCGTTTTCATGGGTGCCTTTGGCCCCCACCATGGTCACGCCCGCATGGCGATAAAAATTGTATTCCCGGTTCTTGCCCCCATGGTTGACCAGCAGGTCTTCCTTCTCCGCCACCAGGGTGAGAATATCGTATTCACAGAATTCGAAGTTGGGCGTCAGTTGGATAGCCAAAGTCGGACAGGCCTCCTCGCATAAGCCGCAATAGATGCAGCGGGCAAAGTTGATGCGGAACCAGGGGGCCCAGCGCCGCCCGTCTTCCCGCTCTGCGGCCACCATGGAAATACAGCTCACCGGGCAGACCGCGCTGCAAAGAAAGCAGGCCACGCAGCGCTCCTCCCCCTCCGGGTCCCGGGTGAGGATGATCCGGGCCCGGGTCCTCTCCGGCAGGACCCTTTTGAATTCCGGATATTCTTCGGTGATGGGCCGGCGGAACAGATGGCGCAGGACAATGGCGAAGGTGTCCACCAGCCCGGTGACGGCCCTGGAAAAAACCTGAAGAAAGTTGC
>JAKAKP010000115.1 GCA_021813445.1 Deltaproteobacteria bacterium
GGCGTCCACCGCACCGGTGATCACCGCCAGCTCCTGGTGCAGGTAGTTGCCCGCCACCGGCACGCCGTGGCGCATCAAGACCTCGTTGGCCGAGCAGCACATGCCCGCGAGCTGGATGCCCTTGGCGCCCTTGCTCTGGGCGTACTGGATCAGCTCCGGCTCCTGGGCCGCCACGTAGAGCATCTCCGGCAGGAGCGGCTCATGGCCGTGCATCACCACGTTCACGTGGTCTTCTTTAAGCACCCCCAGGTTGATCTCGCCGGCCACCGGCACCGGGCAGCCGAACATGATGTCCTGGAGGTCGGTGGAGATCATGGACCCGGCCCAGCCGTCGGCCAGGGCGCAGCGGGTGGACTGCTTAATCAGGTTGTGGTAGTCCTGGTCCACGCCCATGTGGGTGCGGTGCATCAGCTCCACCACCTCGATGTCCACGCCCCGGGGCACCACGCCCAGTTTCCGCCAAATCTCCTGGCGCTTTTTGGGGGCCCGTTTTACGTAGTTGATTTCCCCTTCCTGCTTCCCGAACTCCGCCAGGACCTTGGGGCCCAGCTCTTGGGCGATGGCCTCGGGGGAGCGGGGCTTGGCCTCTTCGCCTTCACCCTCGGTCACGGGCACGTCCCAATCCCGGGCCACCCGGCGCAGCTTGGTGACGTCCTTGATCTTGTAGCCCTGGGCCTTGCCGTGGGCCACTTCGATGAAGAGTTTGGCCACGCCCCGGGCATGATCGCTGTGGGCGGAAGTGCCTGCAGCCACCATGCGGGCGAAGTTCCGGGCGACGATGGTCTCCGCGGTGGCGCCGCACAGACCCATACGGGCCTTCTTTTCTTCGGCCTTCTCTTCCCCGGGTTTCTTCTTGGGCGCGGGCACCCGGCAGGGACCCTGGGCGCAGATGCGGCAGCAGGCGCCTTCGGCCCCGATGGGGCAGGGCTTCATGGTTTTGGCGCGGTCGAATATCGTTTCTATACCCTCCGCCTGGGCCTTCTTCAACATCTCCTGGGCCGCCACGTCCATGGATAGTTTTTCGTATTCGGGCTCTGACATTTTCTGCTCCTGATTGCAAAGGGTTATTACCTTAAATACTTACATTACCACCCAATATACCGATGATAATATCTATACAAAAATATGTCAAGAAAAAGAGGCGCGCCACAAAGACCTGGAGAACAGCCTTTTCTCAATATTTCTCTGTATCTCCAGGGTAATGGCAGTGATCCTGCCCGAGACTCCGCCGCCCTACTGACACTTATCTGCCATCATGGCTTTGAGCTGTTTCCGGGCCCGGTGCAGGCGGACCTTGAGGTTATCCAGCGAAATTCCCAGGAGTTCGGCGGCCTCCTGATAGCTTTCCTGCTTGATGTCACAGAGAAAGATGACCTGGCGCAGGGGTTCCGGCAGGCGGTTGACTAAGTCCTGCACCCAGAGGCTCAACTGATATCGTTCCACCTGCCTGTCCGGGGAGCCCGCCGCCGGCGCGGTCTCGGGCGGAGGCGCTTCGCAGGTTAGAGGACTCCTTTTGGCGCTGCGGAAATAGTCCTGGCAGAGATTGGCGGCAATGCGGAAGACCCAGGAAGAGAGTTTGGCCTGATCCCTGAGATGGTCCAGATTTTGGAAGACTCTTAAGAAGGTTTCCTGCAGCAGATCATCGGCCACCCAGCGGTTCTTCACGGTTGCGAGAATGAACTTGCGCACGCGGTCGTAGTATTCTTCGTAGACCTCGTAGAAGTCCATTCAGATACCCCTCAAGGCTTTTCCCAGCAGGGCCGGCCCGCGTTCTCCAGGGCGGCAAACACGTCTTGATCCTTTATATCCATGGTGTCCCGGACGTGCTTGCCCATGAGCATGCTGATGCTGTTTTTGATCTTGTTGGCGATCTCCACGGCCCGGAGAATATCCCCGGGCTCCAGGGCCAGTTTTTCGGCCTGCTGGTAATAATAATTGAAGCAGGGCATGCAGTTGGCCGCGGTGGATGCCGCCAGGCTGACCAGCAGTTCGGTCTTCTTATCCATCATTTTCCCTCCTTCCGGGGGTGGTCTTTTGAGAAGACGTTTGAGACTAAGGAAAGGTTACTGCAAATTTCCCTTTATCCGGCTCCAGCCGCGCAAATTATGGCCGCGGTGGGGTCAGGGTGCTTTGGAGACGGAGCGCACCACCCGGAAACCGATAAAACCGTCGGCGTCATCGGGGGACGCGGATTGGCGGGCGGCGCACCGCAAATTCCGGGCCTGGGAGAACCAGGAACCGCCTTTGAGCAGGCGCAAGACCCGGGGTTTGAAAGGGCTGGGATGCCCGGGCCGGTATTGATCCTGGCACCATTCCGCGACGTTGCCGGCCATATCGTAAAGGCCGAAACCATTGGGAGGATAGGACCCCACCGGTGCAGTGAAGAGGTAACCGTCTCTGGCGGTGCTGTCATTGTGTAAATTGGCGCGATGGACCCCACCCGCGTCCGGCAGCGCGGCGCCCCAGGGAAAGGGCTGGCCGGTGAGACCGCCCCGGGCCGCGGCCTCCCATTCAGCCTCGGTGGGCAGACGGTGCTCCACCCCGGTCACTTTGGTAATCCAGCGGCAGAAGGCCGCGGCATCGTCCCAGGTCACCCCCACCACCGGCTGGGAGGGGGCATTGAGGTTTTTGTCTTCCCAATAGAGGGGGGGCTGATGGCCGGTGGCCTGGAGAAAACGGCCGTATTGGGCATTGGTGGTCTCGGTGACGGCGATGTAGAAGGCGTCCACCCGTACCCGGTGGGGCGTGTCTTCGTCGGCGTAACGGCCCGGTTCGCTCACCGGGGAGCCCAGGAGATAGTAGCCCCCGGGGATGAGGCGGAACTTGATCCCCTGGGAGTCGAGGGGTTCCTGGGGAAACCCGGAGCTGGCGCAAAAAATTGCCGCGGCCAGGATGAGTGCCATCAGCCAGAGGGTTTTCGGTTTGAAGAAAAGGTTCAAAGCCGCAGTTAAACTATTTGTCGAAATTATCTTCGAATTATTCATGTATCATGAAAGCAATCATAAGCATGGGAATTAATGTAGGGTGCGTCTCACGCACCTTTTTTGCTATACCAGAAAACGGGAAACAGTTGTTCATGAGCTCTTCGCTCACCCGTAAATTATGAAAAGTTACCGGCAGTTAACCTTGAACTTTGAACCTTGAACTTTGAACTTTTCAGGACAGAAAACAGAAAACCGTCTTCATATCTCCACCGCCCGCTGGCAACCGGTGAAATACAGGGCCAGGCGGATGGCCGCCGGAGCCAGGCCCTTGAGCCCTGCGGCCATCTCCTGGTAGGCCAGAAGTTGGGGCCGGTATTTGGCCGTTTCCTGACGGATGAACTCCTCCCAATCCGCGTCCCGCTCCGGGCGGGAGGTCTTGTAATCCACCAGCCACCAGGACCGGCCGTCAAAGGCCAGGAGATCGATCACGCCCCGGCGGATCAAGCCGGGTCCGGCGTCCGCCTCCAGCAGCCATTCGCTCCGGGGCGGGGGACTCGCGGCCAGCAAGCCCGCCAGAAAGGGGTCACGGCGGCAGGCCGCGGCTTCCGCCAGCACCTCCGGAGCCAGGCGGGCCGCAGTCTCCGGGGCCACTCCCCCCTGGCGCAGGGCCGCGGCCACCGCGACCGGGGCAGGCAAGACCCCGCCCTTGGTGATGGTTTCCAGCAAACGGTGGGTGACTTCGCCCCGGACCCGGGGGGTGTCGTCGGGATAACTTTCTGGTGCCCCTTCGCGGTTAAATGGAAATTCCTTTTGTAGGGGCGAGCCTTGTGTTCGCCCCAGACGTTGGGCGAACACAAGGTTCGCCCCTACGACTAATCCCCCTGCAACTTGGGGTGAGTCTGGAGGAGCCTCGGTTTTCTCGGCCAATTGCGAAGGAAATTCCAGGACGTAAGGCCGGGGCTCCGGCTGGAAATCCCAGGGCTGCGGGAGTTCCCGGGCCTCCTGGGGTTTGGTGATAAAGACCGGCCCCGCGGCGACCCTCTCCACCAGGATTTCCGGCTCCGGCCATACCGCGGGGGTATCCGGGGGCAAGGCCCCGGGCCGGTAATGCTGCCAGAGCCAGCCCAGGGGGCTATCTCCCGGGGGGTTGAGGTCCCCGGTTTTATTGGATTTGAGCACCGCGGACAGCACCAGGCCCCGCCGAGCCCGGGTGACGGCCACATAAAAGACCCGGCGGGCTTCCTCCAGGACCCGGCGCTCTTTGAGCCGGCGCAGCAACACATAGAGGGAGCTTTGCTTTTCCTGGAGATAAGGGCGGGCCAGGGCCAGGCCGTGGAGCCGGGAGCCGGGAATCTCCTCCAGCAGGAAGGGGGGCGTTTTGCTCTCATTTTTCAGCGGCTGCCAATCCAGAAAGGGGAGAAAGACCTGGTGGAACTCCAGGCCCTTGGCCCCGTGGACCGTGAGCAATTCCACCCGGGCGTCCAAAGCCCGGGGGTCCGGGGGCTGGAAGGCCTCCGGCAGATTAAACTCGGCCCGGGAGAAGGTCTCCTCCGGCAGGCCGGATTCGGCCGCGGCCAACAGATCCAGGTAAGCCCGGGCGTTGGCGATGGCCCCGGGGCCGGATAGCGCGGCCAGCCCCGGCCAGGCTTCCACCTCATCCAGGAAATTTTTGCTAATCTCTGCCAGGGGTCCCCGCCCTACCCGGGTCTGGGCGGCCAGCAACCCCCTGATAATTGGCTGAAGATCGCCGGGGCAGAGGGGATCGTCTTGGAAGCGGCGCAATTTCTCCGGCCACAGCTCCCCGGGGGTCAAGGCGATCTGCGTCAGGAGGTTTAGGGAGACCCGGCCCCAGGGACCCCGGAGGGCCCCGGCCCAGGCCGCATCGTCCTGGGGCCGCACCAGGGCTCGGGCCAGGTTATGAAGGTGCTGCACCGCCAGGGAGTCCGCCAGCTTCAGGCCCTCTTTCACCCGGAGGGCCAGGCCCGCGTCGTTAAAGGCCTGGAGGTAGGTGCGCAGATGGGTGCGGGCGAAGAGAAGCACCCCGATTTTTTCCCCCTCCGGTAGGGCGGCCGCGGCCCGGCTCACCTCCTGGGCCAGCCAGCGGGCCTCGGCCTTCCGGGCCCCGTCGGTTTCCGTCTCGGGAAACAGGGCCAGCCGGGGCGGCGGCCCTGGAGCCGCGGCCGGGCCGGGGGTGGCGGCGTGGAATTCCACGCCTTCCGGGGTGGCCGCGGCCATGACGGTCTCCCCAAAGACCTGGTTGGCCCACTGGATCAAGGTGCTGGAGGCCCGGAAATTGGTGGTCAGCCGCAGCGCCTCCAGGGGGAAGGTCCCGGCCCCGACGCAGGGCAGCCCCGTGCGGGACTCCTGGAAGAGGCGCACCTTGGCCTGGCGCCAGCCGTAGATGGACTGCTTGGGGTCACCCACCACCATCAGGGTACGGCCGGTTTCCTCCTGCCAGCCCTCCAGCAGGCGGCAGAGCAGGGTCATCTGGGCCTCGCTGGTGTCCTGGAACTCGTCCACCAGCAGGTGCGTCAGGCGGCGGTCCAGGCGCAGCAGCAGGTCGCTGGGGTCTTCCACGGCCAGCATCCGCAGCGCCGCCTGCTCCAGGGCGATGAAATCCAGGGCCTGCCGCTGGGCGCACAATTTCTGATAGATATTCAAGGCCTCACCCAGGAGAATGACCAGGTCCTGGAGCGCGGCCACCTCCTCGGGCCGGGCCGCGGCGGGGTGAAGGTCCCGGCATTGCTTCAGGCCCAGGGCAAAAGCGGGATCGAGCCTGCGAATCAACATGGGCCAGAGAGTGTTTTTGAAACCCTCGGGAAAGCCGTACTTGGGGGCAAAGGCCTTGCGCAGTTCGCCCCCCTGGGTGAGCAGGACCCCGGCCAGGGCCTGCCAACCGGGTAAATCCCCGGGGGTGGCACCCGGCAGCTGCGGCGGCAGGGCGGGGTTTTCCATGGCTGCCCCAAAATCCGGCCAGGACTGCCCCAGGTCGCTGGCGGCCAGGGCCGCGGCCAAATTTTCCAAAGCAGGCCGGAGCAGCAACTGGAAGCGTTCCTGCAAGAGCGACTCGTAGAGGCCCTGGTCCCGGGTGTGGTGGGCCAGTTCCAGGAACTCCGCCAGGCAGTCCCGGCGGCCCAACAGGTCCCGCAATTCCCCGGCCAGCCGGGGCCAGCTGTTGTTGAGGCGCACCAGCCGCCGCACCAGGGCCTGGCGGGCTGCATCTTGGGCCGGCCGGGCCGCCAGCCGCCGCCTCACTTCCTCCAGGGCCTCCTGTTGCAGCCAGCGGGCCTCATCCTCCTCCAGCAGCCGGAACTCCAGGGGCACCCCGGCTTCCTGGGGGGCATAGCGCAGCAGTTGGGCGCAAAAGCTGTGGAAGGTCATGATGGGCAGGCGTTCCGGGGCCAGGAGTTCCTGGAGATTTTCTTGTCGGCTGAAATGGCGGAAGACCTTGTCAGCCAACTCTTGGAGGCGGCGCTCCCAGGGCGGGGCCCCGGGGTCTGGGTCCTGGCGGCGCCAGAGCAGGTCCATCACCCGGCTGCGTAGTTCGCCCGCGGCCTTGCGGGTAAAGGTCAGGGCCAGCATGGCCTCGGGCGCGTCCACCCGGGCCAGCAAGGTGAGAAACCGGGCCAGGAGCACCGAGGTCTTGCCGGAGCCCGCGGGGGCCTCCAGGTGAAAGCTCTCCCGGGGGCTCAAGGCCCGGTCCCGGGCTTCCTGGTCGAGGGGGTGGTTTTCCATTTTCCTCTTTTGCGTCGGCATCCATAGGGCGCGTCTTACGCGCCAACTAGGCTAAATCCCTATGAACCAAACTGTCTCGTGGTTGGGGCGCCTTAAGATCCCCCCTGCCCCCTTTTTCAAAGGGGGGGTAAAAGTCTCCCTTTGGGAAAGGGGAATTTATACCAAGTTGCCATCTAACAGGTAATATTAAGATATGGAAAATTCGTCATCGAACGAAGTTTTTCCGGGTTATTAGCGAGATCATTCAGTCCCAGGCAGAGGTT
>JAKAKP010000157.1 GCA_021813445.1 Deltaproteobacteria bacterium
TCCTGAATCTCCTCCTTGGAAAGGTGGGCGATGCACTTGGTAACTTTTCCCATGACTGCCCCCTTGAAAATTTTTTGGGCAGTCTACCATATTACTCATTAGATGGCAACTTGGCATAATACCAATTCGTAATCAAAGGAGTATTTTCTCATAGGGGCGAACACAAGGTTCGCCCCTACATTTTCACACCTTTTTGATGGCAACTTGGTATTCTGTATGAATGTCGGCGGGCCGGTGAGAAGTTGGACCTGCGGCGGCTGGGGATTTACCAAAAATTAAGGGAAGGCCCCGTTTTTAAAAATTTCTGATAACCAATACCGAGGAATTTTTACTGCTGCGGCTGCCCCGGGTTTTAAGAGCGGCAACAACCGGACGCCGGTAGACCTGGATGCGGTTGAGGTTGGGCTGCGGCTCCTCTAAACGGGCCATTCTCTGGGGGTACAAGTCTTCGACGCCGACGCCATGGCACAACTGCACCAGGAAATAATAGGGATTCACCAGGTTGTCTTTACATAAGTGATGGTCCGCATAAACCTGAAAATGCAGGTGCGCCGCGGAATTAGAGAGCCCGGTGCGTCCGACATAACCGATCAATTCCCCCGCCCTGACCACCTTCCCCGGCGCGATGCCGGCGGCGTATCCCAGCAGGTGCATATAACCGTAGCCTCTGCCGTCCTGGCCTAGCATCAGCAGGGTGATGCCGGCCGCCGGAAAAGTTGCCAGAGTCTCGATGACCCCGGTGGTGACAGCATAGACCTCCGTTCCCTCCCGGGCAAATATATCCACTGCGTGATGGCGGCGTCTGCCGCCGCTGCGCCAATCGCCCCAGGAATTCCGGAAGGAATAGGGGCCGGCCAGGGGGAAGCAGTAGCCGGAGCTTGGCGGCCATGGGCCCGGTGCGTAACGCGGTTCCTGGGCATATGTGTGGAGGGTGGCCTCCGTCTCCGGGACAAAGCCTTGGGGTTCCTGAAGTAAGGGGATATGCAGCTGGCGGCTGCCGTCAGACGCGGGCAAAGCCGGAGGAAAAGAGCCGCCTAACTTGGTGAGCCATTTTAAAGGATAGCGCAGGGCGGCCCAAATACTGCCTTTGGCGTCGTCGACACCAGCGGCGGGCAAATCAACGGAAGGGTCCGGTGGGACCGGCGTCAAGCCCGGATGGTTTTGGGGAGAGAGGGCTCCGGGATGGAAGGCGGCCTGCGCCGCCGGGGCGGGGCCATTGGCCGCTGGGTTGGAAATATGAATAATCCGCTGCCGGAATTGGGGGGATTCCTGGCTGGCGAAGTAATAGTAAATAACCCCATTTTTGCAGACCCGCAGGTATGACTCGGCCCGCGCCGGCGTCTGACCCAGGAGAAGAACTCCGATGATTAGGAACCAGACTCCCTTGAGGAACATTGAGATTCTCTCTCGGTGCAAATTCTGCAAAAAAAGAGGGGGATTCTTTAGATAACAGGCTAAATAAACGCGGGTGCCTTTCCTCCTTAGCAGATATACCCCTTAAGGTCAACTGAAAAACGGCTGGAGGCAAAGCCGATGACTCTGCAAGCCTGGTGTGATCATGATATTACCGCGTTTGCCGGTCAGAGGGATTTGGGGCAGAATCGCTCCCAGCCCAGGAGGTAGGCCGCACCGGCAATAGTGGTCCCATAAAAAATCACAGGTTTGTCCAGCAGAAACTGGCCGATGGATTCGTTTACCAGGGTGGTGCCGGTGACCAGCAGGACATCGGCCCATTGCAGAGCTTCCCGGGTTTTTTCCGGACCTTCCACCGTCACCCCGAATTTCTCGGTGCCAATATGGTCCACATCCAGGTCCAGGAGGCGCAGCCTCAGAATAGGAGAGATTTCCTGAACTATGCGGGGTTGAAACCCCACCTGAGTTACTTTGACTGCACCAAAACGTCTCCTGAGATATCCTGCCAGCTCCCTGGCGCACTCCTGAGGGGCTTGATTGCGGCAATGGATGGTCCCCTTAATTAGCCCCAGATACTTCAGCACCGCGTTGAGAGTGGCCACGAATACGGCCCGGCGGTAGTTATTTGCCAGAGGCATGGTCAGTATCTCTTCCAGATTTCCCAGGAAATCGCCGCATCGGTCGGTATAGGCCTGGCCCGCAGCGCCGCGAAAGTTGGCTTGCATCAGGCGCTCTTTGCCTTTTTGTATAGGGAAGTCCTGTTCTTCCGGATGGCCGATAGCTTCTTCGGTGGTCAGAGCTAAGGCCCGCACTGCCACCTGCTCGTCCAACAGGTGATTTTGCCGGCACAGCTCCCAGAAACGTGTCTTTAATTCATCGTATACCTGCATCATTATTCCTAAGCCATAATGCCGAGTGATTTTCCCGGCCTCCAGGCCATCACCCGGCCCGCCCCAGGATTTGCCGCAGCTTCTGCAGCAGGTCCGCAGCCTCACCGCTGCCGGGCTCCACCGGCAGCCGGCTCAGGATCCCCAGGCCTTCGCTCACTTCGTGAAATTCTGCCTCCGCCAGAGGACTGACCACGGCCGTATTCACCATGGCATTGACCAGGAGCAGCTTCTGGATCAGGTGAAAAGGCGCGTAGTCCGGGAGCTCGGCGTCAATGATCACCAGGTCGGGGGCGGCAAGGCGCGCCGCGTCCAAGGCCGCGGCCCCGGAGGCCACCTCCTGAAGATGCACCTCCGGGTCGGCGGCAAGGGCGGCGCTGAAAGCCCGCAAGGATTCCGGACGCGAGGTGGCCAAAATGAGGCGCAACATAGAATCACCTTTCAGCGTAAGAAGAGGCGGGAGCCTTGAACCGCATGCCCATGGCCGTTCTTATCATCATCCGTTTGCCCGGCTGGAACCTGGGTGCGCAGCCTGGCTATAATAATCGGCAACGGCCTCCCCCAGGGTATTTACCGTCAGGCGGGCGCAGTGCAGATGATCTTCCGGCAGGCCCCCCAGGGAGTCTACCACATCGTAGGGTTCCAACTCCAGGGCGGATTCCAGCTTCCTGCCCTTGGCCAGCTCACTCATGGCGCTGGCGCAGACCAGGGTATAGACACAACCCCGGGGCAGCACCTTAACGTCGGCAATGGCCCCCGACTCGATCCTGGGCGAAACTTCTAGGGAATCGCCGCACTTACCCACCGCCATCCCTCTGCCGTTGGGATGGTCCAGGATACCCAGATTTTTTTGGGAGACCGCGCCAGGCGGAGGAACTGCTCTCCCACTTCGCCTGGCGCGGGAAAATCACGTTCAGTCACCTGATTTCTCCTCCCCCGCCGATTAAAACTTCATCATTTGCGGAGCTCCGCCGCCGCCGCCACAGGTGAACTCGGTGCCAAAGGCCGGCAGCTTACCCTGCAACAGGGCCTCCACGGTCTCGCCCACGGTTTGGGCGCCGTTGCCGAAGAGCACCTGAATCCCTACCTGCTGAAACCCCATGAGCGGCCGCAGGCCCATGCCCCCGGCAATGAGGACCTGCACGCCGTTTTGAGCCAAGTGATTGACCGGAGCCATACACCCCCCCTGCTGGTGCGGGACGTTGGGCAAGGTGGCGACCTCCAATACTTTACCACCGTCGATTTTCACCAGGGTGTAAAGGTCACAGTGGCCGAAATGGGCCCCCAAGGGGGCCTCGAGTCCCCCGGGATGGGTGGAGGGAATAGCGACAATCGTACTTTTCATCCTCTTCTCCTTTATTTCCTCTTCTCGAATAGTTGCAGGTCCTTATTGAGATAACTTTCCATAGATTTCCCGCGGTGGTGGTGACCGGCGTTGCTGTGCTGGTGCATCTCTTATCCTTTTTATTGACCCAGGCCGGCCAGGGCGGCAATCCGGGTCCAGGCCCGCCGCAGATCCCGGCTGAAATCCGTTTCCGGCATCTCGGTTACGACCAACCCCTGGACCATGGCCCTGGTGACCAGGGGATCATGGGGGAGGTGGGCCACCACCGGGTAATCCCGGTCCCGGCAAAAGGCCTCGATATGATAAGTTTCGTCCTGATTGAGGTCATACTTGTTAATAATGACCGCCAGGGAAACCTGGAAATGCCGGGTGAGGTCCGCCACCCGCTCCAGGTCATGACGCCCGGAAGGCGTGGGCTCGGTGACGGCCACGGCCAGGTGCGCCCCCGACAGCGAGCTGATCACCGGGCAGCCGATGCCCGGGGCGCCGTCGCCCAGAACCAGGGAGGCGCCCCGGGCCTTGGCCAGTTCCTTGGCCTGCTGCTTCAAAAGCATCACCAGCCGGCCCGAATTCTCTGCGCCCGGAAAGAGCTGAGCATGGACCAGGGGACCAAAACGGGTGGAGGAGACGTACCATTGCCCGCAGTGTTTCTCCGGAAAGCGGATGGCCGCAGCCGGACAGAAGGCCACACAGACCTTGCAGCCTTCACAGCGCCGGGGGTCAACCGCCAGCCCGGCCCCGTTCTCCCGAATCGCCCCGAACTGGCAGAGGGAGGCGCATAAACCGCAGGAGGTGCACTTTTCCGGGTCAATCGCGGCCTCGTGGCCCGAATGGAATTCCTCCTGCCGCTCCCGGACCGGCTGCAAGAGCAGGTGCAGGTCGGGGGCATCCACGTCCAGATCGCAGATGATCTTGTCCGCGGCCAGATGGGCGAAAGCCCCGGTGAAAGAAGTCTTGCCCGTGCCGCCCTTGCCGCTGATGATGATGATCTCACGCATGGGCGGCCTGCCGGGGAGCCTTTGAGTTGGCCAAGTGACGCACCCGGTCCCGGAGGGAGATAAAGGTCTCTTGCAAACGGCCGGATATGCCGGCAATGATCAGGCCCCGGGCATAGGCCTCGGCGATGGCCCGGTCGTAGGGAATCTCGGCCAAAACCGGCACGCCCTTCTCCCGGCAAAACTGATAGATGGCGTCATTCCCCAGCCCGGCCCGGTTGACCACCGCGCCCAGGGGTTTCCCCAGGGGACTAAAGGCTTCCCAGGCCAGTTGAAAGTCATAGAAGCCGAAGGGGGTGGGTTCGGTAACCAGGAGAATCACGTCGCTGTCCAGCACCGCATTGACCGCGGGGCAGCTCACGCCCGGCGGCGCGTCGATAATGGCATCCCCGCCGCCGGCGGCCAGCATCTGCTGCAGCCTGGCCTTCACCAAGCGCATCAGGGGCGGGCTCATGGCCTCGCTGATGCGCAGCCGGCCGCTGAGAAATCCCGCGGCCCCGGCGCGGCCCCAACTGATTTCGCCAAGTTCCCGTTTACCCGGGGCGATGGCCTGTTCCGGGCAGACTGCGAGACAACCGCCACAGCCGTGACACATCTCGGGAAAGGTGAGGAGGAGTTGCCCCATGACGCTGATGGCCTTGAACCGGCACAGCTCGGAGCAGGCGCCGCAGTAGGTGCATCTGGCCTCGTCCACCACCGGCACCGGCAGATACGCCGGTTCGCACCCGGCCATGGCCGGGTGCAGAAAGAGGTGGAGGTTGGGCTCCTCCACATCCAGGTCCACACCCGTCACCGGCTGGTCC
Source organism: Deltaproteobacteria bacterium (assembly GCA_021813445.1). Lineage (GTDB taxonomy): Bacteria > Desulfobacterota > Desulfobaccia > Desulfobaccales > 0-14-0-80-60-11 > SURF-52. Next base: position 5,444 of record JAKAKP010000157.1, read on the forward strand.
CAGACTGCGGCCAGGGACGCGGTGACCGTGGTCTTGCCGGTGCCGCCCTTGCCGCTCGCCACGGCAACGATCATCGTCCGGCCCGGTTAGCAGCCTGGGCCATTTCGACCTGGCCGCTCTTAAACCGTTCCACGGCCTGGCGTACGGTCAGACCTTCCAGGTTTTGCGCCACCTTGATGCCCGCAGCCGCCAGGACCCGGAAGGCCTTAGGGCCAACGAAGCCGGTAAGAAGACAACTCACGCCGGCCCGGGCGATCAGTTCGGCGGCCTGAATGCCCGCCCCCTGAGCCAGCACCTGGGACCCGCCATTATCCAGGTATTGGGTGCCCATGGATTCCAAATCGACGACCACGAAACCCGCGGCCCTGCCGAAGCGGGGATCTATCTGATCGTCCAGCGAAGGACCTTCACTCGTCACCGCGATTTTGCTCATGCCTGGCTATCCAATTCGGCCAGGCGCTTCTGGATGGCCTCCAACTCGCCCTTTAAGAAGGCCTCTTCATCCCGCAGGGCCGCGGCTTCATCTTGGGGAGAGGCATAACCGGTCATCCTGCCAGACGCGGAGATGCCGAAGCCCCAGGGACCATAGCCCCAGCGGGGCGGCCCCCCCAGAGTGATAAAGGAAGATTGGCCCCGGTCACGGCCGCACCAACGCTGGCCCCGGCTGCAGCCAGGGCCCCGCCGCAACCCCGCGCCGCAGGGGCCCCGGCCCCGGCCGGCGCCAGGTCTTTGGTCCTTAGGTCCAGTATCGTTAAAACCTGGCATATTCATTACCTTTTCCATTAGAGATTTCGCCTTTCCCTTCCAACCACAACTCCAAAGTCCTGCCAAAATTGCACAGGGCCTGCAGCACCCGGGCCTTATCGGCCTCATTCAAGCACTGGCCCAATTGCAAAGTATGGGACTTGCGCAGGCGGCCCTCCCGCAGAGAAGCCGGAGCATCGTCCCAAATATCAATGCGAATCCGCGTGCCGGGCATAGTCATACACTCCGTGGGGATATCTATTCAAGATTCAAGCCTTTGTCATCCAAACCTTGGAAGGGAAAGCCGGGAGAGTAAGAGGGAGGAGGCAATGCCGTCGTGGTCCGGCATCCTTCTCCCGGCCTCCCGCCAAGGCCCAAAAGGCAGACTTCAGCATTCTCTTTTATTTCCTTAATCAATTATTGTGCCAAAACGACCGCGTGGGCCACCAGGCTGTTTTCTAGAGACGCGTTTAATGAATCAGAAAGGCCTTCTAGTATGTCGTCCCAGGCATAAGTTACAAAATATCCAGCTTTGTATATGGTTAATATTATTCCCTCTCCCCTCGGGAGAGGGTTAGGGTGAGGGGGGCGACTTGGCTAAGTGGCTGTAATCAGCCAAAAGACACCACCCCCACCCCGACCCTCCCCCCTCGAAGGAGGAGGGAGAAAAGACCGGGTAAGTTATGTATGGTATTCCTGGGACGCCATACTAGAAGCCATTTCAAAACCTCTTTTTCTGTCATCCTGAACGCCGTGAAGGATCTCAAGGCTTCGAAAATACGAGATTCGCTGCGCTCAGAATGACAGTTTAGGGCAATTTGAGGTTTTGAAATGGCTTCTAGATAATGGGAACAAAATACACCCGATTATTTATAAGGTTGGGGGCGATTTGTTCCCATGGAGGAGCAGTGGCAGGAGATTATTGGGTCAATTTTGGAGGAGAGTCGGCGGCCGGCGGCATCAGGCCCAAACGTTTGATTTTGCGCCGCAGCGTGTTTTTGTCGATTCCCAGCTCCCGGGCGGTGGCGAGGCGTCGCCAGCCATGGCGCTCCAAAGCCTCCCGGAGGACCCGCTTTTCCTGTTCTTTCAGGGTCAATCCATCTGGAGGCGGGCTGGAGGGGCTGTCGGGCCGGAGATGTTCGGGCAGGTGCCGCACCTGGATAAAGCCCTGGGGGCAGAGGATAAAGGCGTGTTCAATGGCGTTTTCCAATTCCCGGATGTTGCCCGGCCAGTCTTGCCCCATGAAAATGGCCAGAACCTCATAGCTCAGGCCCAAGATGTTCTTATTTTGCACCGTGTTAAAGCGCTCGATGAAGTGCTCCGCCAGCAGGGGAATATCTTCCTTGCGTTCGGCCAGGCGGGGCAACGTGATTTTTACTACATTGATGCGGTAATAGAGATCTTGCCGGAAGAGGCCCTGTTCCACCAAGTGGATCAGGTTCTTATTGGAAGCGGCGACGATGCGCACGTCGGCCTTGATGCTCTTGGAAGCGCCCAGGGGCGTGTAAGCGCGCTCTTCCAGGACCCGGAGGAGTCTGACCTGCAGCGCGGGGGAGATGTCACCGATTTCGTCGAGAAAGAGGGTGCCCCCGGCGGCCAGGGCGAAGCGGCCGGGGCGGTCCCGTTTGGCATCGGTGAAAGCCCCGGCCTTATGGCCGAACAGCTCCGATTCCAGCAGGGTATCGGGCAGGGCGCCGCAGTTCACCGCCACAAAGGGACCGCGGGCGCGCGAGCTCAAATGGTGCAGCGCCCGGGCTATAAGTTCCTTGCCGGTGCCGCTCTCCCCCTGGATCAACACCGTGCTATCGCTCCGGGCGATGTCCGGCAGAATGGCGAAAATTTTCTGCATCAGGGGAGACTTGGAAATGATATCGTCCAAGCGGTACTGGCGGTGGATTTCCCGGCGCAGGTCTTCCACCAGGCTCAGGTCCCGAAAAGTCTCCACCCCGCCAATGATACGGCCCTCTTCATCCTTCAGCAGGGCCGTGCTCACCGTGATGGGAATTTCCTTGCCATCAGCCCTCAGAATGGCAATGGGCTGGCAGACCACCGGTTTGCCGGTCTCCAGGGTTTGTCTCAAAACACAGGCGGTTTCACAGACGTTGGCCCGAAAAACCTCCCAGCAGGGACGCCCCAGGGCCTCCAGGGCCGAAATGCCGGTGACTTCTTCCGCGGCCCGGTTAAAGAAGGTGATATTCCAGGAATGATCTACGGTAAATACACCGTCAGCGATGCTATCCAAGATAGTAGTCGCCTGGATTGGCAGAGAAGATCCTGCAGGGGTGAGGCAGGGTTCTTGGCGGCGCGGGATGCCGCCTTCTGCAGTAACGGGGGATTTTCCCCGGGACTTTCTGGACGTAGTCTTTCTCACAGCTTGATAAGCGCCAATTTTAGCGGTTTATTTGAGTTTATCATACTCCAACCTGCCTTGATCTTCAACTTGCCCCGGACGCCAGGAAAACAAAAGGAAATAACCGCAAAAAGGGCTCCCAGCCTTACCGTGGGAGCCCTTTCCGTCTTGCAATCACTGGCTAAAATTTACCTTTACTCTCGCACCATGGGCTTGCCGCACCGGGGACATTGCACCTGAATGCAAGGAATGCCGCGCTGGTGCTGGGCCTTGGCCCCACAGGCCGGGCAGATGCAGTTCTCCGGCATACCCTGCCGGGGACCAGATCTAAAGCCGCCTTTGGTGTCAGTGCCTCTTTGGCAGCCGCGCCCCGATCCAAGGCCTGCGTTTCGACCACCTCTATTTGCTGGCATGCTGCCCTTACCTCCCTGAACTCCCGTGACTGCGGGACAATGGTCTTCCCATAACCGCTGGCGGTAACGCTGGGGCCCCCGGCACCCCGGCACCCAAAATTCGGGTTGATCCAAGCGTTTTTGCCAGTATGCCTCCAGCACCTCCGCCACCCCTCCTGCTACTCCCGGAATGATCTTTAACCCCAACTGCGCCGCGAAATCCTGCAAACCCGCGCTTAAAGCCCCGCATATCAGGGTGTGCACCCCTTTTTCCTGCAATAAACATAAACGTTCCTCCGGCCTCTGCTCGGGCAGAAGGAGTTCCTGGGCTTCTGCCTCACCCGGGGTGTCAGGAAAGATCAACATCCGGGAGCACCAGTTCAACACCGGTGCCACCCGTCCATGCATGATCGGTATGGCGATCATCTCTTCTCTTGATGGCTGTTACCTTTTTTCAATCATTTGAGCATAATCTATGCCATCCATGCTATCTTGGCGAAATTTTCGGATCAGAGCGCGGCCGCAGGAGGCAAATATACCCTCCGATGCATTGGATCAAATAAATTGCCTTCGAGCCTTTGGCGGGCCTCTAGATTCTGCACGTAATAGTTACTCCTCCAAAAGCTCTTGTGGCATAATCTCAAAAATTGCCGATATCAAATTAACCATCTGGTATGGACTAGGGCGGCAAGATTGAAGCAATGAGGGAGTTATCAAATGCTTAGCGTTTTTTCTTCCCCGGCCCGCTACACCCAGGGCTTGAATGCGACCCAGATTCTCGGCAGGGAGATGGCCGGCGTGGGCCTGGAGGGGCCGGCTCTCATGGTTGCGGGTGGATCGGCACGGGCCCAACTCGGCGACACCTGGAAACAATCATTGGCAGAGGTGGCTTGCAGTTACAGCATTCACAGTTTTGGGGGCGAGTGTTCTTTGGCGGAAATAATGCGGATCCGGCAGGCGGCTGCAGCCCTGCCTGCCAGGGTCATCATCGGCGCCGGCGGCGGCAAAGCTCTGGATGCAGCCCGGGCCGCCGCGGCCGAACTCGGCCTGCCCTTTGTGAGCTGCCCTACCCTGGCTTCCACGGATGCTCCCTGCAGCGCGGTGGCCGTTATCTACACGGAAGCGGGCATCGTGGCAGAAGTTCGTATTCTCCCCAACAATCCGGCGCTGGTGTTGGTGGATACCCGGGTGATTGTGCAGGCGCCCCCCAGGTTTTTGACCGCGGGCATGGGGGGTGCCCTGGCCACCTGGTTCGAAGCCCGGGCCTGTGCCGCCTCCCAGGCCCAGAACCTGCGCGGCGGCAGCTCAACGCGCAGTGCCTTGGCTCTGGCTGAACTCTGTTATCGAACCCTTTTGGCGGATGGCGTGGCCGCCCTTGAGGCCGCGCAGACCCGGACCATCACCCCGGCCTTTGAGCGGGTAGTAGAGGCCAATACCCTGCTTTCAGGGTTGGGTTTTGAGTCTTCCGGCCTGGCCGCAGCCCACTCCATCCATAATGGCCTGACGGTGGCCCCGCAGACCCGCGCTTTTTACCACGGTGAAAAGGTGGCCTTCGGCACCCTGGTACAACTAGTAATGGAAGAGAGCCCGCAGGCGGAAATCGATGAGGTGTTGGGCTTTTGCCTGCAAGTCGGGCTCCCCGTGACCCTGGCCCAAATCGGCCTAGGGGAAATGTCGCCGGAGATGCTGGAAAGAATCGCGTTGCGCGCCACCCAGGCGGATGAGTCCATTCACCATGAACCCTTCGAGGTGTCCGCCACCCAGGTCGCAGCCGCCATTCTCAAAGCAGACGCATTGGGGAGATCACAGCCGGACTGCCGGAACGGCACAATTCGCAAACCGGCTCCATAAGTCGCACTGAGACAGCGGAGAGGAGAAGCATCGATGAGGAGTGCACTGATATCCTCCCCGAACGTCAGATCCAGAAACCAAAAGGCAAACGAGGGGCCTGGAATGCCACATAATTTCGGGTAACTGTGGAAGAGAGAGATATGCGACCATTGGACGGAATCAAAGTAATCGAGATGGCGGGTTTGGCCCCCGCGCCTTATTGCGGTATGCTGCTGGCTGACTTCGGGGCCGAGGTGGTCGTGGTTGACCGGCTGGCCCAGGGGCCTCCCGAGATCCCCATTATTACGGAAAAGAACCCCCTTGACCGCGGGAAGCGAGCCATCAGGATCAATCTGAAAACCGATCTGGGTCTTGAAATAATCAGAAGGATGATTGCCAATGCCGATGTCCTGGTGGACCCTTACCGGCCCAAGGTTATGGAGTCCCTGCAATTGGGCCCGAATGAATGTCAGGCGTTGAACCCCAAGCTGATTTATGCCCGTCTCACAGGCTGGGGACAGAATGGCGCCTATGCCAGGATGGCCGGCCACGACATTAACTATATCGCCCTTGCGGGGGCGCTTTCCCTTTGCCGGAGAAAAGGGGAGAGGCCGCTGCCGCCTGGTAATCTTCTGGGGGACTTTGCCGGCGGGGGTATGTTATGCGCCCTGGGCATCCTGCTGGCCTTGATCGAAAGGCACCATTCCGGCAAAGGCCAGGTGATCGACGCGGCGATGATAGATGGTGCGGCCAGCCTTTCCACCTTTTTTTACGGTATGTTGGCTCACCACCTGATGACCCTGGACATCGGCACCAACCTCTTGGACGGCGGCGCCCCCTTTTACCAGACCTACGAGACCTCTGACGGCAAATTTGTGGCAGTCGGCGCCTTGGAGGGAAGGTTTTATCAGGAACTCCTTAAGGGTCTGGGGGTGGATCCGGCCCCTCTGTCTGCCGCAAACCTTTGATAGGGGTAAATGGCCGGAGATGACGGAACGCTTCGCCGCCATCTTCAAGACCAAAACCCGGGAGCAATGGGAAGCCATCTTTGCGGGTAAGGATGCGTGTGTGGTTCCGGTCCTGGAACTGGATGAAGTGGCCAAACATCCCCATCACGCGGCCAGAGGGACCATCATCACTATCGAAGACGTGCCGCAGCCGGCGCCTGCCCCCCGACTTTCCCGGACACCGGGCAGGGCCGCAGCCGCGCAGGGGCGGCAGGGCGCCAATACCGCAGAGATATTAACCGGTCTGGGATATTCCAGAGAGGAAATCCAGGGGTTTTTTAAAAATAAGGTGGCAGAATAGTAAGAAGTTTCCGGTTTCCCAGAAAAACCGGGTTGATTGATCCGTCCTCAACTGTGGGGGGAAGTTAGATGAACAGGCCGCAGATTGACGGCATCGAGCCGAATCAGGGATGGCAATTGGACCTGTTCCGACCCGAGGATGCCCCGGGGGTTACCCGCCTGTTTCGCCTGGTCTATGGCGATGCGTATCCGATCAAGACCTTCCTGGACCCGGAGAGGCTTATTGCCGAGAATGCGGCGAGACGGACGATCTCCAGCGTGGCGCGCACTCCCAAAGGCGATATCGTCGGCCATATGGCCATGGTTCAGAGTGCGCCTTCCCAGGACCTCTACGAAATCTGCTCGGGTCTCGTGGCCCCCGACTATCGCGGGGAGAAGCTGGGGTTCAAGCTGTTCGAGCACCTCGTCACGAAAGTGGCTCCGTTATTCGGGATTGCCAGCCTTTTTGGGGAGCCTGTCTGCAATAACCTGGTCATGCAAAAGATTGGGGCCCAGATGGAATTTATGATCGGCGCCCTGGAGGTAGATCTGATGCCCGCCGAGGTTTACGCCAAAGAGGAGAGCGCCGGGGGGCGGGTGGCCACGTTATTGTACTTCAAGATCATCTCGCCCAAACCGCAGACGATTTATGTCCCCAGGGCCTACGAGGATGCGGTGCGCTTCCTCTATGGCGGCATGAAGCACGAGTGCCGGTTGGTCCTATCTTCCGGGGTATTGCCCCCGGAGCAGGATACCGTGGTGTCCGCCCAAATCTTCGATTTCGCCAAGGTCGCCCGCTTTGCGGTGGGTGCAGCCGGGAGCGACTTCGCCGCGGTTATCGAGGCGGAGGAAAAAGCGGCCGGCCGGCAGGGCGCGATCGTCCATCAGGTCTGGCTGCAGCTTTCCTGGCCATGGGTGGCTCAGGCGGTGGACCTTTTGCGCTCCCGGGGGTATTTCCTTGGGGGGGTGCTGCCACGCTGGTTCGACGTGGATGGATTTCTGATGCAGAAGGTCCTCGCTGCCCCCCACTGGGACGCTATCCAGGTTTTCGGGGAAAGAGCGGGCCGGATTCTCCAAATGGTGAAGGCTGACTGGGAGGAAACGTCTCGTTGACTGCGAACCGCCAGCCCCCCTGGCGCCCTTTTTTCCCATCCGCGGTTGGCTCCCCGCTTACCAGCCCCGGTGGTGGCGGGGCGACCTCTATGCCGGTCTCACCCTCTGGGGGATGCTGGTGCCCGAGGGCTCTTTGTCATCATCATCCCCCCATCTTCCTACTCTGCGGAGGTATCGGGGGCATGGTCCAAAATTCCAAGCACGGAGGCAAAGTTTGAGGACCATAGCACATTTTTCCCTTATCTTTTTCCCGTATCCTGCTATCATGATTTACGCTTGTGGTTTACCTAATCGCACCGGACCAGCAAAGTCTATCCGGCTGCAGAACTACTATCTCTCGTCACCCTCAGACTTTACGAAGTTTTTCGCGGTGAAACCTGGGAACGCCCGGAGGATGGGCGTCTGGACCCAGGCCTTTGGTAGCCTTAGAGCTCTGGGAATTTCACCTCCTTTCCGGGTAAGGGGCATCTGCATTTCCTAACGCTGCCGGGCAAACATCATGCAGAGCTGCTGGCCGGTGTGAGTCGCCTCAAAAATATTAAATCACCCAGGTGATGGAGCATCATGCGCTCACCCCTTTCTGACTTCGATGAGTTATGCCGTTTAGTGAAATTCTCGGCCCTCATCAACTCTTCCCTGGACATCCAGACGGTCCTTAATCAGGCCATGGATTATGTCGAATATCTTCTGGAAGCGGAAGCCAGCTCAATTTTTGAGGTGGATACGGAGAAGGGTGACCTCTTTTTCCGTTTGGCGAGAGGAGAAAAGGCCTGCGCCATTAAAGAGATGCGCCTGCAAATGGGGGAAGGCATTGCCGGGGCGGTAGCCCTGAGTGAAGAGCCTCAGCTGGTCATGGACACCTCCAAGGATCCGCACTTTTGTCAAAGGTTTGACGAGCATTCCAGCTTTTGCACCCGTTCGATTTTATGTGTGCCGCTGAAATCCAAAGAGCGTCTCATGGGGGTCCTGGAAGTAGTGAATAAAAAAGATCCCCGGGGGTTTGACCAAACGGATCTCGAAATTCTGACGCTGGTGGGCAACCTGATCGGCACCGCCATGGAAAACGCCCGCCTCTATAGCCGCTTGCAAGACCGGCTGGCGGCTACCATGGACGAGCTAAAAATTGCCCAGGCGAAGCTTCTGCGCTCCGAACGCCTGGCGGCCCTGGGCAAGCTCTCCCAGGGAGTGGCCCACGAAGTGAGAAACCCCGTGGCCATTATCGGCGGTTTTACCCACCGCCTGGAAAAAGATTTCGCCTTGGATGCCCCCCAGCAAGAAATATTGGCCCTGATCAGCGCCCAGGTGCACAAATTAGAGCAGATGGTGCGGGAGATTGAAGCCTTCACCAAGTTGGGCGAGCCGGTGTTGCAGCCTACCAAATTGCCGGGGCTCATCGACCAGTTGCTGGACACCCTGGGCCGCGACTTCCCGGAGCGGCAGATCCAGGTTCATAAAGACTTCCCTGAATCTGTGCCGCCGGTGCCCCTGGATCCCCAGCTCCTGTCCCTGGCCTTGAGCAATCTGGTGGCAAATGCCGTGGAGGCCATGCCCCATGGCGGGCGGCTGGATATCGGCCTGACCGTGGAGCCCAACCGGGTGCATCTGACCCTTAAGGATACGGGGGTGGGAATTGCGCCTGCAGACTTGGCGCAGGTTTTCGATCCCTTCTTTTCCACCAAGCCCCAAGGCACCGGCATGGGTTTAACCGTAGCCTACCACATCGTCGCCGGCCATTTGGGAGAACTGGAGATTGCCTCTGAACCCGGCCAAGGCACCACTGTGCATGTCTGGCTGCCCAGGTGGCGCCTGGAATAAATAATCATTGCTGGTTCCGGAGAGGCGGCGGCCAGGAGCATTGCCCCGGAATCAAAAGAGATAGATTATGACGCCTTGGAAGCTTTTCCATAACCTGTTAGCCCGGAACCCGGGGCTGGCCGAGGAGGGAAGCCAACCCGAGAGGCTTGCCTGGTTTAAAACTTCGCCGGAGCGGCTGGCCGCGGTAGTCGATGATATTTATTACGGATCGGAGCCCCAAAGCCATGATGACCACAGCCTGCCTCATTGCCAGCTTTGGCCTGATTCCCTAACCAATCCTTCCCTTTTTCAAGGTTCGCCTGATCCCGTGTCTTTCAGATGGACAAGTCAAAACTTGATCATAGATATCCAAGACACAAGTGCCGCTCCCTGCTTCTATGATTCAGAAATTTCCACGTCCAAATCATACCTTTGCTCAACGGGATTTAATTTTTTATTGGGTGTTCACGATTAGTGAATAAGATATTCAGGTCGCTGCCCATGGAGGTCTGACGGAAACCAGTGGGGCAGTGGGCTCACGATTTCACCCACCTGCTGGCGGCCATTTTGGGCGATAGTGAATCGTTGTTAATGGACCTGACAGAGAATGATCCGCGGCACCATCTCGGATTTGTTGGCAGCAAGGGTTCCCTTCTGGTAGAAACCATTTAAAATAATCATTTGGTTTAAAAAGTATGCGAGGTATTGGATTCACCGGTAAAGTATGGGACAAGTATCACTTAACTAAAATTGCGGATTTCTGTTTCATTCTCTCGAGTAAGGAAAACACCCATGACGGCCCCTGGTGCCATGAGCGTGGAGCAACCAGCAGCAGACGCCCTGAAGGTAATTCTGTCCGGGAGCTGGAAGCTGGGCGGGGAACTGCCTGAGGCCGATGAGGTTCAGAAAGCGCTCCAGGGCCGGGCGGGGGTGCGTCACCTGATCTTCGACAGCCGGGAACTGGCCGCTTGGGATTCCGGGTTGTTGACCTTCCTGATGAACCTGCACACCCTCTGCACCCAGCAAAAGATCCGCCTGCACCCCGACGGCCTCCCCCCGGGGGCGCAGAAACTGCTGGAATTGGCCGCGGCAGTGCCGGAAAAGAAGGATGCCCGCCAGGCGGAAGAGCAGGTATCCTTTCTCGGTTATTTAGGCAATGAAACCGTCAATTTCTTCCAATCCTGGGGGGAGCTGCTGGCTTTCATCGGGGACGCGGTCATTGCCGTTTCCAGGCTGCTGCGCGGCAAGGCCCAGTTCCGCCGCGCCGATTTGGGCTTAATCATACAATCCGTGGGCGCCCAGGCCTTGCCCATCGTCTCCCTCATCTGTTTTTTGGTGGGGTTGATCCTGGCTTTTATCGGCGCCATCCAGCTGAAGCTCTTCGGGGCCCAGATTTATGTGGCCGATTTGGTGGGCATAGCCATGGTGCGCCTCATGGCTGCGATTATGACCGGCATCGTCATGGCCGGCCGGACGGGAGGCGCGTTCGCCGCCCAACTGGGGACCATGCAAGTGAACCAGGAGATCGATGCCCTGAAAACCCTGGGCATCTCCCCCATGGAATTTCTGGTGCTGCCCCGGATGCTGGCCCTGGCGGTGATGATGCCTCTGCTCTGTCTTTATGCAAATTTTATGGGCATCCTGGGGGGCATGGCGGTGGCGGTCTGGATGCTGAATATCGGCTTTCTCCAATACTATAACGAGACCGTGAACGCAGTGGGGCTTTGGAATCTGGGTATCGGCCTCTTTTCCGGCTTTGTCTTCGGCGTGATCGTGGCCCTGGCCGGCTGCATGCGCGGCATGCAGTGCGGCCGCAGCGCCGCGGCGGTGGGGGACGCGGCCACCTCCGCGGTGGTCACCGCCATTGTGGGCATCATCGTCTCCACCGCAGTCATCACGGTAATCTGCAACTTTCTGGGAATATGAGTCCATTGCTTTTGCCGGGCGACGCCGCCCCTGATCTATCTGGATAACGGCACCATGACGGAACCGGAAGCCCATATCACAGTGCGCCATCTCACCATGGCCTATGGCGATTTTGTCCTCATGCGGGACCTGACCTTTACCGTCGACCGGGGGGACATCTTCATCATCATGGGGGGCAGCGGCTGCGGCAAGAGCACCTTGATGAGCATTCTGGTGGGCTTGAAAGCCCCGGCTCAGGGTCAGGTCTTTTATGGCGGGGTGGATTTTTGGGGGGGCGATCCCCCGACCCGGGACCGCATCCTGCGCCGGGCCGGAGTGATGTATCAGAGCGGCGCGCTCTGGAGTTCCATGACCCTGGCCGAAAATATCGCCCTGCCGCTGGAGACCTATACGGATCTGAGTCCGGCCCGGATTCGGGAGGTGGTGAAACTAAAACTGGCGCTGGTGGGGATGGCCGGCTTCGAAGAGTATTATCCCTCGGAAATCAGCGGGGGTATGCAGAAACGGGCCGGCATAGCCCGGGCCATGGCCCTCGATCCGGAGATCCTGTTTTTCGATGAGCCCTCCGCCGGCTTGGATCCGGTGAGCGCCCGCCGCCTGGATGACCTGATCCTGGAACTGCGGGAAAGCCTGGGCACCACCATGGTGGTGGTGACCCATGAGCTGGCCAGCATATTCGCCATTGGCACCAACTCCGTATTTTTAGACGTCTCCAAACGCACCATGACCGCCACGGGCAACCCGAACCAGCTTTTGGCCGAAAGTCGTGATCCCAATCTGCACCTGTTTTTAACCCGGGGCGAAATCTTAGATAACAGGATAGGCAAAGATGGGTAAACAGGCAAACAGAATGATGATCGGCGGTTTTGTGGTCATCGCGGTGATCATCCTGGCGGTCAGCCTGGTGGTCTTCGGTTCCGGCAAGTTTTTCAAGAGGACCCAGAAATTTGTGTTGTATTTCGATGGTTCCGTCAAAGGGCTGACTTTGGGGTCACCGGTGCTGTTCCAGGGCGTGCAGATCGGCTCGGTTTACAGCATTGTCATCCAGGCCGACATTGCTAAGTTGGAGGCCAAAATCCCCATTGTTATCGAAGTGGAGCCGGATAAATTTCATGTGGCGGGAGGCGGCCGAATTCTCACTAATCCCCGGAAGAATTTACCCAGGCTCATCGAGAAGGGTCTGCGGGCCGTCCTGACCACGCAGAGTTTTATTACCGGGCAGTTGGCCATCGAGCTGGATTTTTATCCCAACTTAAAGGTCTGTTATCCTCCGGCAGTAATCGACAAGGAATATAAGGACCTGATGGTGATTCCCACCTGCGAGTCCACCACCGAAAGGCTGACCAACGCCCTGGGGAAGCTGGATCTCGAGGCGCTGCGCCGGAAGATAGAATCGACCCTGTCCGGAATTGACCATTTCGTCAACAACCCGGAACTGCTGGCCAGCGTCAAGGCCTTGAAAGAAACCCTGCAGAGCACCCATAAGCTCGTGGGTAAGGTGGGGCGTCAGGTGGATCCGTTGGCGGGCGACATGAAAAAAACGGTCAAGGATGTGGGCAAGCTGGCCCGGGATGCCAGCACTCAGATCGGCGCGGTGGCGTCGGGTTTGGAAAAAACCATGTCTTCCACCAGAGGCGTCATTTCCGAAGACTCGCCGCTGATGGTGCAAATGGATAACACCCTGAAGGAGATTGCCGCCATGAGCCGGTCGCTGCGGCAGTTGGCCGATTATTTGGACCAGCATCCCGAGGCCTTCCTGCGGGGCAAGGGGAGTTCTGGAGGTAAATAACATGAGAGTGACTTCACTTGTGCGGGGCCTTCCGGTTATCCTGGCCCTGGCGGTCATCTTTTTGGGCGGCTGCCGGAGTCAATCGCCCCGCTTTTACACCTTGAACCCGATACCGGCAGAGCCGACGAGTTCCAGGAAAAGCCTGCCCCCAAACACGGTCATCGGCATCGGTCCCGTCGAAATGGCCGATTACCTCGACGAATCCTTGATTGTCACCCGCACAGGGGACAATCAGGCGGTAAAAGCCCAGTTCGACCGCTGGGTGGGCTCCTTCAAGGATAACTTTGATAATGTGCTGGCCGACAATCTCGGGGTTCTCCTGGGGACCGAGCGGATCTATCTCTATCCCTGGCGCCTGTCCGTGCCCATCGACTACCAGGTGGTCCTGGATATCATTCGCTGCGATGGCCGCCTGGGCGACGCCGCCTGGCTGGAGGTGCGCTGGAGTATCTTGCAAGGCCAGGAGAAAAAGCTGGTTAAAATGCATCGATCCAGTATTCGAGAGCCGGTGAGCGGGGCGGATTACGCCGCTTTGGTCGCGGCCCAGAGCCAGGCGCTGGCCAAGCTCAGCCAGGATATTGCCGCGGCGATTCAAACAGCCGGGAAGAATTAGATCCCGCCAGCCCGCCCGTTAGGGTCCATAGGGTCACTTTCGTAGCTAAGGTGGGATGATGCCGTTCTTCGCCTTTCTCTTCTATTTTATCTAAAAGTGTAATAGTATCTTCCAATCGTTATCATGTAGTTAGAAACCATTGCAAAACCTCATATTGCCCTAAACTGTCATTCTGAGCGGAGCGAAGAATCTCGTATTTTCGAGTCGTTGAGATCCTTCACTACGTTCAGGATGACAGAAAAAGAGGTTTGGAAATAGCTTCTCAGGACGGGGGAGCGGCAGTGGTTAGATAGATCCCCCCAAGTATTGTTATCATCGGCAATGCTGGCTGTTCCCTATCCATGATGATTCTAATTCTTGAGCCGCCGATCAGATAGAACTGAGGTCTTTTTCTCGTCATGGAAGATAGTTCAACCTGGCAGGCAAAGGAATGTTCGCGGTGATAACGGATTATCTCGGCGGTATGAAAGTGGCCAAGAGTTACGGTCTGGAGCTGCATTATACCCGGCACTTCCGCCAGGCCACCGGCCGGTTGGTGCAGCAGGTTCTCGATTTTACCCGCACCAACGCGGCCACCCGCCTGTTGTGGGCCCAGGAGGGCCGGGACGAGGAGGAGTTGTGGGAGGTGCTGCGAATGGCTGCGGCCGCGGATTTCGTGTCCCGCCTGCCCCAGGGGCTGGACACGGTGGTGGGGGACCAGGGGGTACGGCTCTCCGGGGGGGAGCGCCTGCGCCTGGCCGAACGCATCATCGTCCTGGAGCAGGGCCGGGTGGCCGTGGCAGGAACCTGGGAACAGCTGGCCAGCCAACCCGGGCTGGTCCGTAACTATGCGTCCAGGTTGGAGCCGGAGAGTTAGTTTTGATTTAGGGGGCGAAGGGGCTTGACCTGCTAACAACCCAGCATTTCTCCCTTCTATTCACCAGCAGGTGCCGGGGAGGCAGCGCTCTCTTCCCGGATGATCATCCAGTAGGTCAAGGCTGCGGCCATCACCATGGGGACCACCCCCAGAAAAATGAACACCAGGTCGCCGGGCATCCAGCACCATTCGATGAGACGAACGAAGCTGTTGCGGTCTCTCTGGCGATCTTTGTTTCAGTCCGGGGCCATGGAACTGGGAAAGCGATAGCAGGAGACACCCGGGCCTGGGCCAACACGGAGGCCGCTTCGTCTTCATGGCGATCCAAAACGAATTGATAATCCTTCTGGACGAAACCGTCTGCGGGCATGGTCGCCAGAAGCGCCAGAAACTCCAGCTCCACGGCAATACGTTTGGCTTCCAGTTTGCAGACTTCCTTGACCGGTTCTGGACCGGGACTTTCTGGAAAAATTTCCGAAAAATTACAGTTTTTTAAAAGAAATTGTGCAAGTGTACAACCAGCAATAAGGCGTGCTTTTCCGTATAGTTATAAACAATTGCTCCTGGAGCGTTGTAAGAAATTTTTTGACAATAAAATCAGAGATTATCTGATTTTCTATCCAGCCTACACCTGCTAAAAAATCTCTACAATTCCTGCCATAATCTTGGCTCTGAATTTTTCCGTATCCCTTGATTTTAAAAAAAAGGGAAATGCGCCAGATACAGAGGAGTAGCCTATGAAAACCGTGGCCCAGCGGGTCAAAGAACTGCAGGAGAAAGAGGCCCGGGTGAAGGGGATGGGTGGGTTGAAGGCGGTGGAGAAGCAGCATGCTGCCGGGAAGCTCACGGCCCGGGAGCGGTTGGACCTCTTTTTTGATCCCGGGACCTTTCGGGAGACCGATCTGTTTGTCACCCACCGGTGCGTCAACTTCGGCATGGAAAAGGTGGAGATCCCCGCGGACGGGGTGATCACCGGCTTCGGCAAAGTCCAGGGGCGCCCGGTCTTTGCCTTTTCCCAGGACTTTACGAGCCGGGCCGGGTCCTTGGGGGAGATGCACAGCAAAAAGATCTGCAAGGTCATGGACCTGGCGCTGAAAGCCGGCGTCCCCTTCGTGGGCTTCAACGACTCCGGCGGCGCCCGCATCCAGGAAGGGGTGGATTCGCTCTCCGGCTACGGCCAGATTTTCTATAGGAACGCCATCGCCAGTGGGGTCATCCCCCAGATTTCGGCCATCATGGGCCCCACCGCGGGGGGCGCGGTCTACTCCCCGGCCATGACGGACTTCATCTTCATGGTGAAAAAGACTTCGTATATGTTCATCACCGGCCCGGACGTGATCAAGAGCGTCACCGGCGAAGAGATCACCTTCGAGGACCTGGGCGGGGCCATGGCCCACAACCAGAAGAGCGGCGTGGCCCACTTCGCGGGGGAATCCGACCAGGACACCATCGAGCAGATCAAGACGCTGCTGTCGTATCTGCCCAGCAACAACATGGAAGACCCGCCCCTGGTCCCCTGCGCCGACCCGGCGAACCGCCAGGAGCCGGCCCTGGACGCCATCGTCCCGGACAGCGCCCGGGCCTCCTATGATATGTACGACGTGATCAAGGCCATCGTCGACAACGGCGAGATCTTCGAGCCCCAGGCCTTATATGCCCGGAACATCATCACCGCGTTCGCCCGGTTAGGCGGCCGCTCCGTGGGCATCATCGCCAACCAGCCCACGGTCATGGCGGGGTGTCTCGACGTGGACGCGGCGGACAAGGCCTGCCGCTTCATCCGCTTCTGCGACGCGTTCAACGTGCCGCTCTTGACCATCGCCGATGTGCCCGGGTATCTGCCTGGCAGCGACCAGGAATGGCGGGGCATCATCCGGCACGGCGCCAAGCTCCTGTGGTGCTACTCCGAGGCCACGGTGCCCAAGCTCACCCTGGTGACCCGCAAGGACTACGGCGGGTCGTATCTGGCCATGTGCTCCCGGGACCTGGGCGCGGACCTGGTCCTGGCCTGGCCCACCGCCGAGATCGCGGTCATGGGCGCGTCCGGCGCGGCCAACGTCATCTTCCGGAAAGAGATCGCGGCCGCGGCGGACCCCGCGGCCAAGCGCCAGGAGATTATCGACAACTACGAGAACCTGCTCTACAACCCCTACATTGCTGCGTCCCGGGGTTTTGTGGACCAGGTGATCCTGCCCCGGGAGACGAGGCCGAGGCTGATCGAGGCCCTGGAGACTTTGAGCACCAAGCGGGAGACGCTGCCCGCCAAGAAGCACGGGAACATCCCGGTTTAAAAATTAGTTCCAAGTTCAAGGTTCAAGGTTCAAAGTTGGACCTGAAAAACCTTGAACCTTGAACTTTGAACCTTGAACTCAAAACCGACGAGGTTGAGATGTCCATCAAACCCCAAATTCTAGCGGCCATCAGCGGGGCGATTTCCGCGTATATCGCCGATGAAGAGGCCTGCCAGGCCGCGGCCTTGGCGGCCAGCGCGGCCCAGGTCCCGGCTCCGCCTGCCAACCTCTGGGGCCTGGCGGGCCGCAGCGCGGCCATGCAGATGCGGCTGCTGATGCAGCGGCGCTCGTTGAGGTAGTTCCAAGTTCAAGGTTCAAGGTTCAAAGTTGGGCCTTAAAAACCTTGAACTTTGAACTTTGAACCTTGAACTGATAGCTGAAATTGGTGCGTAGGACGCACCCTACCGAAGACCGAAAACCGAAAACAGGAGTTTTGAAATGGCCGGAAAAAACCCCATCAAATTCACGGACACCACCTTCCGGGACGGCCACCAGTCTTTGCTGGCCACCCGGATGCGCACCGAAGACATCGTGCCCTTCATGGAACGCATGGACCAGATGGGCTATTGGGCCATCGAGGTCTGGGGTGGCGCCACCTTTGACACCACCCACCGCTTCCTGGGCGACGACCCCTGGGAGCGCATCCGCACCATCAAGGGGATCTTGAAGAAGACCCCCACCATGATGCTGCTGCGGGGCCAAAACCTGGTGGGCTACCGCAACTACGCGGACGACCTCACCTACCGCTTCGTGCGCTACACCGCGGAAGCGGGCGTGGACGTCTTCCGGGTCTTTGACGCGCTTAACGACATGCGCAACTGGGAAGTGTCGGTGAAGGCCCTGATGGACGCCAAGAAGCAGGGCCTGATGGCCCATTTCCAGGCCGCGGTCTGCTATTCCCTGACGCAAAGGCGCATGGGCGGCCCCATCTTCAACCTGAAATACTACGTGGACTTCGCCAAGCGTTGCGAAGACATGGGCGCGGATTCCTTCGTGCTCAAGGACATGGCGGGCATGGTCTCTCCGAATGACGCCTATGAAATCATCAAGGCCATTAAAGAAACTATAAAAATCCCGGTGGAATTCCACACCCACTACACCTCGGGCCAGGGCTCCATGAGCTACTTGAAGGCCATCGAGGCGGGCGTGGACGTGCTGGACACCTGCCTTTCGCCCTTTGCGCTGCGCACCTCCCAGCCCGCGATCGAGCCCCTGCTGGTGGCGGTGGAGCAGACGGAGCGGGAAACGGACATGGATCTGGCCAAGCTCATCGAGATCGGCCAGGACCTGGAGAAGGTGGCGGTGAAATACCGGGATCTGCTGGATACCTCGAAGATGGCCCAGATCGACACCGGGGTGCTCCTGCACCAGATTCCCGGCGGCATGTACTCGAACCTGGTGAACCAGCTCAAAGAGGCCAACGCCCTGGACCGGATCCTGGAGGTAATGGCGGACCTGCCCCAGACCCGGAAAGAGCTGGGCTACCCGCCGCTCGTTACCCCCACCTCCCAGATCGTGGGCATCCAGGCGGTGATGAACGTGCTCTTCGGGCGCTACCAGATGGTGCCCGCGGAGGTCAAGGGCCTGGCCTACGGCCTCTACGGCAAGACGCCCGCGCCCATGGACAAAAAGGTGCAAAAGATCATTTTGAAGGGCTACGAGCGGGGCGAGACCCCCACCACCAAGCGGCCCGGGGAGATCCTCGAGCCCGAGTGGGACAAGGCGGTGGCCGACACCAAGGGCCTGGCCAAAAACGACGGCGACGTCCTGATCTATGCGCTCTATCCCACCACCGGCCAGCGCTTCCTCAAGTGGAAGTATGGGCTGGAGCCCATCCCGGATGAAGTGAAGGCCAAGACCCTGGAGCAGGTGAAGCTGGAGGACGAGGTCTATTCCACCATCAAGTCCAAAAAGCTCTTCGCCAAGGTCAAGGAGCTCCTGGATTCCCTGGAGAAGGCGGCCCCGGAGAAAGGCCCGGGCTTGCGCACCTTCAACGTCTTCGTGGACGGGCAGTACTACGCGGTGGAAGTGGAGTGCACCTCCGGCGCGCCGGTCTTGACCGGCGTCACCCCCATGCCCATGCCTGGTGGCCCAGGCTTCCAGCCTGTGGCGGTCGCGGCTCCCAAACCCGCGGCCGCGGCCCCCGCGACGGAAGCCACCCTGGCCTCCGGCGACGTGCCCTTGCGGGCCCCCATGCCGGGGATGATCATCAGTTACGGGGTGAAAGTGGGCGACAAAGTGGCCACGGGCGACCTGGTCTGCGTGCTGGAGGCCATGAAGATGCAAAACAGCCTCCCCGCCCCCGCGTCCGGCACCATCAAAGCCATCAACTTCGAACCCGGCGCCAGCGTCGCCAAAGACGCCATCATCCTGGTCATCGGGAAGTAGTATTACCGGCAGGGGCGGATGATATCCGCTTCTGCTTCCAAAAGGGGCAAGGGAGACTGAGACAGACTCAGCCTCCCTTTGCTGTTTCTCTATCTGGAGGAATTTTCTCCTGGACATTTTTCTCCTGCTGCGCTCACCCCCCTTAACTTATCCCTGGAATTTTGATCTAAAAAATCAGATATTCATCTCGAATAGTTTAATATAATGAGCAAACCCCAATCATTTTTGGGGGGAGATGATTTCCTTGCACTTTTTCAGCCTGATGGGTTTGGCAGTTTTGGCGGCAACCATGGCCATGGGGTGTGTGCCCATGTATCCGCCCTATCCGCCGTCCCAGGACGACGCGGCCTGGAACCGCCTCTCTCCGGAGATGCAGCAGCAATGGACGGATTATTATCAGCGGCGGGAACAGGCCCAAAAGGATTATCAGCAACAGCAGCAACAGGCCTGGGACGACTACAACCGCCAGCAGCAGCAACAGTCCCAGGAGGATTACCAGCGCTGGCGCGAGGATTATTATAAGCAGTATGGCGTTTATCCCGATCAGCAGTCTCCGGACGTCACGCCGCCGCCAGGGGGCAACCAGCCTCCGGCAACCGCCCAGCCCCCGGCCGCCACGCTCCCGCCCGGCGTCGCTCCGCCTCCAGGGGCATATCCTCCGCCGCGAGCTTATCCGCCTCCGTACTATGGTTACTATTATCCCCCGCGACCATATTATCCCTATGGCTACTGGTATTAACGCAGCTCCTCAGGGCCGGAAAGTCCCCTGATTTTCATGATCGCCGCCGCCTCCTGCCGGGAAATCTCATTGAACGCCCTGGACCAGGCAGATCACACTTTTGTCTTTCCCCCGGTACCGGACCTCTCCTCCCTGAAAGCCTCCCTTCAGGAAGTAGGGTTGCTCAATCCCCCCTGGGTGCGAGCCGTTGACGGAGACCGCTTCCAGGTGGTTACGGGCTGGAAGCGGCTGCTGGCCGCGGTCCGCCTGGGCTGGGAGGAGGTGACCGCCCGGGTCCTGCCCGCGGATACTCCCGAGGCCCGCTGCCTCCTGATCCACCTCCACGACAACGCCCTCAGCCGGGGGTTTAATCCTTTGGAACAGGCCCTGCTGGTGGTGCGGCTGCAGCAGCATTGGGACCGCCAGACCGTCATCCAAAAATTTCTCCCGTGTTTGGGGCTGGCGCCTTCTTTAACTCTTTTAGAGCGGCTCCTGGCGCTGGCCGTCCTGGAGGAGCCTTTGCAGTTACTTGCGGCTCGGGGGCGGCTATCCCTGCCCGCGGCCCAGATGCTGGCCTCCTGGGGGCCCCGGGATCGGGGGGCGGTGGCGGCTTTTCTGGAGGAGTTGCCCCTGTCCCAAAGCAAACAGGAGGAATTTCTTCAAGGCCTTGACCTCCTGGCCCGGCGGGAAGGCGCACCACCGGCGGAGATCCTCTCCCGGGAAGAGTTTCGTCAATATTTGCGGGCGGAGGCCGGGAATCTTCAGGCCAAGGCCGCGGCCGTGCGCCTGCTGCTCCAGAAACTGGTCTCGCCCCGCTTCTCTGCGGCGCAACAGGGCTTTCAGACCGGGTTACAGCGGCTGGGGTTGCGGCATCACCCCCGCCTGCGGCTGCAACCGCCCCCGGCCTTTGAAGGCCCGGACTTCCACCTGGAGGTCAAGTTCCGGGATGCTGCGGAGTTGCAAAAACTCTTGGAGGAATTGGGACGTCTGGCCCGGGATCAGGAATTTTCCGACCTGACCAGCATCTGAGCCTCCCTTGACTCAAGGCCCTTGGGCCTTAACTTAGCAATAGCGTTCCCTCAGATCGCCAAATTTCCCGAGGACTGGGAAATCTCAGGGCCGCGTATCTTTGAGCGCCTGTCGGCGCCGGGAGGACCGATGGAAGAAAAGAAGACCTACTTGCGGAAAATGGCGGAAGCCTTGGAACAGCTGGATGCCAAGGTGGCGGAACTGAAGGCCAAGGCCGCCAAGGCCGGGGAAGAAGCCAAAGTGGAGATCGATAAAAAAGTGGTGGAATTGACCGCCAAGCAGCAGGAGGCCCGGCAGAAGCTCCAGGAACTGAAGGAAGCCGGCGCGGATAAATGGGAATCCCTCAAGGGACGGGCGGAAAAGGCCCGGGAGGGGCTGGAGGATGCCGTAAGCAAGATTTGGACGAAATTTAAAAAATAATGAAGTTCCAGGCCCATGTCTTTTCTGGGAAGGTGGTTGCCCCCAGAAATTGACATACTTAACTTATTCATCTCCTGACCATTGAGGAACCGCCGATGCATGTAGAACCCCGCACCAACCACCTGGCCCAGGCCTCCAGTCCCTATCTGCTGCAGCATAAATACAACCCCGTGGACTGGTATCCCTGGGGCCCGGAGGCCCTGGAGCGGGCCCGCCAGGAAAATAAGCCCATCTTCCTGAGCATCGGCTACTCCACCTGCCATTGGTGCCACGTCATGGCCCACGAATCCTTTGAAGATGAAGGCATCGCCGCGCTACTGAACGAACATTTCATCAGCATCAAGGTGGATCGGGAGGAAAGGCCCGACCTGGACGCGACCTACATGAAGGTGGTCACCGCGCTCACCGGCCGGGGCGGCTGGCCTTTATCCGTCTTTCTCACCCCGGACATGAAGCCCTTTTACGGGGGCACCTATTTCCCCACCACGGACCGGGGCGGGCTGCCGGGATTCTCCCGGCTGCTGCTGGCCCTGATCCAGGCTTACCGCCAGAACCGGGAGCAGATGGCGGAATTGTCCCGCCGGGTGATTGACCACCTGGAGAAAATCGAGGCCACGGGCGAGGCAGGACCGGAGCCTGATGCGGAAGCCCTGTCCCTGGCCGCGCATAGCCTTCTTAAGGCCTTTGATCCCGAAAACGGCGGCTTGGGCGAAGCCCCCAAATTCCCTCTCTCCCTGGAATGGAGCTTTCTCTTACATTACTACCGTTATTCCGGCGAGAGCCAGTTTCTGGAAAAATTGGCCTTTACCCTGGAAAAGATGGCCCGGGGCGGCATCTATGACCAGTTGGGGGGCGGCTTCCACCGCTATACGGTGGACACCGCCTGGGTGGTGCCCCATTTTGAGAAGATGCTCTACGACAACGCCCAACTGGTCCCCCTCTACCTGGCCCATTTCCAGCTCACCGGCGCGCCTCTGTCCCGGCGCATCGCCGCTGAGACCCTGGATTTTGTCCTCCGGGAGATGCAGGCCCCCGGGGGCGGCTTTTATGCCGGTTGGGACGCGGACAGCGAAGGGGTGGAGGGGAAATACTACGTCTGGAGCCTGCGGGAAGTGGAGCGGGCCGTGGGTCCAGACCTGGCGCCCCTGGCCGCCGCGGCCCTGGGGATTACCCGGGAGGGAAATTTCGAGGGCCTGAACATCCTGACCCGGCCCCTGAGCCGGGAGGAACTGGCGGCCAAGTTTGCCAAAACTCCGGAGCAGGCGGACGCGGCCCTGGCGGAGGCCAGGGCGCTGCTGCACCGGCAGCGCGAAAACCGAGTAAAGCCCCACCGGGATGAGAAGATCATCACCTCCTGGAACGGCCTCATGCTCTCCGCCCTGGCCCAGGGCGCCCAGGTTCTGGGGGAGCCCCGCTACTGTGAGGCCGCGGCCCGGGCCGCCCGGTTTATCCTGGAGACTCTCCTGCAAGGTGACGTGCTCCATCGGAGCTATGTTGCGGGCCAGGTCAGCGGCCCCGGCTTCTCCGAGGACTATGCCTTTCTGGCCCAGGCCTTGCTGGACCTCTATGAGACCGATTTCGACCCGGCCTGGCTGACCCAGGCCCAGAGGCTAATGGCCATCCTGGACGAAAGATTCCTGGACCCCGCAGACGGCCTTTATTTCTATGTGGCCCAGGAGCACGACAGCCCCCTGGTCCGCTCCAAAAGCATCTTTGATCAGACCATCCCCTCGGGCAACTCCATGGCCGCCCGGGTCTGCCTCAAGCTCCACCGGCTCACTGAAGAGCCCCGCTACCGGGACCGGGCCCTGGCCATTCTCCGCCGCCTGCAGGCTGGAAGCCAGGAAAGCGCATTCGGCTTTGCCCACCTGTGGACCGTGGCCGTGCTCTATCTCTCTCCCCCCCTGGACCTCACTCTGGTGGGCGATCCCGGCGACCTCCGCCTCCAGGAGATGCTGCATGCGGCTTATCTACCCTTTTTGCCGGAAAGACGCCTGCTCCTGAAAAATCCCGGGGATTGCGCCCTGCTGGAGCAGCTCTCCCCCGCGGCCCGGACCTACGGTCCCCTGGGCGCGGGGCCCACCGCTTTTCTCTGCCACAATTTCACCTGCCGCCCGGCCATTAAAACGGTGGAGGAATTGACCGCCAAGTTGGGGCAGTTCAACCGCTGAGGAGAGTGGGCAGTGAGCAGTAATATCTGCCAGTGGCAGTGGGCGCATTCATTGATGCGGCCTCCCACGGTGGTAGACGCGGGTCCCCCCTGCAGAAGATTCTCTTTGATGGAAACTTGGGGAATCAAATAGGGGGTCACGAAGGTTTCCCTTTATCTAAATCACTTGACAATCCTGAAGATAGCGCAGTATTCGTATAATAAATTCGATGCCTTGCGCACCTCCCAGAGGACTTGAAGGAGATGGAACAGGATTTCCGGATAGTAATCGACAACTTGCCCGCGGTGCTGTTTAAGGGATACCTGGACGGCTCCATCGATCTTTTCGATCGCAAAGTGGAATCCTTCACCGGCTACGCCAAAGAGGAATTCGAATCCCGCCGCTTGAAATGGACCGATTTGATCCTGGAAGAAGATCTGGAGCGTTTCAAGGAGGACTTTATCCAGGCCCTTAAGGCCGGCGACGCTTATGTCCGGGAGTTCAGGATCAAAAATAAACAGGGCGGCATTGTCTGGATCAGTGAGCGGAGTCATATCATCCGGGATGAGCAAGGCAAGGCGGCCTATATCACGGGTTTATTTTTCGATATCACCGAGAAGAAGCGGCTGGAGGAGGAACTGCGGCAAACCGAGGAGGAGTTCCGCATTGTCATCGACAATATCCCCGCGGTCCTGGCCAAAGGCTATCTGGACGGGGCGGTGGATACCTATGACCGCAAGATTGAGTACCTGACCGGTTATTCCAAGGGGGAGTTTGACTCCCACCGCCTGAAATGGACCGATCTGATTGTTGCGGAAGATCGGGACGAAGCCAAGCATATCTTTGTCCAGGCCCTGAAGGGCGACAAGACTTATATGCGGGAGTATCGCATAAAGCACCAGCGGGGCGATGTCATCTGGGTGCATGAGCGGGGTCAGATTATCTGCGATCCCGAGGGGCAGGTCCAATACATCAGCGGCTTCATCTTTGACATCACCGACCGCAAGGAGCTGGAAGCCACGGTGGCCGAGCAGAACGCCCAATTGAAAGAGGCTAATGAGCGGCTTCTGGTCTGGTCCAAGGAACTGGAACAACGCAATATCGAGATCAGCCTCCTGGGCCAGATGGGCGAACTCCTGCAAAGCTGCAATACCATTGAAGAAGCCTACATCGCCATCAAGCAGTCTCTCCAGCAGTTATTTCCCTATGACTCCGGCGCCCTCTATATCTTTAATCCCTCCCGCACTATGGTGGAGGCCACCGCGGTCTGGGGCGAGGCGCTGCCGGCGGAGATGGTGGTGGCCCCGGACGAATGCTGGGCCCTGCGCCGCGGCCGGCCCCACGGCGCCGTGGAAATCCGGGCCGGCTTTAAATGCCGCCATGTGGACCCGGAAAACGAGGCCTATATTTGCGTTCCTTTAGTGGCCCACGGCGAGGCCATCGGTATGTTCCATGTCTTGCTGGGCTCTCCCGATCCGGCCCAAGCGGGAATCAAGCAGGAACTGGCGGGCAGAGTGTCCGAATACCTGGGATTGGCCCTGGCCAAGTTAAAGCTGCAAGAGACCCTGCAGCGTCTCTCTATCAGGGACCCCCTCACCGGCCTGTTCAACCGGCGCTACCTGGAAGAATGCATCGAACGGGAGCTGCGCCGGGCGGAACGCCAGGGTAAGCAAGTGGGGGTCATTATGGTGGATATTGACCATTTCAAGCGCTTTAACGACACCTTTGGCCACGAAGCCGGGGATGCTCTGCTCCGGGAAATGGGCGCGTTTTTGCAGCGGCATATCCGGGGCAACGATATCGCCTGCCGCTATGGCGGCGAAGAATTCACCCTCATTTTGCGGGATGTTACCACCGAAAGAACGGTGGAGCGCGCCGAAAAATTGCGGGAAGCCGCCCAACAATTGAGGGTGCTCCACGGGCAGGGATTTCTGGAGCCCATTACCCTTTCTTTGGGAGTGGCCATGTTTCCGGGGGACGGCACCACCCCCCTGGCAATTCTGCAAGCCGCGGATCTGGCCCTGTACCGGGCCAAACAGGCAGGCCGGGACCGGGTCTGCCTGGCCGGGACGGATTGATCCCCAGCCCAGACCTTCACAAAATCCATCTTCTGTCATTCTGAACGAAGCGTCGCGGCGTAAAGAATCACTCGTTTGGGCCTTGGCGCGGCCTGCAGCCGGCGCCAGGCTGCCAGTTTGACGCCACCTGGCAGAAAAAGATGTAAAAAATATTACCTTGATATTTCCAATAGTTATAAATTCTGATAAGTTAATCTCTGCGTCCCGCGGGTTTTTTTTCGGTGTTTTTTGCCGCCGACTTCATTAAATTATAAAGAAGAACTTCCCTCGGAGGATTGCGGCTGTGGCCCGGAGAGGCCGCGGGCCCGCAGTTTTCTGGTCTATGTTACGCGAGTATGAGTAAGGAAAGTACCCATGTCCCGAGTCAAAGAACGCCCCACCCGGGGCCAAAAATTGGAAATCAAGGTGATCCCCCCTAATTACCTGGACCTGTCCCTGGCAGAGATTGCCAATCTTTTAGGCAACGGACCCCTGCTGTGGCCAGGGGGGGCCGGCCGGGCCCAGGGGGTGAAATTCGTGCAATATGAACTCAAAAAGAAACGGGGCCGCAAGCCCAAGGCCGAAACCCAGCGTGGCTAAACCAACCCGGGTCCTGCCGGTAAACACCCGCCCTAAGCCTCACACTGCCGGCCTTTAGGGCCTGATTGAGCGATGTCCCCTAACCAGATTGTTATCCGGGGCGCCCGGGAACATAACCTGAAGAATATCGACCTGGAACTGCCCCGGGAGCAGTTGATCGTCATCACCGGGGTGAGCGGTTCCGGCAAATCCACCCTCGCCTTCGATATCCTCTACGCCGAGGGGCAGCGGCGCTATGTGGAGTCTCTCTCCGCCTACGCCCGCCAGTTCCTGGAACTCATGGACAAGCCGGACGTGGAGTATATCGAGGGACTCTCCCCGGCCATCGCCATCGAGCAGCGCAGCGCCTCCCGCAATCCCCGCTCCACTTTGGCCACCGCCACCGAGATTTACGATTACCTCCGGGTGCTCTTCGCCCGCATCGGCACTCCCTACTGCTATAAGTGCGGCCGGCCCATCGCCTCCTTGAGCGTGCCGCAAATGGTGGACCAGGTCATGGGCCTGCCCGGAGGGACCAGGATCACCCTCCTGGCCCCGGTGGTGGTCAACCGCAAAGGCGAGCATCAAAAGCTCCTGGAGAGGCTGCAGCGGGAAGGCTACAGCCGCATCCGCTTGAATGGCGAGGTGGTGGAGCTGGAGGAACTGCCCATCCTGGACAAAAACCGCCGCCATACCATTGAAGCGGTGGTGGACCGGCTGGTGATCAAGCCGGACCTGGGCCCCAGGCTCACCGATTCCCTGGAACTGGCCCTCAGGTTGGCCGAAGGCGTGGTGCGGGTGGCGGTCTCGGGCGGCGAGGAATTTTTGTACAGCGAGAAATTCGCCTGCGACCACTGCGGGGTCAGCCTCCCCGAACTCACCCCCCGCCTCTTTTCCTTCAACAGCCCCCAGGGGGCCTGCCCGGGGTGCAGCGGCCTGGGCACCAAGCTGGTCATTGACCCGGACCTGGTGGTCCCCAATGAAGACCTGAGCCTCCGGGAAGGGGCCATCCGCCCCTGGGCCCACCGCCATTCCCTGCGCCACCAGCAGTTGCTGGAGGCCCTGGAGAAGCATTACCACTTCTCCATCCACACCCCCTTCCGGGACCTGGACCCCCGGGTGCAGCAGGTCCTGCTCTTCGGGTCCCAGGGGGAGCGCATCGATTTCTTCTACGAGCAGGGAGGCCGCCGCTTCTTGGTGCCCCGGCCCTTCCCCGGCGTGATTTCTTTGCTGCAAGAGCGCTATAAGGAGACGGATTCCCCCCTGATCCGGGAAGAGATCGAGCAGTACATGAGCGTGCAGCCCTGCCCGGAGTGCAAAGGCGCCCGGCTCCGCCGGGAGGCCCTGGCGGTGAAGATCAACGGCAGCAATATCAGTGAGTTGACCCGCCTCACCGTGGCCCAGACCCTGGAGTGGTTCCGGAACCTGGAACTCAATCCCCGGCAGCGGGAGATCGGCCGCCGGGTCCTCAAGGAGGTCGCCGACCGCCTGGGTTTCTTGAAGGAAGTGGGCCTGGATTATCTCTCCCTGGACCGGGCCACCGCCACCCTGGCGGGGGGGGAGGCCCAGCGCATCCGCTTGGCCACCCAGATCGGCTCCAAGCTGAGCGGCGTGCTCTATATCCTGGACGAGCCCAGCATCGGGTTGCACCCCCGGGATACCCAAAAACTCCTGAATACCTTGAAGACACTGCGGGACCTAGGCAATACCGTGATCGTCGTGGAGCACGACCCGGAAACCATCCGCCAGGCGGACTTCGTGGTGGACATGGGCCCGGGCGCGGGCAGGGAAGGGGGCCAGGTGATCTGCGGGGGCACCCCGGCCCAACTGGTGCGCCATCCCCAATCTTTGACCGGCCTCTATCTTTCCGGCAAGCGGGAGATTCCCCTCCCCATAGAGAGCCGCAAGCCCAAAGGTTTTATCAGGCTTCAGGGAGCGCAAGGACACAACCTGAAAGATTTAGAGGTGACCATCCCCCTGGGGGTCTTGAACTGCGTCACCGGGGTCTCCGGCTCCGGCAAGTCCACTCTGATCATGGACACCCTGTACGCGGCCCTGCGCCAGAAGCTCTACCGGGCCAAGGTGCCCGCGGCCCCTTACACCGCGCTCGACGGGGTGGAGCAGTTGGACAAGGTGGTGAACATCGACCAGAGCCCCATCGGCCGCACCCCCCGCTCCAACCCGGGGACCTATAGCGGCCTTTTCACCGAGGTGCGAGAACTCTTCGCCCAGGTGCCGGAGGCCCGGACCCGGGGCTACAAGCCCGGCCGCTTCAGTTTCAACGTCAAGGGCGGGCGCTGCGAGGCCTGCCGGGGCGAGGGCATCAACAAGATCGAGATGCACTTCCTGCCGGACGTCTACGTGCGCTGCGAGGTCTGCCGGGGCCTGCGCTACAACGCCGCCAGCCTGGAGATCCGCTACAAGGGGAAGAATATCGCTGAAGTCCTGGAACTCACGGTAGACCAGGCCCTGGAGTTTTTCGGCGCAGTGCCCAGTATCCGGGACAAGCTCCAGACCCTGGCGGACGTGGGCCTGGGCTACCTGCAACTGGGCCAGGCAGCCACCACCCTGTCCGGCGGCGAGGCCCAGCGCCTGAAACTTTCCCGGGAACTGAGC